>JBAXYJ010000121.1:0-8675 GCA_041670885.1 Clostridiaceae bacterium
ATAGGCAGGCTGGATAAACCTTCAGAAGGTCTTATACTTCTTACAAATGACGGTGATATAGTAAATAAGATATTAAGAGCAGGAAATAATCATGAGAAAGAATATCTGGTTTGGACTGATAAGGAAATTACTCAGGATTTTTTAGATAAAATGAGCAGCGGAGTTAATATACTAGGGCGAAAAACAAAGCCCTGCAGTATATATAAAGAAGATATAAATCAATTTAGAATTATCCTTACAGAAGGCTTAAACAGGCAGATAAGAAGGATGTGCGAAAAATTAGGATACAAAGTTAAGAGACTTAAAAGAATAAGAATCATGAATATAAAATTGGGTAATTTAAAGTCAGGCAGGTGGCGATACTTAACTGAAAAAGAGTTTATTACATTAAACTCTCTGATTAAAGATTCAATTAAAACTGAAGAAGCATCGAAATAAGGCATATTATGCCTTATTTCTTATCACTTTTTACTAAAACAATCAGGTTAAAATCATCTGATATCTTAGTTGTATTTGACGAATCGAATTTATCCGAAAGTATGGTTAGATTTTCATAATTAAATGGAGAGTATTTTCCTTTTGTCCTAAATGCTACCGCCGCATCTTTATCCTCAATATAGGGCAATAGATCGTTATATATAATTGGGTTTTCTCCATTGGTTTTTATATAAAGAATACCTATTTTGTATATAGTACCCTTAAAGCTGCTGTTAACTATATTTGTAACATCTAAACTTGCAAAGTATTTGCCTGTATTTGATGGGCTGTATAAATCATAGTTTTCTTTAAAAAAGCTTTGCTGCTGCTTTTCTATATCGTCCTTAGAATACTTATTAAGGATAATCTTTGTTGATGATTCCAGCTCATTTATAAGAAGCCTGAGAGATAAATAATCATTTTTGAATATGGTTTTATATCCTGCATTTCCTATTTCATTTTTAATCTTTAGTGCTGCCTCATTTAACTTTTTTATATCCTGCTCGTTTACCTTGTCTCCCTTGTCTCCCTTGATTAATCCCTCTAAATTTTTTAAATTGGGTATACTTTCAATATTTTTCCCTTTTATCAGATTCTTTATTATATTAGATGTGTAATATGGATTTACATTCATATTAAATCCTGTAATTTGAAATTTTTTATCTTTTGGCAGTGAGTCTGAATATTCTTTTATCTGCTGCCAGTTCCTGTTTAACTCTATTTTATAATCTCCAGACAGAAGCATATATTCACTGAAGGATTTAATATAATTTGTGTCACCGGTTTGTATATATTTATTTAAATTAACTGAAACACTATATGGAATATCTAAAACAATATGTTTAACTCCCTGCTTTTGAACAAAATATTTTATAAAGTAATTTTCCATATCATCATTAATTTTATTTTCCTTATTTCCCCCAAGTAAATACACATCGTAGGATTTTAAATCATCACTAACTATACCCATATCAGGATACTTAGCATTTATATCAAGTGGCTGATAATTTTTAACAAGAAAATTTTCTCTGTTTTCCAGATATTCCTGAACTGCCATACTAAAAGAACTATCTTTTTTCCAATTTTTTCCTACAGAAAAAGACAAAACTGCTATACATACAATTAGGATTATAATAATTATACTTTTTTTCATTTTATACCCCCAAATAAAAATACAGTATACTACTAAAATTATATCATCTTTAGAAGTATACTGTATATAAAATTTAGGAATTTGTAATTTCAAGAATATCCTTTTAATATGTCAGCCTCCCTCAGCCATTGGGGAAAGCTCCAAAGCATCCCACTCTTTCAATTTCTTTTCCGTTCCCCATCAATGCCATTAAAAAGAAGAATGGCTATTTCAGACTTTTCTATTCCCAGGGTTTTAACAATATCTTCAGCATATCCTTTTTTATCAAAAACTTCATTTTATAAAAATATTACTAGTGCTGCGCAGCACTTATTTTTACTCATCAAAGGATTTAAATGAAGTAGTTTAATTATGTTCCAAATTGGAATTATTTTTCGTTTTAGGACATTCTATATTATATTTTTCCATCTTTCTATATAATGTATTTCTTCCAATTTCTAATATTTTTGATGCTAATGTCATATTTCCATCAGCTTCTCTAACAACCTTAGTTAAATATTGTTTTTCCATCTGCTCCAGGCTAAGGTTTAAATTTATATTCTGGGTGTTCATCTGCTCCTTAACCGGCTCATTAAACAAGTTCTTTTGAATTACTTCTGAGTTGATAATATATTCTATTACATTTTCCAGCTCTCTTATGTTCCCCGGCCAGTCATAACTTTTTAAATATTCCATATAGTCTTCAGGTAAGTTTATTGTATGCCTGTTAAGCCTTCTGCAGGTTTTATTCATATAGTAATTAACAAGCTCAGGGATATCATCCCTTCTTTCTCGAAGTGGAGGAAGATAAAGAGGAAGTACGTCTAATCTGTAATAAAGGTCTTTTCTAAAGTTTCCTTTTTTTACTTCTTCCTTTAAATCCCTATTTGTTGCTGCCATTATTCTTACATCTACAGAAATTTGTTTTGAGCTCCCTATCCTGCTTAGTACTCCTTCTTCTATTACCCTTAAAAGTTTAATCTGCATATCCAGCGGCGTCTCTCCTATTTCATCAAGAAATATAGTTCCTCCGTCTGCTAATTCAAACTTACCTGCATTTCCTCCTTTTTTAGCCCCTGTAAATGATCCTTCTTCATATCCAAAAAACTCAGATTCCATAAGAGTTCTGGGCACAGCACCACAATTAACAGCTATAAAAGGCTCACCTTTTCTATTACTGTAATTATGTATAGCCTGAGCAAATATTTCTTTTCCTGTTCCGCTTTCACCTGTTATTAGTATAGTGGATTTACTGTCTGCTATCTTTTTTGAGTATTCAATAAGTTCCTTTATGTTATCACTTTTCCCTATTATTTTATCAAAAGTATATAATGCCTGCCCCCCCAATATTTTACCTGCCAACTTTCTGTTCTTTTTTATTTCATAAAATATAAGTGTTACTTCTAAAATATTCATTTCTGAATCATATATAGGACAAGCTGTTACAGTAAATTCAGATTTTTTAACTTTTTCATTTGTATATATGTCCTCATCGATAAAAGATTCTTTATTTTTAAGGTGCTCTATAATTTCATCCCAGTTTTTTATTAAATCCCAAACCTTCATTTTAATAATTTCATTTTTTTTAAGTCCCAACATTTTAGGAGCCTGCTGATTCATATATATAATATTTCCGTTTAAATCACAGGTTAATATGCCTGAAATTATAGAATTAAAGATATTTTCAATTCTTTTATTATAGATATCAGCTTCAATGATTTTTTCAATGGTATTTGCTGCTGCCGCTACCATACCCAGAGTATGCAGATGAACATTATTTATATAACCTGTTAAATTAATCACACCGGTAATGTTCCCATTTTTATCTTTAATTGGTGCCGCAGAACAGGTCCATTTGTGGTATGCCTTGATGAAATGATCCTTTCCGGACATCTGAACAGGTTTTTTTTCGGTAATCACCAGCCCTATTGCATTTGTGCCTATATTTACTTCATCCATATAAGCTCCAATAATCATTTTTAAACCTTTGGCTTCAGATAAAATTTTTTCATCGCCTATAATGTCTAATATACATCCTTCACCATCACATAAAACCGCAAAAAAATCTGAGCCCCTTACAAAATCGTATAACTGACTTATATAAGGAGCCGCAGCTTTTATAAGCTCTTTATTTTCTTCACGTTTTTTCTTTAAATTTTCTCCATCCAATATCTTTCTGCTGTACGTATTTTCAGGGGTAATTCCTAGCCTTGAGCATCTTTTATGGGATGCTTCAATTAGTTTATCCATAATATTATCCTTCCATGTTTTTGCAGGTAAAGGATTTAATGCTCCATCTTCTGTACCTGCAGTTAAAGCAAGAAATTTCTTCATCTGAAACGAGTTCATCTTCATCATCCAATTTAAAATATTTACATTCCTTGGATATCTTGCCAGCTATATCATAATCTTCTTTGCTTCCTGTAAATTCACCTTTTAAATTGAAATAATTCATATATTTCCTCCTTTAGAATGATTTTATCTGCTGTTTGGTGCATGTTTCCCATAATGTTCTGCCTGTATTTTTACCATTATTTGCAAACACCAAAAGTGTTGATTTACCTTCCAAAAGTACTGCTTTTACTTCTCCCAGTATAACCACTTCATCACCTTTACAATCAGTACCATTTATATCCTTTACCCTGTCAAAGCCAGTTTTTGATAAAATGTAATTTACATTCTCAATACCCGTTTCACTTTCAATCTTAATTTTTCCCTTGAAGCGGCCATCATTACCGCTTAGCCTGAGCCCTGCTCCTGCCAGCGCCCCTATAACTCCCTGACCTGTTCCTCCATGCTCAGATAAGTGTACTCCAAGTCTTTCTGCCAGATCATAAGCCTGAGGAATTGTTATTATTTCTTTTTTTGCTTTCCTGCCAAATTCCATTAACATTTCAGTCTGTGAAAGCTTGTCAATAGAAATTACGCATAACCCAGGGTCAGAGCCTTCAGCGCTTTCTTTTTCAAGAAAATCAGAAGCGTAACTAATAATATCATTTAGGCAAACCTCATTAATATCTGCTTCAAAGCACATTGAGCTGTTATGTGAAGTATAAGGGACATCAGGATGAACAAATAACTGATGCCTTGTAATGCCTTTACATTTCCCCCAGTTTCTTTCTTCAATTTCTTTTGAAATAAGAGTTGCCAGTTCACCAGTTCCTCTGCTTTCAATATTGTCCGTATCATCTATACATAAAAGTATACGCATATAATTACTCCTTTTCATCAGTGCTGACTTTAGATACTTCAACGTAAATTATATAAGCAGCCATTTTGCCAAAAAAACAAAAAATGTATGATTTATTATGACTGCCTGAATTCCCATTAGTGAACTCGCTTAGCTAAAGCTGAGCATTGGGTCTTCAGATGGGAAGTCTCCCCCACCTGAAGCAGAATTATAGGATTATCTACTTATAGACAAATCCCATAAATATTTTTTCATTCCTATCAATTCCTAATCACTTTATTATTTCAATAGATGAAATATCCTTTATCCATTTATCCTTTTTTACTGATTTTGTTGCCAGTTTAATCGTATCATGGTTAGTTATATCCACAAGAGTATCCTTTGAAGCTTCTTCTTTTGTCAGCGTAATAGAATCCTTGGTCATACCAATAAATTTAATCTTTGAATAGTCAGTGATATTATTTTGTTTTAATATATATGATACATCAGGTCCTTCTTCTTTTGAGCCATTTAATTCAAAGCTTATTACAGGCATTTTTTTAATTTGATCAATTGTATAGCTTTTAACTTGTTTTCCATCATATACTATCTTTACAGAATAATTTTCTACCTTTTCATTTTTTAATCCTCCCTGACCATTCCCAGAGGATTTGCCGCATCCTAATAAACTAACAGTTAATAATACTAACCCAATAAATAAAGTTATTTTCTTCATATTACTCCTCCAATATTTCAATATCATCTCCGGCTTTTATCCAGCCTTCTTTTAAAACTATGGCAAAAATGCCCTCTCTTGGCATAACGCAGTCCCCTATAAGCTTTCTTATTTCACAGCCCTGATGGCATTCCTTTCCTATCTGAGTTACTTCAAATAAGACTTCCCCTACTTTCATCTTTGTTCCTATAGGAAGCGTATATAATACTATTCCTTCAGTAGTTATATTTTCGGCAAATTTACCGGGAGTAAGTCCTTCAGCACCTTTTGCTGTCATTTTATCTATGCTTTCTTGTGCAAGGAAGCTTACCTGCCTGTGCCAATCTCCGGCATGAGCATCTCCTTCAAGTCCGTGATTAATTTTAAAGTATCCCTTCTCAATTGGGTGTTTTACCGCGCCTTTTTTTTCGCTTATGTTTACTTCTACTACTTTAGCCATTAAATGTATCCTTTCATTATTTTATATTTCAATTATTCTGCCAATATTTTTATAATCGTAGCCTCCCAATTGGTCCAGCATTGATTTAAATTCAGAAGACTTTATTACATTAATAAACTCTTTGATCATGTCTAAATCTAAATATTCCTTAGGCAGTGCAAAATCATACTCCTCATTTCCTAAAGGAATAAAATCAAGTCCCATCATTTTAGCTGCAGAATATATCCCAAGACCACAGTCTGCATCATCTGCCGCCACTACTGCAGCAACTCCTATGTGGGTTACTTCTTCCCTTTCATAACCATTAACATCGATTGAGCTGATTCCTGCTTTTTTTAAATTATAATCTAAAAATAG
Source organism: Clostridiaceae bacterium (assembly GCA_041670885.1). Taxonomy (GTDB): domain Bacteria; phylum Bacillota; class Clostridia; order Clostridiales; family Clostridiaceae; genus JAJBWD01. Next base: position 6,311 of record JBAXYJ010000121.1, read on the forward strand.
TCTGGTTCCTGACCCTCTCTGCCTGTTTACAAATCTTATTCCATCTCTTTTAATATCATTTATGTCTTTTATATTAAGCGGGTTCCCTTTTGGCACCATTATACCCTGAACCCTTCCTACACCTTTAATAAGTGCCATAGCTTTTGACGTCAGGTATTTTTTAATATAAGAAATATTGTAACTTCCATCCTCCATATCAAGAAGATGGATTGGAGATATATGAGTCTCCCCTGATTTTAAAGCCATTATGCCTCCCATACTTCCGGTGTGGGCTGAAGAGAGATAATATTTAAGACTTTTTGAATGAATAAGATCAGCTATTATATCTATTATTGGATCATGGCTTCCAATGCAGACTATAGTATTTTTAATTTCATTTTCAGATTTTAAAAGCTTTGCCTGAGTTTTTGTTCCTGCTTCATAGCCTTCCGTTTCCTGAGGAATCTCAATTACGCCGTCAGCTCTTACTAAGGACATTGTGGTTCCCGCACCTCTTCCAATAGGAGTTGCTATAAACCTTCCTCCGATATATCCAATTTTTACTCTTACAAACTCCAGGTACTTTAGTGTAGACATAATACGCCTTGTAAGATATGTATCCACATATTTTTCTTCTTCTTTTTTTAATCCTAAAAAGGCTTTAACTACCCTCTGGCAAATATTCTCCATTACAAAATAGGCTGATACCGGATATCCTGGTATACCAATTATAGGTTTCCCGGAGATACTTCCAAGAATTGCAGGTTTCCCAGGCTTTATTGATATTCCATGAACACAAACCTGTCCAAGCTCTTCAATAACCTTGCTGCTAAAATCTTCTCTGCCTGCAGATGACCCTGCATTAATAATCACCATGTCACATTCTTCTATAGCTTTAGCTACAGTTTCTTTTATGGCAGGGTAATCGTCCTTTACTATATTATACCTGTGAGGAGTACCTCCCCATTCTTCAACCTGTGCTCCGAAAACTCTTGAATTAAATTCTACAATATCTCCCACCGTAAGAATCGTGCCTGGTTCTACAATTTCTGTTCCCGTGGGTATTATTCCTACCACCGGCTTTTTAAATACGGAAATCTGATTTACTCCTCCTGCAATCATGGCTCCTATATCCATTGGCCTTATGGTATGTCTTGAAGGGATAATAAGCTGAGTTTCAACAATATCATCTCCTATAGGCCTGATATTCTGCCATGGATAAGCACCTTTATATATAGCTACATTCCCATTGTCTAAGTTTATTAAATCCTCTACCATTATTACACAGTCAAATTCTTTAGGGATTGGATCTCCTGTATCAACTACTATATAATCTATTCCTTCGATTAGCTCAATATGGTTTTTTTCAGAAGCCCCATTAGTTTTTGAACTTTTTGCAGCAATACCATCCATGGCAGAGCTGTTATAAAAAGGTGAGGACATTTTAGCAAATACAGGTGAGAAAGAAATTCTTCCTGCTGCCTGATAAGTATTTATAACTTCCTCTTTTATATTTATAGGTTCTAATTTATTAAAAAATAATTTTATTGCCTCATTAATATCCATATTTGACAAAAAGACCTGTCGAGCCATTAAAAACATCTCCTTTGTTTAATTCAGGATTAAGAATTATTAAAAGTCAGGCTATAAAGGGTAAATTTCAACACTCTGTCCTTCTCTTAATCCTTCAATATCCTTTTCTATCCTTATATATCCGTAAGCTTTTGAAAAAACTGAAATAAGGCCTGATTTCCCAAATACAGGGCTGGCAATCAGATTGTCTCCTGATTTTTCAACTGCTACAGGCAAATATTCCTCTCTTCCCTTTGCTTTATGATAATTTATTTTCATTACCGCATTTATTGGATAAACTATTTCTTCATAATTCATCAAACTGAACATGAATTTTCTCACAATTGCCTGATAAATTACTGAGCATGCTAATGGATGCCCTGGAAGTCCCATAATAAGCTTATCTTTTTTCTTTCCTATAATAGTTGGTTTCCCAGGTTTTATTGATATTCCATGGGCTAAAACCTTTCCATCTTCATAGGAGTTTAAAACCTTTAGTGTCTGGTCTTTTTTTCCTACAGAGCTTCCTCCTGAAATTAAAACCATATCACACTCCCCTAAGGCTTTACCTACTGTTTCCCTTAAAAGATTATAATCATCTTTTATTATTCCATAGCTTACAGGCTCCATTCCATCTTTTAATAATAATGAGCATAATAAGTCTGTATTTATATCCCTGACTTCTCCTAATGATATATTTTCAGTACAGGGAACCAATTCATCACCTGTAGATATAACAGCAGCTTTAAGTTTACTGTATACAGGTACCTGGGTAATTCCAAGACTTGCTAAAACTCCAACCTCATAAGGTCTC
>JBAXYJ010000122.1:0-8656 GCA_041670885.1 Clostridiaceae bacterium
AAATATAACTCCTTTATTTGCCAACTCAAATTTCCCCATTCTTCCGCCGGAATTAGCACCGCTGAAGGCTCCTTTTACATAACCAAAAAGCTCACTTTCAAGAAGAGATTCCGGAATAGCACCACAGTTTATAGCTATAAAGGGCTTGTCATATCTGTCACTTTCAGAATGAATGGCCCTTGCTATAAGCTCCTTTCCCGTTCCGCTTTCACCGGTAATAAGTACAGTAGAATTAGAATTTCCAATCTTTTTAATTTTATCTTTTAAGCTTTTCATGCTTTTAGATTTCCCTAAAATATCTTCTGTAGTAATACTATTATTGCTGCTGGTTAAATTGCAGTAGTCTCTTATTTTTTTAATCTGGTTAAATATAAAAACCTTGTTATGTGATGATGGAGATGTGTTTAAGTCAATTAAATGGCCTAAAAGATCAAAACTTCTGCTGCCAATTTTTACATTAAACTCCTCTTCCCCCATAATGTATTCATTCTTCGATTTAATATCTATAGATTTATATTGACTTTTATTAAATAGTCTCAGCTGTTTTATAGCAGTATTATTTATATGTACTATGGTGCCTTCCTCAGAAGTCATTATTATCCCGGTATCTACGCTGTCTATTATTTGCTCTAAATTATTTATAATTGTTTTATTTCTTTCATCCTCTAAGTATTCGTTAACCTTTGCTGCAATAAACTCAGATATTTGATTTAAAAACTCCAAATGATAATCCATTTTTTTAATCAGCGTGTTTTTCTTATCCTCTGTTGAACAAATAAGTCCTATGACTCCAATTACTTCCTTCCCCAACATAATTGGGCTGCTAAGTTCCAGTTTTTCTTCACATTTCCCCTTTTTTAAACACCTTTTACATAATGAATGCTCACCCGGATTTTTTATTATCTGCTGCTCACCGGTCTCTATTACATTTTTATATACATAACCCTCAGCAAGAATATTCTCATTTACTTTACTTTTAAAAATTCCTGTGCCTGCTATTCTGTTTAATTCAATGTCTACTATTTCTACATCCATATCTAAAACATTAGAAAGTACCTTTGCATATTTCATTACTTCATCCTGAACCAGTTTTAATCTTGATTCTGCCAAAATTATCACCCTTTATCATTTTGATACTTTTATTATAGCAGAATATTTATATAATGGATTAATATGTAATTAATATTTTTTGAATATTTAAATAATTAAAAAAATCGCCAGCTATATTGTTAGAAAACAAAGGACAGTCTTATAGAGTTAATCTCCATACAGGCTGCCCTTCTATTATTTATCTAAACCAGTCATTTCATTAAATTCTGTTATAAGCTTATCAAGTTTTGGTGCCATTTTATGGAGATTTCCCCAGTAATTATCGTAATCATACCACTGAGCATTAAGCTCCTCCAGTGGATACATCTGCTGCTCTATCCAAGTATAATATTTTAAGTTGTGAATCCTTTTTTTGCTTTCATATGTTAGCTCTTCCATATTATCTGTTCTTATACCTAAAACGTACCTGTTATGATCTACTGCTGCATTTTCTCTGTTATATTTTTCTCCTCTTTCTTCTTCCATTTCTGCAAGTCTTGACTGATACATTTCAGCTGAATCAGTAAGAACAGTCATAATAATATCATTTTCTGTAAGTTCATAGTATTTTGCAAATTTAATGCTAGTTAATATATTTGCAGCTCCAGATATTCCGACTAATGAAAGCTTGCTGGTTAATTCCCTGCTTACTCCAATACTATTTAAATAATTTTGTCCTTGCTCCTCATTAAATAGCCTAAACATACCTAAGCTGTCATTCTCATCTATGGCTGCTACCATGTCAGTATTTTTCACATTATGAATCCAAGGAACATGTTTATCACCTATTCCCTCTATTTTATGTCCCCCAAAACCATTATTTAAAAGAGTTGGACACTGAAGAGCCTCCCCTACTACTATCTTGGCATTTGGATAAATATCTTTTAAATAATCTCCACAGCCTAAGGTTCCAGCAGAACCTGAAGTCAAACATACACCAGCTAATTTCCCTTTTTCTCCTATTTCATTTTTTAAAACCTCTTCCATAGCATTTCCTGTAATCTCATAATGCCAGAGATGATTTCCAAATTCACCAAACTGATTAAATATAACAACATTTTTTCTTGTTTTTCTAAGTTCCCAGGTCTTATCATATATCTCTTTTACATTGCTTTCACAGCCTGGTGTTGCTATAACCTCACCCGCTACCTTTTTAAGCCAATCAAATCTTTCTTTGCTCATGTTTTCAGGAAGTATTGCAATAGATTTACATGCAAGCAAAGCCGAATCATAAGCCCCTCCCCTACAGTAGTTTCCAGTTGATGGCCAAACAGCCTCATGGAAGGTTGGATCAAACTGACCTGTTATTAATTTTGGAACTAAGCACCCAAAGCTTGCCCCTACTTTATGAGAGCCTGTGGGAAAATATTTACCACATAATGCTATTATTCTTGCATTTACTCCAGAAATTTCTTTTGGTATTTCTATATAATTTGGAAGCTTTCTAAATAAGCCTCCGAAACTAACAGGTTCATTTTTCCATGTTATTCTGAATAAATTTATCGGGTCTACATCCCAGAGACCTGTTTCTTTTAATTTTTCTTTTATCTTGTCTTGCACTATTTCAGGATTTTTCATTTCTTTAAAGGTTGGAATTAAAATATTTTTTTCTCTTGCCCTTTCTACTGATTTTTTCAGCTGCTTTTCATTAATTGTAAGGTCAATCAAATTATACATTTATACTACCTCCATTTAAATATTTTATTAATATATCCATATCAGGTTTAATCATCGAAGGTTTTTTTACTGCCATCTGAGCTGATTTTACATCCTTAAGCCCGCTGCCTGAAACTATTAGCGCCACGCTTTCGTCAATGCCTATTTTCCCCTCCTCAGATAGCTTTAAAAGTCCTGCAAAGCCTGTTACACCTGCAGGCTCTCCAAATACTCCGGTACTTCTTGCAAGAATAGTCATTGCCTTTAATATTTCATCATCACTTACATCAACTGCTATCCCGCTGCTTTCTCTTAGAGTACTTAGAGCCTTATATCCGTTTCTTGGTATTCCCACTGAAATACTGTCCGCTATAGTTTTAGGCTTAATGTAATCAAATCCATTTTTGTTTCCTCTATAAGCTCTATTTACAGGATTGGAGCCCTCTGCCTGAACAGATACCATTTGAGGCAGCTTATCTATAATCCCCAATTCATAAAATTCTTTAAAGCCTTTCCATACTCCGGAAATTGAGCAGCCATCACCTACTGACATAATAACCTTATCTGGGACCTTAAAATTAAGCTGCTCACATATCTCAAAAGCTGCTGTTTTCTTCCCCTCTACCAAATATGGGTTAATAGCACAGCTCCTGTTATACCAACCAAAATGCTCTGCTGCTTTAAGGCAGAAGTCAAAAGTAGTGTCATAGTCTCCGTCAACTAATATAACCTTGCTTCCAAATACTAAAAGCTGGGCCAGCTTTCCTTCAGGGATTGTTTCTGGAACAAAAATATAGTTTTTTATCCCCATACAGGCTGCAAAACCGGATAATGAAGAAGCAGCATTTCCAGTAGAAGCCGCACAGATTATATCCTTTTTAAGATCGTAAGCTTTAGCTATTCCTACTGCTGTTGCTCTATCTTTAAAGGAAGCTGTTGGATTTCTTCCGTCATCTTTTATATAAATATCTTTAATATTTAAAAGTTTCTCCAGCCTCTTTGATTTATAGATTGGAGTCCAGCCTACCTGAAGAGGAGTCCTGCCCCTCTCCCCCTCCAGCGGAAGTATTGGCATATATCTCCATAAGCTAAAGTCCTTATTATTCTCTAAGTATTCTCTGTTTAATTCCTTCTTAATTAGATCCATATCATATATCACATACAGCGTTCCTTCTGTGCCACAGTGAGGACAATGATACATAACCTCTTCACTAAAAAGTGCACCGCATTTTGAACATTTAAGGTATTTAATTTTTTTCATCATTTCGCCTCGTAACATAGGTGATTGGAACTAACGCATACATAGCAGCACATTTTACCAGTTCATCCTTCCAAGTTCTTTCATTAGGAGCATGAGCCTGATCCTCATGACCTGGTCCAAAGCCTATACAGGGAATCCCGAATCTTCCCATTATTGACACACCATTAGTTGAAAAGGTCCATTTGTCAACCAAAGGTTCTTTATTAAATAATGATTTATAGCAGTCTTTTAAAGTTTCGCAGGTAATATGATCCTCCGGGATAACCCAAGTTGGAAAGAAGCAGTCTGTTTTATATACAAGATCAGTATAGGAAGGCCTTTCATAGGTGTACATAGCAACATCAGCCTTTGCCATCTTAACTGAAGGCAGTGCTTTAATCTGCTCCAAAGCATAATCATAGGTTTCTCCATAGGTCAGCCTTCTGTCAATTGAAACACTGCAGCCATCTGCTACGGCACACCGAGATGGAGATGAGAAAAATATTTCAGATACTGTAAGCGTTCCTTTTCCCAAAAATTTATCATACATTAATCTATTATTTAGCTCCTCCAGTTCTTTTAGAATTGGAGCCATTTTAAATATGGCATTGTCTCCCCTCTCCGGAGCCGATCCATGGCAGCTAAGTCCATGCGTTGTAACCTTTATCTCCATTCTTCCTCTGTGGCCTCTGTAAATATTGCAGCAGGTTGGTTCTGTAATTAGGACGAACTCCGGCTTAATCTTATCTTCATTTATAATATACTGCCAGCAAAGCCCATCACAGTCTTCTTCCTGAACTGTTCCGGAGACAATAAGAGTATAATCACCCTCCAGGCCTAAATCTTTAATTATTTTCCCTGCATATACCATGGAAGCCATTCCGCCTTCCTGATCCGAGCCTCCTCTTCCAAATATAGTATTATCATTCTCCAGGCCCTTATAAGGGTCAAAATTCCATAGATTTATGTCCCCAATACCTACTGTATCGATATGTGCATCCATTGCGATGATATGTTTTCCATGTCCAATATATCCAAATACATTTCCCATTGGATCTATTTCTATTTTATCAAAGCCTACCTTTTTCATTTCTTTTTTTATTCTAAGCACTACATCTTTTTCATTACTGCTTTCACTGGGAATGGCAATCATATCTCTTAAGAAATCAGACATATTCTGCTTGTACCTTTCTGCAGCTTTCAATATTTCTTCCTTGTTTATATTGGCCATATTAATTCCTCCAATTTTTATTTATTAATCCTTCCTAATTTTAATAAGCAATAACCATGCCAGTTTGTATTTTATGTTTTTCTGGTAAATCCATATAAAACTATTATCAATTTTATATTTATTACTCCTTTTTTATCATTATGATAATCAGGAGATTATATAATTACATTTTGCCTTGATTTTCAGTTATACAATTTACTTTATCCTTAATATAAAATTTCCCTATAAAAAGAAAAACACCTTCTTTTCACAGGGAAATTTCCTCAATAAAAGAGACTGCATAATAAAAGCACCTGCAAAGTTTAACTGCAGATGCTAATCAAATCTATATTAATCTAAATATGTCTTTCCAATTGCATCAGCTGCTAGTAATGCATTGTATAATTCTTCCGGAGTAACATCTCCCAGCATATTATGAATTGATTCACCAGGAGCACATGCCTTTTCAGCTGCTATATGAACTCTCTCTACATCTGTTACGCCAACCTCTTCCAGCGTTATTGGAAGTCCTACAGAAATGCAGAAATCAATTACTTCGTCAATTTCTTCATTTGGAGCGTTTTCTATGACAAGCTGAGCTATAGTTCCAAATGCAACCAGGTCTCCATGCATTGTATTTTCACATTCTTCTAAGGCTGTAAATCCATTATATACAGAATGTGCTACAGCCAGGCCGCCGTTATCTGCACCAACACCGCTTAAATATGTGTTTGCCTCTATTATGTTTTCAACAGCTGGTGTTACAATTCCCTGTTCTACTGCTAATTTCGCTTTAAATCCATCAGCTAATAATGTTTCATAGCAAAGTGAACATAACGCCATGGCTGATTTTGTTATTCCGCCGTTCTCCAGGCTTAATGAATTTGTCTTAACGCATGCTCTTGCTTCAAAGTATGTTCCCAGTGCATCTCCCATACCAGCTACTAAAAATTTAACCGGAGCCTTTGCTATTATATCAGTATCTACAATTACTGTATCCGGATTCTTTGGGTAGAATATATAATTTGAAAATGTTCCATCATCATTATATATAACTGAAAGTCCGGTACATGGTGCATCAGTTGCTGCGACTGTTGGCATGATGACAACCGGCAGCTTTTCATAATAAGCTGTTGCTTTAGCAGTATCTATAGCGCTTCCACCGCCTATTCCACCAACAACCTCTATATTATTTTCCTTTACAATCTTTCTCATTCTTTCTATTTCTCCAGTAGAACTGATTCCACTGAATACTTCATAAAGAACCTTTATTCCAGTGTTTTCAAAACTTTTATCAATTTTAGGTTTTGCTGCCTTATATCCGCTTTTGCTGCATACAAACAAAAATGATTTACCTAAATCCTTTGTGTTCTCGTATGCTTCTAAAAGTGCGTCCTTTCCCTGTACATATTTTGATGGTGCTCTCATTAGTTTTAACATAAAAATCATCTCCTTGGTTACTATTTTAATATGTTAATCTACAAAACACAAGTAAAAGCAGACAGTTTTCGATATGTTTTTAACAATTTTTATAATTAATTTTATAAAGAATATAATATTTTCCTTTAATTTAAAGGGTTTTACATACATTACATAAATTTCTGTTAACTTTTGTTAAATTCTTCTATATAGTTTGTCATTTTGTTAACTAAATGGATTTGCCTGTATACCGATTATAAACATATTTTTCTTATTCATAATCATCTAAAAAATTATGCTTATTTTCACCTTTGTGATACCCGATTATTGTATCAAGATTTACATTGTGTATACTTCTGAATATATTCATATCAATGTTAGAATTTACTTTTCTGAATTTCTTAATTAGTTTCTTCATTTCAAGACGCTTCGAATCTTTATGATTATCTATTGTACAATTTTCCGTAAAACGGCAGGCACATTGCAGAAACTTCAGCTCATTAAAATTTTTCCATTCTATTATGTCTTTTTCTTTTACCAGATAAAGAGGCCTTATAAGCTCCATGCCGGGATAATTTAAGCTGTGAAGCTTTGGCATCATAGTTTTTATCTCTGCACCATAGAGCATACTCATAAGTATGGTCTCAATAGCATCATCAAAATGATGACCTAGGGCTATTTTATTACAGCCTAATTTTTCTGCATTTTTATATAGGTATCCCCTTCTCATCTTTGCACATAAATAGCAGGGGGATTCTTCTACTTTATCTACAATATCAAAAATATCTGTTTCAAATATTTTAATCGGAATATTTAAAATTTCAGCGTTGCAGCTTATAAGCTGCCTGTTTTCTTTGTTATACCCGGGATCCATTACAAGAAATTCTAAATCAAAAGGAAAATCGCTGTACTTTTGCAGCTGCTGCATACATTTTGCAAGCAGCATAGAGTCCTTACCCCCTGATATACAAACAGCTATCTTATCATTTTCCTGAATCAGCTGATACTCCTTAATCCCTGCAATAAACTTTACCCATATTTCTTTCCTGAAATTCTTAAATATACTTCTTTCTGCTTCCTGATATTTTTCCATACAATACCTCTTATCAATTAAACTTCCGAGTTACAATTCTACCATATATTTGGGGAAATTGCACAATCAATAGCACTAAAAACTGAAATGCTTTTTCTTTTCATTTACTTATAACTAATAAAAAGCACAAAATGTGCTTTTTAATGTCCTCTTTTTTTCTGCAGCTTCTTTTCCTGTCTTTTTTTAAATTTCAGTTCTTCTTCAATTTCCCGTTTTTCTCTTGACAGTATTTTTCTCTCAATTTTTTTGTTTTCATAATCCAGTTTTATTGCCTGCTGGGCTTTTGTCCCAATGCCCTTTTGGGATGTTGTTTTTTTGATTTCTCTCTGCATTTTTTTAGGATTACATTTTTCTTCCGAATGGACAACCCCAGGAGGGCAGGTTACTGACGAAATACCGCATCCGGACTACCAACCGAATCGTGTTTTTATCTCATAAAATATTATATAAAAAAATATAACAGGATCAAATATTGACACCATTATCTCACTTGTTATAATTATTTGTAGACAAACTATTATTATTTTAGGAAATGGCATAAATATTAACTATTATGCATTTTACTATGTTAGGAGATACAAATGAAAACAGAAGTTTTTTTAGTAAGACATGGAGAAACTAAGTGGAATACCAGCGGAAAATTCCAGGGCTGTACAGATATAAATTTATCAGAGGAAGGAATAATTCAGGCACATTACGTTAAGGAAAGACTCCGGGGAGATTTTGACTGCATTTATGCAAGCCCTTTAAAAAGAGCTCTTAAAACCGCAGAAGTAATTACAGAAGATACAGAATTAGCCCCAATCATTTCAAGTGAGATAAGAGAGATAAACTTTGGAAAGTGGGAAGGATTAACAATAAATCAAATAGAAGCAGGTTATAAAAAAGAGTTTAAATTATGGAGAAATGACGAAATAAACGGGAACCTTGTAGGCGGAGACTTAAGTAT
>JBAXYJ010000123.1:0-8647 GCA_041670885.1 Clostridiaceae bacterium
ATCTATTGATTTATTTGGAAACTCTTACGATATAATTATTAAAAATGGAATTATAGATTTTATTGGAGAAGAGATAAAAAAAATTTATCCTCATGGGAAAGTCGCATTAGTAACTGATAAAAACGTAGATTATTATTATGGAAATAAGGTAATAAAATCTCTTGAGGGCAGCGGCTTTAATGTTAAAAAGATTATTATGGAACCTGGAGAGAAGACAAAATCTCTTGAAAATGTAACTGCACTTTATAATGAGTTTTTAGATTTTAATCTTTCAAGGACAGATTTAGTAATGGCCTTAGGAGGAGGAGTAATAGGGGACTTGACGGGATTTGCATCAGCCACATATCTTAGGGGGATCCCCTTTGTGCAGGTTCCAACATCCCTTTTGGCACAGATCGACAGCAGTATAGGAGGTAAAGTAGGTGTAGACCTTAAAAGAGGTAAGAATCTGGTAGGTGCTTTTTATCAGCCCAAGAAAGTAATTATTGATCCAGGTGTACTAAATACCTTAAGCGATAGATTTTTATATGATGGAATGGGAGAAGTAATAAAATACGGATGCATAAGAGATAAGGATTTATTCGCTAAATTAGAAAACGTAAATGGAAAAGAGCAGCTTGTAGCCTCCATTGAGGATATCATATTTACCTGTTGCAATATAAAAAAGAGAGTAGTTGAAAAGGACGAAAAAGATACCGGAGAAAGAATGATTCTAAACTTTGGCCATACCATAGGTCATGCCATAGAAAAATACTTTAACTTCAGCAAATTTTCTCATGGTGAAGCTGTAGCAATTGGAATGTACTATATTACAAAAATATCAGAGAAAGAAGGCATTTCAAAGTCCGGAACAGCTGAAAGAATAAAAAGTCTTTTGATTAAATATAATCTTCCCTGGGAAGCAGAGATAGATGACCTGGAGAGCATAATAAACACAATAATGCTGGATAAAAAGGGAAGCTGTGATGATATAAGTCTTATAATGATACGGGAAATTGGAGATGTAATAATTCATAAGGTAAATAAAAAAGATATAAAAGACATTATTTTAATATAAGGAGGAAATTGCATAATAAAAAATTTACTTTTTCAGTTAAAAAACGTTGAAAAATTCGTTATTTTAACCTGAAAAATCAGCCCAAATGTAATTATGCAATTTCCTGATATAAGGGGTATTTTATGAGCAAAATTAAGATAATTCCAACAGGATTAAATGGAAAAATAAATATACCGGCATCTAAAAGCATTACACACAGGCTTATAATAGCAGCAGCACTGTCAAATGGGATATCCCATATTGAAAACATAAGTTATTCAAAGGATATTCTGGCAACTATAGACTGCCTTAGAAATTTTGGAGCAGAAATAGAAGAAAATAAGCACAGCTTAATTATCAAAGGATTATCTGGTGTTAAAGCTAAAGGAGGAGACTTAAACTGCGGCGAGTCCGGCTCTACACTTAGATTTCTAATTCCAATAGCCCTGACAGTTGATAACAGTGTAAATTTTCATGGACAGGGAAAGCTTATCGAAAGGCCTTTAAATACATATTTTAAAATATTTGATGAAAAAAATATCAGATACAGCCTGCAAAATGGCAAGCTTCCTCTTCATCTGGAGGGAAAGCTGAAAAGCGGTATATATAATGTAGAAGGAAATGTAAGTTCCCAGTTTATAACAGGTCTTCTGTACTCTCTTCCATTATTAACTGGAAATTCTGAGATAAATATCACATCAAATCTGGAGTCTAAAGGCTATATTGATTTAACAATAGAGGCACTTAAAGATTTTGGTATAGAAATAGAGAACAATAACTATAAAAAGTTTCTCATAGAAGGAAATAAAACTTACAGAGCAGGAGACTTCAGGGTTGAGGGAGACTTCTCTCAGGCAGCCTTTTTTTTAGCCGCAGGTATTCTTGGAGGTAATATTTCCTGTCGGGGTCTTAATATAAATTCACTTCAGGGTGACATGGAAATAATAAATATTATTAAAAAAATGGGCGGAGATATTAAGATTGAAGGAAATGATATAAAATCCTCAAAATCCGGAACACATGGAATAGTTATTGACGTTTCTGATTTTCCTGATTTAGTTCCGATTCTGGCAGTTATTGCATCAGTAAGCCAGGGTGAAACCAGGATAATAAATGCCTCCAGGCTAAGGCTTAAGGAAAGCGACAGGCTTAAGGCAATATCAACTGAGCTTAACAAATTAGGAGCTGATGTAACAGAGCTTGAAGACAGCCTTATAATAAATGGCAGGGAAAGCTTAGATGGAGGAGCCGTGGTAAGCTATAATGACCACAGAATATCTATGGCTTTATCTATTGCTGCTATCAGGTGTAAAAATCCGGTTATTATAGATGGAAGCGACGCAGTAAATAAGTCATATCCTGGATTTTGGGAAGATTATAAGATGATTGGAGGGAACCTGGTTGAGTAATATATGGGGTAATAAAATAAAGTATACAATATTTGGAGAGTCTCATGGAAATGCTATTGGTATAGTCATTGATGGACTAGAGCCTGGAATAGAATTAAACTTAGAATCTATAACCTGTGAAATGAAAAGAAGAGCTCCGGGCACAGGAAAGCTCGTTACAACAAGAGCTGAAAAAGATAAGTTTGAGATATTAAGCGGCCTCTTTAATGGAAAAACCACAGGGACACCTCTTTGTGCAATAATCAGAAACAGCGATACTCACTCTAAGGATTATGAAGAAACACGGGATCTGTTAAGGCCCGGTCATGCAGATTTTACAGGAAATGTTAAGTATAATGGCTTTAATGACTACCGGGGGGGAGGCTCCTTCTCAGGAAGACTGACAGCACCTATAGTTTTTGCAGGCAGCATAGCTAAGGATATTTTAAGGAAGAATAATATTATAATAGGAAGCCGTATACAAAGCATAAAGGATATAAAAGATGATAAAATCGATTCATTAAGCATAACTCAGGAAACCTTAGATTATCTTCATAATATGGATTTCCCAGTACTGGGCAGCGAGAAAAAAGCTTTAATGCAGCAGAAAATAATAGATGCCAAGGAGAATATGGACTCTGTAGGAGGAGTAATAGAGTGTTTTGCATTAGGAGTTCGGTCGGGATTAGGAGATCCGTTTTTTGACTCCTTTGAAAGCAGCCTTTCTCAGCTTTTATTTTCAATCCCCGCAGTTAAGGGAGTAGAGTTTGGTCTTGGTTTTGATATAACAAATCTATATGGTTCACAAAGCAATGATGAGTTTTATATTGAAAATGGAAAGATAAAAACATACTCTAATAATAACGGAGGAATTCTAGGCGGAATAACAAATGGAATGCCCATTGTGTTCAGAGCTGCAATAAAGCCAACACCATCTATAGCAAAGCCTCAAAGAACTGTAGACATAAGTAAAAATGAAAACAGCATAATAGAGATAAAGGGAAGACATGACCCCTGTATACTTCCAAGGGCAATTCCTGTAGTTGAAGCAGCAGCAGCTATGTGTATTCTTAATTTTATATAGGAGGAAAAAATTTGGATTTATCAGATTATAGAAATAGAATTGATGAAATTGATAAGGAAATAGTTCAGCTTTTTGAAGGAAGAATGGAAACATCAGAAGCAATTGCAAATTATAAAAAAGATAATAATCTTCCGATTTTTTATTCAGGAAGGGAAGATCAGGTAATAAAAAAGGTTAAGTCTTACCTTAAAAATCCTCAGCTTATGGAGTCAGCAGAAGACTTATATAGGTGCATTATGAAAATAAGCAGGGCCTATCAGCAGAAGAAAATGTCAGCCTTTAAGACACTTAATATTGTGTATCAAGGCGTTCCGGGAGCCTACAGCGATATAGCCCTTACTGAATTTTTCGGCGAAAACTTTGAAAATGGGATAAATAAAATCAATGTAAAAACCTGGCAGGACGTATTTGCTTATCTGGAGGATGAAAAGATAAATTATGGTGTTCTGCCCATAGAAAATTCCTCTACCGGAGGCATAGCAGAGGTTTATGATTTGCTTAGAAACGGGAATTATTACATAGCCGGTGAAAAAAAAGTTAAGGTTTCCCACTATCTTTTAGGAACCAAAGGAGCAAAAATAGAGGATATAAAATACGTTTATTCACACCCTCAGGCACTGCTTCAATGTGAAAAATTTCTTAACAATTTCCCGGATTGGAGTATAATACCTTATAACAACACTGCAGCATCTGTTAAGCTGATAAAGGAAAAGGGAGATAAAAGCTTTGCCGCTATTGGAAGCATTGAGGCAAAAAACATATATGATCTGGATATATTATCTCCAAATATAAATTTTAACAAAAATAACTATACCAGATTTATTATAATCAGTAAGGATGAGCCAAGTAAGTCAGGTGATAAGATAAGCTTAGTGCTTTCAATAAAAAATGAAAGCGGGGCACTATTTAATATACTTAAAATATTTAGCAGAAATAATATTAATATGGTTAAAATTGAGTCAAGACCTATAATTAGGAAACCATGGGAGTATTTTTTCTATATTGATTTTGAAGGAAATATAAATCAGGATATAATAAAATTATCAATAGAAGAAATAAAAAAGGAAAGCAGCTATTTTAAACTGCTGGGAAATTATAAGGCTGACAATTCATAAGAGGTGTAACTATGAAAAATTTGTTCGGATTAATAGGTGAAAAACTAGGCCACAGCTATTCTGTGGATATCCATTCTTTATTGTATAAAAAATTAGACATAAATGCTCATTACTATACCTTTGAAATTGAAAGAAATAAGCTTTCTTCTGCAGTAGATTCCATGAAGACTCTTAATATTAAGGGGCTAAATGTAACCATACCCTATAAGACCCAGGTTATGAAGTACATAGACTGCAATTCTTCCGAGGCAAAAAACATTGGTGCTGTGAACACTATAACTTTGGAAAACGGAAGGACTCATGGCTATAATACAGACTATTTTGGATTTAAGGGCATGCTCTATAAATACAAAATAGATATCAAGGATAAGAAAATACTTCTTTTGGGTACAGGAGGAGTTTCAAAATCAATAAAGCAATATTTATTGGATAATGAAGTAAAAGATATTAAAACTGCATCAAGAAACCCTGAAAATCAGGGAGAAATGTCCTATGAAGATATTAAAAAATCAGAGGATATGGATATTATAATAAACTGCACTCCCGTTGGAATGTTTCCCAATATAGAAAATAGTCCCGTAGAAAGCAGTGTTATTTCAAAGTTTAAAATAGCTCTTGATATTATATATAATCCTGAAAAAACTGAATTTTTAAAAATTGCAGAGAAATTAGGCCTTAAAACAGCAAATGGGTTATATATGCTGGTAGTACAGGCTATAAAATCAGAGGAGCTTTGGAATAATATTAAAATAGAAGAAACTGTTATCGATGAAATATATAATGAGATAAGAGAGCAGATATATGAAAAGTAATTTGGTATTAATCGGCATGCCTGGGTCAGGCAAGACCACTGTTGGGAAGCTTTTAGCAAAACGGCTTAGGCTTAATTTCATTGACACCGATGAGTTCATAGAAAAAAAGCATAATAAAAAAATAAAAGAGCTTTTTATATATGGGGAAGAATATTTCAGGGAAATTGAAAAAAACGCTTTAGAGGAGATAAGTAAAGAAAAAAGAACAGTTATCTCAACAGGCGGAGGAGTAATAAAAGATATTACAAATATTAATAATCTTAAAAATAATGGAATTATTATATTTATAGACAGACCTACAGAGCTTATTATAAGAGACATTAATAAAGAAGACAGACCTCTTGTTAAAGCAGGCAGGGACATTGAAATATTGTATAATGAGAGATATGATTTATATAATAAATATGCAGATATTAAAGTAACAAATGGATCAGCTATAGATAGATTACTTGATAAAATCATTTTAGCATACGAGGAGCGGAAGAATGAAAATATTAGTGATTAACGGACCTAATATTAATCTTTTAGGAATAAGAGAAAAAAATGTATACGGAACCAAATCCTATGATGATTTATGCTCATATATCAGGGACGGGGCTAAAGAATTACAAATAGTAGTAAAAATAGTACAAAGTAACTGTGAAGGTGAGATAATTACTTTCATTCAGGGAGCTTTAGGCAGCTTCGATGGAATAGTTATAAACCCGGGAGCCTATACTCATTATAGCTATGCTATAGCAGATGCTTTAAAAGGGGTATCCCTTCCTGCTGCTGAGGTTCATATAAGCAATATTCATAAGAGAGAGGAATTTAGAAGAAAATCAGTAACAGCTGAGGGCTGCATAGGGCAGATAACAGGCTTTGGGTTCCATGGATATGTGCTGGCACTGGCGGCTTTAAAGGAAATATTATAAAATAATGTTGACCATACTTATAACTTATGATAATATTATCAAGAAATGAACCTTTAAAATGGTACGAGAGACCAGGAAGGTATACAGTGATAATTTTATGCCTTCCATGAGAAGGCATTTTTTTATGGGGAATTGTATAATACCCTTTAGCTGATTTTCAGTTTAAAATAATCAATTTTTACCGTTTTTTATTTTACATTTACCTTGCTAAATAAATTTCATAATTTTATATAAAAATGAAATAATATATTATGGAGTTTTAAAATACCTTTAAATTATCCCGAGAGGTTAAAAAGGAGGACAATTATGTTAAAAGGAAGAAGTTTAATCGACCCAATGGATTTTACTTTAGAGGAGCTGGACGAAATACTAAGCTTAGCTCAGGACATAGTTAAAAATGAGAAGAATTACAGCAACATCTGTAACGGCTATCTGATGGGGAGTCTTTTCTTTGAGCCAAGTACAAGAACAAGACTTAGCTTTGAAGCTGCTATGGCAAGACTAGGGGGAAAGACAATAGGTTTTTCAGAGCCTGGTTCCAGTTCAGTTTCAAAAGGAGAATGTTTATCAGATACCATAAGAACAGTTGCCTGCTATACAGACTTAATAGTTATGAGACACCCTAAAGAGGGAGCCCCTAAGATAGGAGAAGAATACTCAGAAGTTCCGCTTATAAATGCAGGAGATGGCGGACACCACCACCCAACCCAGACATTAACAGATCTTTTAACAATAAAATCTTTAAAAGGAAATCTTTCAAATCTTACAATTGGTCTTTGCGGAGATTTAAAATTTGGAAGGACAGTCCACTCCCTGATAAAAACATTATCCAGATATGAAAATAACAAATTCATTCTAATATCCCCGAAAGAGCTTAGAATACCGGATTATATAAGAAAAGAAGTTTTAGACAAAAGAGGAATAGAATATAATGAGGTAGAATCCTTCAGCGGAGTTATGGAAAAACTTGACATACTTTACATGACAAGAGTTCAGAGAGAAAGATTCTTCAATGAAGAGGAATATTTAAGACTAAAAGACAGATTTATACTGGATAATGATAAACTCACTGCAGCTAAATCTGATATGATAATCCTTCATCCTCTCCCAAGAGTTAATGAGATTGCCTATGAGGTAGATAGTGACACCAGGGCAGCTTATTTCAAACAGGCTAAGTACGGAATGTATGTAAGAATGGCATTAATCGCTAAATTGCTGGGGGTGAAATAATGTTAAATATTGACACTATAAAAAACGGATTAGTAATAGATCACATAATGGCAGGCTGTGGATACAAAATATTCAACTATTTGGGACTGGATAAGGCAGACTTCCAGGTAGCCCTTATTATGAATGTGAAAAGTGATAAGCTTAAAGAAAAGGACATTATAAAAATTGATAATGTAATTGATATAGATTACAAGGTTTTAGGACTTATTGACCCTGATATTACAATAAATGTTATTAAAGATGAGAAAATTGTTGATAAAATCAGACTCAGCCTTCCTGAATCAGTAGAAAATATTATTAAATGTAAAAATCCAAGATGCATTACTTCAGTAGAAAAATACGCTCCCCACATATTTCACTTAGTAAATGAAAACACTAAGGAATATAGATGTGAATACTGTGATGAAATTGTAACTTTCTCTGAGGAATAAGGAGATAGCATGAATTTACTTATTAAAAATGTAAATTTAATTGACTATAAAAAAGAAGAATTTGGGGACATTTATATAGAAGATGGCAAGATTAAGGAAATAGGAAAAAATATAAATAAGTCCTGCAGGGTAATTGATGGGGAGGGGTTATATCTTCTCCCATCTTTTATAGATACCCACACTCATTTCAGAGATCCGGGCTTTACCTACAAAGAAGATCTTGAGTCTGGATCTTACGCTGCAAACAAAGGAGGCTATACAGGAGTCAACCTGATGGCCAATACTTCTCCTGTTATTGATTCAATGGAAAAGGCTCTGGATGTAGTTAAAAGAGGTAAAGAAATTGGAAAAGTTGACATTCATCAGTGCATATCAATAACTAAGGAATTTGATGGGAAGGATTTAAGCGCATTAGAGGAAATAGAGGACCCGGTAAAGATAATAAGCGAAGATGGCTTTGACATCGAATCTTGCGGAGTGATGTATAAGGCCATGAAAGTTGCTAGGAAGAAAAACTTAATAGTTATGTGCCACTCAGAGGACAAGAGCCTTATAAATATTAACTCCAGATTATCTGAAAACATAAATGTATTAAGAAATATAGAGCTGGCAAAGGAAGCTTCCTGTAGGCTTCACC
>JBAXYJ010000124.1:0-8596 GCA_041670885.1 Clostridiaceae bacterium
CATTATCAGGAACTTTGTCTTTCATAAATGTAATTAATGGATAAATTATATTTCAAATGCTGGAAAAGAATTCAATAATAGTTCTTAATTGCCCGGCAGATGTTGAAGTGTACGATTCATCTTGTTCTTCTTGAAACAAGTATCTGAAAATTATATTTCTAATCAGGTAAAGCATATTTTTTAGAATCATTGCTAACATATGATTTTACAAGGCCATAGATTAAATTATCTTCTTCAATTCCCGGAAGATGCAGAACATCCAGCACTTCTACGATCATACAGTTGCTGGCATCATCTATTAATATGGCTGAATCTTTTATAGTATATCTGATATTTGTAAACTTATCAGCATCATCAGAATGGCGGCTGCCTAATGTATCCACTACATCCTGCTGATTTTCAGAGAGTGTGCTGACTCCGATAACATCACCCTTACTGATATTTTTCCCGGTTATACTTTGGGCTCCCAGCAGCATTAAAATCTTGTCATAATCTGCCTGCATTGCCCAGGCACAAATCATACCGTATTTTTCCCCGTTTTTCATATAGCTGACTGCATTAGCTCCATAATTAAATGCACTAAGTTCCATTTTTTGCCTCCTTAAAATATTTTTTATTAAGTCAAATATTGCCGGTTGATCCATAGGTTAACTGCTACCAATACAAATTAATCCATGGCTTTTATATTAGTATATCATATTTTTTTATAAAATTGGCATACATTGTAAGACTTGTTCAGGTACTTACATGGCAGGAATCATTGAATAAAAAAAGATTAACTACTTTAGTATATTTCTTTTGTTTATTTCTAATACTAAGGTTTTTAGATTATTTTCTTTTACTTTTGGCTTTAATCCTGATGTATAATAGATAAGCATAGAACTAAGGCCTTTGTCAGGTGAATCATCTGAGAGGTATTTATCAATTTCATTATTAACTAAATAACCTTAATAGGTATTGAGCTAAGGAGTTCGGATAATTAATTATTAAAATCAAATTGCTTAAAATCTGTTAAACAAAATATTGTTTTCCCATACTTTGTGGTTTTTTATTGTGGATTTGTACTTTACAATACTTTATCACATTGGAGTGAAATATATAAAAGACTAGATAAAAATCTAGTAAAATCAATGGCTGCAGCATTCTGCAGCCGATATTTAAATATATTTATAGGAGTGATAAAATGTCTAAATATGCAAACCTAATCAATAAAGCAACAATTAAAATTGAAAATGGGGAGGAAGCAAGAGCAGAGAAAATATTAATAAAAGCTACTGGAAATGAAGAATTAAGATTTACTTGGTGGACACAAGAGGGTAAAAAATTCCAGCGAACACCACTGGATTTAAAGGAAGATGACTGGTTAAAACTTTTTGGAGCAGCAGTAAAGGAAAAAGTATTATCAGAAGAATTTATATCAAAGTTAATAATAATTTTACAAAATAGAGGTTAAAAATATATAAGAAAAATAGCGCCACATACAAGTGTATATTGAGCAGATATTATAAATTTGTCAGGCACTAAAAAAGGTACAATAAAGGCGGTAAAGAACTGTTAATATGACGAGTTATTTACCGCTTTTAGTTATAAACTTTATCACTGATATTCTTTCTTCGCCAATCTACAGCGTTAACACAAAATTCAGAAGGAAGTTTATATTTATATCCATTCCTTTCGCTTCGCTCAAGGCACAAAACGTAATGAAAAAGGTTATCTTCCAGCGAATTTCTTTTTATTATATTATCATAGGGATACTCGGTATACTACAAATCACGGGGCGGTGAATGGGTGGAGTACCGGATAACCGCATTTTTAAATGTGTAGACTGCCTTTTCAAGCACAAATAAGTGGGGCTTTGATCACATAACCTTATCTTTGTTTAAATAGTCTCGTTTAAATTTCAGGTAATGCCGTTTCTCCCTGTAATTTTTTAGAACCTTCATGTTCAGAAAGGATTTCCAATAGCTATATATGAAATGAAAATTATAGAGGCTGTAGATTGCTCATATATCTAAACCCTTTTTAATAATAAAATTGATATTATTCCTAATTGCAAATATAATATCATTGTACATAAATATTTATCAGGCAGGGAAAAGTCTAAATTCCTCTTATATAAGGTAAGGGGTTTTTATATTTTGCCGCTTCGCTTTGTATCAAGTACAGAAGGTTTTTTCATTTAATTAAAGGGGGATTGCAAATGTATGATTACCTAATTGTTGGATCCGGTATGTTTGGATCAATATTCGCATATGAAGCTAATAAAAGAGGTAAGAAATGCCTTGTCATAGACAAACGTTCACATATCGGCGGGAACATATATACATCTCAGGTAGAGGGAATTCAAGTACATAAATATGGTGCACATATTTTTCACACCAGTAACAAAGAAGTATGGGACTATGTGAATCAGTTCGCTGAGTTCAACAGATACACGAACTCCCCTGTTGCTAAGTATAAATCTGAACTTTATAATATGCCTTTCAATATGAACACATTTAATAGGATGTGGGGAGTAATTACCCCATCAGAGGCAAAAGCTAAGATTTTGCAGCAGATTAAGGAAGCGGGGATTACAAAGCCGCAAAACCTTGAGGAGCAGGCTATCAGTCTGGTTGGCAGAGATATATATGAGAAGTTAATTAAAGGCTATACAGAGAAACAGTGGGGGCGCAGAGCAACAGAACTCCCAAGTTTCATTATAAAAAGGCTGCCGGTCCGCTTCACCTATGATAACAACTATTTCAACGATAAGTATCAAGGAATACCGATTGGAGGTTATACGCAAATCATCGAGAAAATGCTGGAAGGCATAGAAATCAGACTTGAAACTGATTTCTTAAAGCAGCAAGATGAGCTGACTGCCCTGGCAGATAATATTGTTTTTACCGGAATGATTGATGAATATTACGGCTATTGCTACGGAGAGCTTGAATATCGTTCTCTTCGTTTTGAGACAGAAGTTTTGGATTGTGAGAATTACCAAGGCAATGCAGTTGTCAATTTTACAGAATATGAAGTTCCATATACCAGAATAATTGAACATAAGCATTTTGAGTTTGGTTGTCAAAGTGGGAATACGAACCCTAAGACCGTTATCACAAGGGAGTATCCCATAACATGGCACCATGGTGATGAAGCGTATTATCCAATGAATAATGATGAAAATAATAAACTTTATGCAAAGTATAAGGCATTAGCAGATACAGAAGATAGAGTAATATTTGGCGGACGTCTTGGAATGTATAGGTATTTTGACATGCATAATGTTGTGGCAGAGGCATTGATGTGCGTGAGGAATGAACTGTCTAAATGAATATAATTAATAAGAAGCATTGGAAGTCTCATTAATGAAACTTTCAATGCTCCTCTTCTATGCTCTATAAAAAATATTTATGGATGATATAGAATTATTGCTAATTAAAT
Source organism: Clostridiaceae bacterium (assembly GCA_041670885.1). Classification (GTDB taxonomy): domain Bacteria; phylum Bacillota; class Clostridia; order Clostridiales; family Clostridiaceae; genus JAJBWD01. The sequence continues at coordinate 3,427 of JBAXYJ010000124.1, forward strand.
CCAAATACTTTTCTTGATAATGAATAGCCCATTAATATGATTTTCCTTCCTAATAGGCTTTTAATTTGTATACATATCCCTAAAAAGGATCTATTTACTTCTTTATACAACCTTTTGTTTTTAGAATTTAGGTAATACCAAAGTTCCTCTTTTTTATTTAAACTTTTTTCAGTATTATCTTTTAATAAAAGTACCGTACTAATTGTCATCATCATAACTACATATTTAACCATATATTTTCGCAATTTTTTACATTTTATAACCCCAGGATCATAAGCATCAATAATTATTTTTGTTACATTAATCTGTTGATCAATTCGTCCAATCATTACTTTTTCATTAACTGATTGATCTTCTCTTCCAATAAAATACCTGTAAAGATCTACATTTGTATAATACATTGTGTTTACATAAGGCAGTGGTTTATATACAAAAATATTGTCCACATAAAAGGTATGTTTAGGAAGCTCTAATTTGCAGTTCTTAAGAACCTCTGTTCGGTAAATAACTGAGTGCATTAATATATTTTGGCTGCTTTTAAAATGTCCTAACTCATTCCATGTAAATATTTCGTCTTCTGGCATTGCACCCTTATAATTAATGATTTTTGATTTTTGTATATTCATATTTTCATAAACATAATTAGTAATAAGCATGTCCAATGATTTAGAATTAATAATCATGTCTTTTAATATATCAAGTACTTTTTCCAGACTATTTCTATCAAACCAGTCATCACTATCCAAAACTTTAAAATATATTCCTTTTGAATATTTAAGCCCTGTGTTTACTGCATCACCATGTCCACCATTTTCTTTATGTATTGCGCGAACTATATTAGGATATTTCTTCTCATATTCTTCTGCAATTACTAGAGTATTATCTTTTGAACCATCATCTACAATTAAAATTTCTAAATCATTATTCCCAATTAACAGAGATTCTATAGCCCTATTCATATATGCTGCAGAGTTGTAACAAGGTACTACTACTGTTAAAATTTTCATTTATGCCTCCCGATTAATAAATTTTAATATTTTATAAAGCTTTAAATGTAAAGATAACTGCCAGGTTGCTTCAGCTAAAAATACACCCCCTAAAACGTCAATTATAACATGTTGTTTTGTTGTTAGTGTTGAAATACAAATCAGTATTGCTATAAATAAAGAAAAATATCTATACCATGCAGGAATAGTTTTACAATTACGCAGACCAGCAAAACAATACCAGCTGACTAAACAATGAATTGACGGGAAAAGATTGTTTGCTGCATCTATATTATATAAAAATTTAAGCATTTCCACAAAAATACCTGATGTGTTAATATCAGGTCTTGTATTAGTTGTAGGGAAAGTTATAAATATAATGCAACATATCAATTTACCTAATATATCTGCAATTGTAAAACGATAGCAATGATCTTTATTTATTCTACAGATTAATATATAATTAACAATCCAAAAAACATAACTTCCGAAATAAATTAATACAAAAATTGGAATTAACGGAATCCTGCTGTCATAGTAAGATGTTAAGTCATAAAAAACTCTATTTTTATAAAATAAGCGTACTCCCGAATATACGCTAAAGTTAAGAATTACACATAAAATTAAAGGTTTGATAGAATACTTTGGTATATAGTGATATATTTTTTTCCCTATTTCCATCTTTTTCCCCATAGTTTTCATAAATTCATATACTTGTATGTGTGAGAAATCACCATTTCTTTTTTTATCTACAACTAAGTTTTCTTAAGTATAATATTGTATGTCATATTACGTCAATACATTAATTAGTTTTTTATCAACATTTCTGTGAATTGTACCTATTTCTAAATCAATAAAAAGATTTATCCAAATTTCAAGACGCCCACTTCTATAAGTGGAGGACCCGATTTCTTTTTAAGGTTACGTTAAATCCCCACCTGAAATTTCGATGCTTAGCTTTAGCAAAGGGAGTTCGCTTCTTAATAGAATTTCTTGTAAATTTATGCTGCCTTTGATATAAAATTAAAATTTTAATATAAGGCATGTTTCTTAATTCCTTAATATTTTAACTTTAATCATATTTGATAATGTTTACACTGTGGCAAACATAAAATGCAACTTAAAAATTTAAATTATGCAAAAAATTGAAAAATAAAAATCTTGCAAAATAATAAAATGCGTTGTTGACAAACTATAAATGCTGATAGTATAATGAAAACTATATTATCTTGGATGGCGAATATAATTTAATAAAATCAAAATAATGTTCGTGTTTTAGATTAATGAATAATCAGAAAACAAATTATTCATTAATTGTTTCGTTCAGCAAAACTTCCGGATATTATTAAGCTTTAATATTATATGAAAATTACATTAAAAACGAATGTAAATTAGAAAGGGGTGTATGAAATGATTAAAGAGAGAATTATTGAAAAATCTCATGAGATTAAAGAAGAACTAATAAAAATAAGGAGAGATATTCATTCTCATCCGGAACTTGGTCTTGAGGAAAAAAGAACTTCTTCTCTTGTTGCAGATATACTTAGGAGATTAGAAATAGATGTTCAAGAGAATGTTGGAGTTACTGGTGTAATTGGGGTATTAAAAGGAAAATATGAAGGCAGAACAATAATATTAAGATCAGATATGGACTGCCTTAAAATAGAAGAGCTAAACGATATAGAATATAAATCTAAATATCCCGGTAAAATGCATGCCTGTGGGCATGATGCCCATACTACCTGGCTTTTAGGAGCAGCAATGATACTTTCAGAGTTGAGAGATGAAATACATGGAAATGTAAAATTTCTGTTTCAGCCAGCGGAAGAAGGATTAGGCGGTGCAGAAAGAATGATAAATGAAGGTGTAATGGATAATCCCAAGGTAGATGCAGCTATAGGTGCTCATGTATGGCCATCTGTAGAAGCAGGAAAAATTGGAGTAAAATATGGCTCCATGATGGCGGCGGCAGATGAATTTCAATTAATAATAAAAGGAAAGGGAGCTCATGCTGCGGAGCCTCACAAATCTGTAGATCCTATTTCAGTAGCAGTTCAGATATATGCAGGTTTGCAAACAATATTAAGCAGAAGAATTAACCCTGTGGAGCCTGCCGTAGTTACTGTAGGCATGTTTAATGCAGGCTCTGCATGTAATGTAATTCCAGAAAAAGCTGTGCTTTCAGGAACTGTAAGAACTTTAAGCAACAAAATGAGAGACAGTATACCTGAAATGATTGAGGTCCTGGTAAAAGGAATAACTGAAGCAAACGGAGCTGATTATGAGCTTATATATAAAAAGAAATACCCGCCGGTAATAAATAATGATGAAATGGTATCAATTATTGAAAAATCCGGTAATGAAATACTAGGTAAGGATAATGTTGTAAAAATTGAAACTCCAACTATGGGAGGAGAAGATTTTTCATATTTTGGACAGAATGTTCCGGGAGCTTTTTTCATAGTTGGAACTAAAAATGCAGAAAAGGATATACTGCCATCACTTCATAGTCCTTATTTTAATATAGATGAAGACATACTAAATAAAGCAGCAGCGGTAATGGCTCAATGTGCAGTAACTTATTTAAATGGGGGAATTGAATAATTATATTATTTAAAAGCAGTTAAGGCTCAAAAACCTTAATTGACATATAAAGAGGGGGTTATTTTATGAAAAACAATATTAAAAGTAAAATTCTAGCTGCAATTGTGTGTATCTCAACAGTAGTAAGCCTAACGGCTTGTGGGGGTAATACAGGTGGAAATGCTGAAGCAAAAAAGGTAATAAATATAGGTATGATGAATGCTCCAAGCGGATTTAACCCATTGGAATCCACAGACATAGCACAGAGTACAGTAGCTGCAATGTTATTTAATCCGCTTGTAGAACTGGACGATGATATGAAATTTAAACCAATGCTTGCAGATTCCATAGAAACTAAAGATAACATTACTTTTACAGTAAAGCTTAACGAAAAAGCTAAATGGACAGACGGAAATCCTGTAACTGCAGATGATGTATTATTTACTGTTGGATTAATTTCCAATCCTAAGGTTCCTTCAACAATTGCATCAAAATTTGCTTTGTTAGTAGGCCTTGATGAAAATGGAAAGAATACTACAGGTGCAGAAGAAATTGAAGGTATGAAAAAGGTTGATGATCATACAATAGAGTTCAAGACAAAGAAACTAGTTGATTTAGCTTTATTTGAAGACAATATTGGTACAAGATTAAAGACTGTTCCTAAGCATATTCTCAAGGATATTGATCCGGAAAAGCTTTATCAGAGCCCTTTTATCTTAAATCCAAATGTAATAGACGGAGCTTTCAAACTGGTAACTTATGCAAAAGACCAATATGTTCAGTTTGAAGCGAACAAGGACTATTTCCTTGGAACTCCAAAAATTGATGAATTATATTTTAAAATAATGCAGGGTTCTAATATTACAGTGCAGCTGGAAAGCGGAGAAATTGATATGAATCACCCAAACCTTGGGCTTATACCTTTTGAGGATTATGAAAAGGTTAAAGGCATGACACAATTAACAACTGAATCAGGCGGAACACCAGGAACAATCCAGACATTAATGATTAACAATAAAACAATAACTGATGTAAGGGTAAGAGAAGCGTTTTCCTATGCTATTAACAGAAAAATGATTGCAGACAGCTTATTGAAAGGTAATGGAGAAGGAGTTGAATTACCTTATCTAAGCAGCAGTGAGTTTATTAATAAGGATATTACTATAAAATCTTATGATCCTGAAAAAGCTAAGGCATTATTAAAAGAAGCCGGCTGGGATTCAAATAAAACTATTAACTTTGACGTTCCAACAGGAAACAAGGTTCGTGAAAAAGTTGCAGATATAATAGTCGACAACTTAACAAGTGTTGGTGTTAAGGTTAATGTTCAAAAATATGACTTTGTTACAAGCTTGGCAAAAGCAAAAAGCCACGAATTTGATATATATATAGTTGGTATTCCGGTATATCCTACAAACCCAGATCTTTCAACCATACTTCAGACTGGCGGAAATCTTAACCTGGGACAATACAGCAGCCCCTATGTGTTAGGATAGTTGTCATAGGGGAGAAAAAATAGTATGGTGGTACTATAGAGAGGATGAATGAATATGCCTAGTTATAGTAAGGAACTTAAAGAAAAGTTATTAGAAAAGATGTTA
>JBAXYJ010000125.1:0-8572 GCA_041670885.1 Clostridiaceae bacterium
CCATTTTTACGAAGTTTTGCTTTTGCTTTAATAAAATCTCTTTCTCCGCTTCCTGTAAATCCTCCGCCGTGAAAGAAAAGAGAAATGCCTATTCCTTTACCGGGATTATTCTTAAATTCTTTTATTTTTTCATTATATGAGGACATTTCTACAGCTCTGTCAATCATCTTTGGAAGAAGAATATCATCCCTGAAGAGTCCATTAGTTGATGTCCTGTCTCCTTTTTTAAGAAGATTAATTTTCTTAAATTCCAAAACATCTATCCCAAGCTTTTTAGCAATATGGGCCATATGCATTTCAACTGCAAAGAAGGCCTGAGGAGCTCCAAAGCCTCTGAATGCCCCTGATACCACCTTATTTGTGGCAACCGCTTCTCCAAATACCTCAGCATTTTCAATGTTATATACTCCCAGAGAAGCAAACATGGCTCTTTGAAGAACTACACTTGAAAGCCCGGCATAGGCTCCTGCATCCAGCTTTATGTGGGCAGTACAGCCCAATACCTTATAATCTTCGCTTATATAGCTTTTTAATTTTATATTAGACGGATGTCTCTTCGTTGTTACCTCTAAATCCTCATCTCTGTTAAATATAAGTTGAACCGGTTTTCCGGTTTTAACTGCTGCTGCTGCTACTTGTCCTCCTATTACTGAAGGATAGTCTTCCTTCCCGCCGAAAGCCCCTCCTGTAACTGCCTGGACTATTCTTACCCTGTCCGGAGGAAATCCTAAACATTCTACTACAGCATCTTTTATATAATATGGACACTGCATGGAGCCTATAACAGTGGCTACCCCATCCTCATATAATCCTATAACTCCCTGAGGCTCCATATAAAGCTGCTCCTGAATGCCTGTACTATACTCTCCCTCAATCACATATTTGCTGTTTTCTTTCGCCTTTTCTATGTCTCCCTTTGATAATTTGTAATCTGAAAACTTATTATCTTCACCATAAATTGGATTTTTATAATCATCATTCATTTCTAAAATAGGCTCTAATTTTTCATATTCTACCTTTATTCCGGACAGAATATCTTCTATTATATTTTTATCAGGTCCAACTACTAAGGCTATTGGTTCTCCATAATAATTTACAACATCCTCTGCAAAAAACGGCTCATCGTAAACTACAATTTTAACCCTATTAATACCCGGTATATCGTTTTTGTCAACAATATAATAGCCCTTTGGAAGAGCAGGATACTCAATATTGAGTATCTTAGCTCTTACCTCTGTGCTTCTTAGTGTTTTAGCATAAAGCATTCCATCTATTTTATAATCGCCGATATATTTTGCAGTGCCTCCTATTTTTGACTCCGCATCCTGCCTGATTACGGATTCACTTATGTCAGTTTTCATAGCAAGCCCTCCTATTTTCTCTTATTTAGCTCATCTAAAATCTTCTCTGATGTTATTGGAAGCTGATTTATTCTGACTCCAACTGCATTATATACAGCATTAGCTATAGCAGCCGGAGGAGTATCTATTCCTATTTCACCAACAGATTTAGCTCCATAAGGTCCGCTTGGTTCGAAGCTTTCTATGAATTCTACTCTGATGCTGCCTATATCCTTTCTTGTAGGTATCTTATAAGATAAAAAGTTGTTTGTAAGAAGCTTCCCATTATCTGCATACTTAACATTTTCAAACATTGCCATTCCTATTCCCTGAAGAAGCCCTCCTTCAACCTGGGCCCGAGCTAAGTTAGGATTAATTGGTGTTCCACAGTCAACCACAGCAGTATAATCAAGAAGCTCTACCTTTCCTGTTTCTGTATCTACTTCAACCTCTGCAAAGCCTGCCATAAAAGGAGCCGGAGATACATCTCCAACAAAGGATTCACAGGTCATAAGCTGTTTTTGGCCAGCACTATAATATAATTTATTTGAAAACTCGCTTAAGCTTATTGTTTGCTTTCCATCGCTGGATATTATATTTTCTCCGTCAAAATCTGCATTATCTGTTTCAAAAATTTCTGCTGCAGTTTTTTCTATCAGCTCTTTCATCTTAACAGCTGCTTTTTTTACTGCATTTCCTGATACATAGGTAGTGCTGGAAGCATATGCTCCTGTATCAAAAGGCCCTAAATCTGTGTCGGATGAATGGACAACTACTTTCTCATATGGGACATTTAAGCCTTCTGCTGCAATCTGAGATAAAATTGTATCACTTCCGGTTCCTATATCTGTAGCTCCAATAATAAGATTAAAGAATCCCTCATCATTAAGCTTAATAACCGCAGATGCCATATCTATTCCTGCAATTCCGGAGCCCTGCATACAAATAGCTGAGCCTAAGCCTCTTACTTTTCCATTTCCCATATCCTGCCTTGGATATTTATTTTTATAGTCTGTAAGCTCCATACCTCTGGTCATACATTCTTTTATCTTGCAGCTGTCTAATATCATGTCAACTCCCTCTGTGCCTTCTCCCATTATCTTAAATACAGGGGAGCCTTCATTCTCACCTATTACATTAATGCGTCTAAGCTCCATTGGATCCATTCCAATTTTTTCTGCCAGCTTATCTACAGTAGCCTCTAATGCAAAATTCCCCTGAATAGCACCATATCCTCTATAAGCCCCGGCAGGTGTATTATTAGTATATACTACCTTCCCACCGAATCTTCCTGCAATTGCTTTATTATACAGAGGCATAGTTTTAGATCCTGCTACCATAAATACAGTTAATGCATGCTCGCCATAAGCTCCTGTATTTGATAAAAGATCCATATCTATTACCTTAATTATTCCATTTTCATCGGCCCCCATAGTTACATCAAGCCTCATAGGGTGCCTTGTATAAGTAGCTTCAAATACTTCTTCTCTGGTATATATAAGTTTAGCCGGTCTTCCGGTTCTGAGTGCAGCTAAAGCTACTAAAAGTTCCCCATGAACTGCCTGTTTTCCTCCAAAGCCTCCTCCTACTCTTGGCTTTATAACCCTTATGCTGCTAAGGGGAATACCAAGAGCATGGGAGGTTATCCTTCTTACATGAAATGGAACCTGACTTGAAGTAACAATGGTCAGCCTTCCATAGGTATCAATATAAGCAAAGCAGGTATGAACCTCCATTGCAGTATGGGCCTGAGCCTGAGTATAATATCTTTCCTTTACTATATATTTAGAATCACTAAGTGCCTTGTCAACATCTCCAAAATGCATATGGTATTCTGCAGCAATATTCTTTACTGGGTTAAACCCAATTGGGAACATCTCATGGGCTTCCTTTTCCATATGAATAACAGATTCATTTCCCTCTGCTTTTTCAAAATCTAAAACAGGACTCAAAACCTTATATTTTACTTTAATTTCTTTTATTGCTTTTTCTGCTATATCAATAGTTTCAGCAGCAACTGCAGCTACCTCATCTCCAATATATCTTACGTATTCATCTATAATAAACTTATCATGAGGTGAAGGCTCCGGGTACCCCTGTCCTGCCCTGGTAATTATATTTCTTGGAACATTTTTATGAGTCAATATGCATCTTACTCCGGGAATTTTTTCAGCTGAGGATACATCTATATCTTCTATTTTAGCAAATGCATAGGGGCTTCTCAGAACTTTAACTTTCAAAGCATTACTTGGAGCTAAATCATTTGTGTAGGATAATCTGTCCTCAATAAGACCATGTCCTTCTTTTTTAGGAAGAGATTTATTTACTACTTTCATTTAATCGCCTCCAAGTATTTTTTTATTACTCTTAAATGTCCAACATAACCTGAACACCTGCATAAGTTTCCAACAAGATAATTTTTAATGTCAGTTTCTGTAGGGTCTTTAATTTCATTTTTCATTGCAATTACCGTAAGTATAAACCCGGGATTACAATAGCCGCATTGAACTGCTCCTTCATTTAGCATATAATTATTAATTTTTTCTGCCTCTTCTTTAACCCCTTCTATAGTTGTTATGCTTTTACCATCTGCTTTAACAGCCAAATAAGAACAAGAAGGAACAGGCTCTCCATCTAAAAGAACTGTACAAGTACCACAGCAGCCGGTATCACAGGAATTTCTTACACTGGTATAACCCAGCTTATTTAAAACATCGTAAAGTACATCTCCCGGTTCTATATCTATATTTCTGATATAATTATTAATATTTAAACTTATCTTCATTTTTCCACCTCTAAAAGTGCTCTTTTTACCAGAACTGAGCATATATCCTTCCTGTACTTCTCTGATGATCTTATGTCACTTCCAAACTTAAGTTCTTCTGCTGCTATTTCTCCTGCCTTTTTTACGCTTTCTTGATTTATTCCTTCTTTATCAATATATTCCATAGCTTTATAGCAAAGCTTAGCAGATCCAGGTCTTGCACCTACAGCTATCCTGCATTTACCATCCATATTAGCTGCAGCTGCATTTAATATGGAAAAATCAGTTGAGGTATTTTTTAGGTTTAAATATTTTGCATTAATATTTCCTTTTTTTATTTCTGTTCTTAATAAAATATCTTTTTCAATATTTCCGTTCAAATATTCTTCCAGGCTTATTATTCCTATTTTATATAAAACAACCTGAGCGTTTAGTGCTAAAAGTGTAGTCAAAAGATCTGAAAATCCATATTTGCCGCATATTGTTCCTCCAATTGTTGCCATATTTCTTATCTGAACACCCATTATGCAGGATACAGTTTTACCTAAAATTCCATCAAAATATTTATTGAGCAAATTGCTCTTCTCAATCTCTCTTAATGTTACTGCAGCTCCTATTTCTATGTTCTCTTCATTTTCTCTAATAAAGTTAAGTCCAAGCTTTCTTATATCTACGGCAGAATTAATATTTCTTTTTCCAAGATGAAGAAAAGCTCCTCCGCCTATAATAGTCCCATCTTCTTTTTCCATAATTTTATAGGCCTCTTCAATTGAATTTGGGATATAGTAACTATTGATTTTCAAACTTACACTCTCCCTTCTAACATAAAACTCAAGGATAAATTAATTTTCTTATTCAAATAAGTTCACAAAAGTTCCTTTATTAAAATCATACAGACCTCTATCTGTAATTTTAAAATATGGTATTACAGTCAGCGCCATAAAACCTAAGATTAATAATACATTTGAATCATTTTCTTTACCTTTATTTATAAATTTATTCATCTTGTCTATTTTTTTAATAACAATCTCCGGATTCTGGTCAGTCATAATTCCAGCTATTGGAAGGCTAAGCTCTTCAACAATTTCCCCTTTATAAAGAAGGACTATTCCTCCACCAATCTCAATTAATCTATTTGCAGCTTTTTCCAGGCAGCTGCTGCCAATCAGAATCATGTTGTGGGAATCATGGGCTATTGTCTGAGCTATTGTTATATCTTTTAAATGAAAACCTTCTATAAAACCCACAAAATATTTTCCCGTGTTTTTATGCCTTTCAAATACCGCAATTTTTAATATGTCATCACCTTGAACACTTTCAATAAGCCCATTTTCTATATTTGCCTTTCTCTTTACCCTTTCTGTAATCAAAGAGTTTTTTGTTGTCTTTATAACATTTACAGTATCTTTTTCAGCTTTTATATCAAAAGCTTCTTTTTTAACTTTTCCCATATTCATAGAGGAATTGAAGGATGATATTAAGGTATTATAGGGTTTTGCTTTAACAATCTTTCCGTTTCTGACTATTTTACTAATATTAAAATCTTTTAAATCATCTAATATTAATACGTCAGCTTTATATCCCGCCGCTAATGCTCCCCTATTCTTAAGACCATAGCATTCTGCTGAATTTAAGCTTGCTATTGTTAATGCTTTTATTGGATCTAGTCCCAGCTTTACTGAAAGTTTTACATTATAATCTACGGAGCCTTCTCTTTCTAAATCTGTTATATCCTTATCGTCTGTGCAAAATAGAAATCTTTTATAATTATTACTGCTTACTGCCGGAAGAATTTTTTCTAAATTTCTGGCAGCAGAGCCCAGGCGGAGCATAACATATAGGCCTCTTCTTACCTTTTCAACAGCCTCAATTGGAGTTTCACATTCATGATCAGTTTTTATTCCGGATATAACATAAGCATCTAATATTTCAGGACTTATGCAGGGACTATGTCCGTCTATAATTTTATCTCTGAACATTTCCAACTTGTCCATCATATCAGGATCAGAATTTATTACAGATGGTACATCCATTACTTCACCTAATCCTAAAACTCTGTCCCTGTGCTTAAATCTTTCCAAATCCTTTGCCAAAAGTTTTGCACCGTTATCCTCACAGGGCGTGGCAGGAACACAAGAGGGCAGCATAAAATATAAATCCACAGCTGCTTTCCTGCTGTCTTCAAGCATAAATTCCAATCCATCACTTCCTAAAACATTAGCTATTTCATGAGGATCACAGATAGCTGTCAAAACTCCTTTTTTAAGAAGTATTTGAGAAAAGACCTTTGGAGTAACTCTAGAAGACTCTATGTGTACATGGCTGTCAATAAAAGCAGGCGTTATATATTTACCACTGCAGTCAATTTCAATAGCTCCTGAGTAATCTCCTATGCCTACTATCTTATCTTTATAAACAGCCAAATCAGCCTTAACAATCTCTCCGTTAAAAACATCAACAATATTTCCATTTTTAAGTACCATATCAGCAATTTTGCTATGAGCTGCAGCCTTAATAAAATCCTTCATAAACATCCCTCTATTTAATAAATATCATTTTTAAAATAAACAAAATAGCTAAAACCCACATTGTCCCTGATACTTTTTTACTCTTACCGCCTAATATATTAAATACAGCGTAAGAAACTATACCAAACATAAGACCTGTTGCTATGCTGTAGGTTAATGGCATTAGAATTATTGTTATAAAAGCCGGAATCCCTTCTGTGAAATCATTAAAGTCAATCTTTGTAATATTTTGAATCATTAAAAGTCCAACTATTACTAAAGCCGGAGCCGTAGCACAGGTTGGTACTGCAACAAATATAGGTGCAAAGAAAATTGCTAATATAAATAATAATCCTGTAATTACTGATGTTAGTCCTGTTCTTCCACCTTCTGATACTCCTGCTGCACTTTCTACGTAAGTTGTTACAGTTGAAACTCCTACCATAGCTCCAAAGGTGGTACCTATAGCATCTGTTAATAAGGCTTTGTTTGCCCTTAAAACTTTTCCATCTTTATCAAACATATCAGCTTTTGAAGCAACTCCTACCAATGTTCCAACGGTGTCGAAGAAATCTACAAATAAGAAGGTAATCATGATAGCCATAAATTCTGAGAATAATTTAAGACTGCTTGTAAATGAAAAATCAAATTTCCAGAATATATCACCTATTCCGTAAACCTTCGCAACTCCAGCTGGAAGAGAAATTCCATATAATTTAGCAGCTGTAGCCGGTCCTATATAGAGTGCATACCCCCATGCTATGCCGGTACATATTAATATTCCCCAAAGTATAGCTCCTCTTACTTTTTTGTGCATCATAATTCCTATAATTACAATTCCAGTAATGGCAATTAAAACTCTTGGATCATATAAAGCTCCAAGTTTTACTAAGGTTGCATCGTCATTAACAATTATCTTTGCGTCTTGAAAACCAATGAATGCAATAAATAATCCAATACCTGCACTAACTGCTATCTTTAATGAGTTAGGAATAGCATTTACTACCAGTTCTCTTATCTTTGTTAACGACAGAATTATAAATATGATACCTTCAACAAAGACTGCAGTTAAAGCCAGCTGCCATGGAATCTTCATAGCACCGCATACAGTAAAGGCGAAGAAAGCATTCAGCCCCATACCGGAAGCTAAAGCAAATGGCAGATTGCCATACAATCCCATAAGAATTGTAGTAAGCCCTGCTGCTAAGCATGTAGCGGTTACAAGCGGACCAATCGGCATACCCGTGGTTGACAGAAAGTTTGGATTGACTGCTATGATGTAAGCCATGGTTAAGAATGTGGTAATTCCGGCAATAACTTCTGTCTTTACATTCGTTTTGTTTTCTGAAAGCTTAAAATACCTTTCAAGAAAACCTGTGTTAGTTACGGTTTCTGGATTTTTACCCAAAACAAATACCTCCTAAAAATATTATATTTATTATTAATAGCATATTTTATACCAAGGTATAAAATTACACTATTATAATCTGATAATATATCAAATATTCAGAAATCAATTAATTTGCTGTAATATAAAGATTTTTAAATAAACTTGTAATATATTTTAATATATTTATTATCAATATGATAATTATTATCATATTGATAAAGATAAAAAATTAAATGTTTTTTTAAAACAAAATTCCTTTGTCTCTGTTTAAATATTTGCCATAGCCTTTATTTCCACAGAATATGCCTTCCTTTACTATTATTTTTCCTCTTGCAATAGTAATCACCGGATATCCGGTTAGTTCAATTCCCTCATAAGGAGTATAATCTACATTTTCGTGAAGAATATTTTTAGAAAGAGTCACTTCCTTATTTGGATCGATTATAACTAAATCAGCATCGGAGCCATTGGCAATTTCCCCCTTTTTAGGGTATATTCCAAAAAGCTTTGCCGGATTTGTACTTGTTACTTCTACAAACTTATTTAGGCTTATTCTGCCCTTCATTACTCC
>JBAXYJ010000126.1:0-8326 GCA_041670885.1 Clostridiaceae bacterium
ATCAGGACTTATTATATTGATTTTTACAGGGAAAAATCCAATAAGCGTTTATATGGCAATGCTGGAGGGTTCATTTGGTTCCAGATATAGATTTAATCAGGTTATAGTTAAGACAATTCCTCTGATCATAACATCCCTTGGAATTGCAGTGGCATTTAAAATGAAGTTTTGGAATATCGGAGCTGAGGGACAGATTTTTATGGGAGCCTTTGGAGCTAGCTTCTTTGCTCTTAATTTCTCTTATCTTCCAAGACCGATACTTCTTATAATTATGGCAATAGCCGGTATAATTTCAGGCGGATTATTTGCACTTATTCCTGCATTTTTTAAGGCAGAGTGGAAGACAAATGAGACAATAATCACTCTTATGCTGAATTATGTAGCTTTAAAATTTGTAACATATCTTCAATACGGACCATGGAAGGATCCTAATGCTTCAGGCTTCCCTAAAATTCCTAATTTCGAAACATCTGCTGTTTTACCTAAATTATTAGGTATACATATTGGATGGATTATTTCTATTATATTGATTATTTTAATGTTCATATTTATGAACAAAAGCAAGCTGGGGTACGAAATATCGGTAATAGGAGAAAGTGAAAATACTGCCAGATATGCAGGAATTAATATTAAAAGAACTATAATTACTGCAATGCTTATAAGCGGAGGTCTTTGCGGCTTGGCGGGCATGATAGAAGCGTCGGCTGTAAGCAATACATTATCTGTAGAAGTCACCGGGGGCGTGGGCTATACTGCAATTATAACTGCCTGGCTGGCAGGACTTAGTGCACCGATGATTGGGATTGTTTCATTTTTATTTGCACTTCTTATACAGGGAGCAGCATATATTCAGACAGCATATAATATTCCTTCCTCTATGGCACAGATGCTTCAGGGAATAATATTGTTTTTTGTACTTGGAAGTGAATTTTTTGTTCAATATAAATTAATTACTAAGAAAAACTTAGAAATTTTAATAAATAAAGAGCTGAATAAGGAGGGTAAATGATGGATCAGGTAGTTTTATTTTTATCTGCTGCGGTTGTTTCCGGAACTCCTCTTTTATTTGCTACGTTAGGTGAAATAATAACCGAAAAATCCGGAAACCTTAACCTGGGTGTTGAGGGAATGATGCTTATGGGAGCTGTGTTTGGCTTTAAAGCAGGATTAATTTATGATAATCCATACATAGCAGTTTTAGCAGGAGCCTTAGGAGGCTTCCTGGGAGCTTTAATTTATGCTTTCCTAACAATAGAGCTTAGAGCAAATCAGGTAGTTTGCGGGTTATCCCTCACTATATTTGGTACAGGAATTTCTTCCTTTATAGGCAAAAGCATGTCAGGAAAGGTAACACCTGCCGGGATTAAAGAATTTTTTACTCCTGTAAAGATTCCTTTGCTGGGAGACATCCCGTATATTGGAAAAATATTTTTCAATCAAGATTTATATGTATATCTTGGTTATCTGGCAGCTGTAATCTTAGGCATATATTTATATAAAAGCAGACCTGGCCTCAGCTTAAGATCTGTAGGAGAGAGCCCTCAGTCTGCAGATAGCGCCGGAATTAACGTTTCCTTTTATAAATATTTTAATACACTCTTAGGAGGAGCTTTATGCGGTTTAGGCGGAGCATATCTGTCACTGGTTTATGTTCCTTCCTGGCAGGATGGAATAACAGGGGGCAGAGGCTGGATTGCAGTAGCTCTAGTTATATTTGCTACATGGAATCCCTATAAAGCTTTACTCGGGGCTTACTTCTTCGGAGGACTGGATATTATAGGTTTTAGACTTCAGGGAACTAAATTTGCAGTATCTCAGTATTTAATTGATATGCTTCCATATTTAGTTACTATTGCAGTTCTTGTATTTGTTTCTTTAAAAAAATCAAAAGATAGTGCCCCTCCAAAAAGCTTAGGAGAACCGTATTTCAGGGAGGAACGTTAGAAAATAATCTGTTTAGTATAAGCCGCTTACGAAATTTAAGCGGTTTTATTATATTTAATATTCTTAGCAATAAGAAATATGATACAGCCTGTTTAGGCTGTATCAAAATTATGTGTACTAAAAGTATTCAGAAGTTTAAATTCATTCTTGAATTTTAACTCAGCGCTTTCTGAAAGCCCCATAAAAACTACTTCAAATTCACATTTGCCTATTTTTACTAGTGGGTTATTAAAAAAACCTTGAACTAAATTTGTAATAATATCATAGCTTTGTGATGAAATTATCCAGTTCACCTTATCCTTAAATATAATGTTAGAACCGTCAATTTCATACTTTGTACAATTAAAATCAGAATAAAATAACTGATTTAATATATCATCACGATTTCTTGACAATAAACACAAAATATTTTCTAAATAGTTTCTATAATTCATCGGCAGTGGAAAGTAATTCTTTGGCTTAAAGCCTATTTCTAAGTTGATCAAGATATACCTCCTATAAAAATTTAACACAAATGTAATTATATCACATATATAACAAATAAATTGTAGATTCCTGTTTGGTATATCAATTTTTATGTGACAATTTTCTGTTTGCTTTTAAATTTTCATTCATAATTAAAGAACTTAAATGTGAAAAATTAATATTTAATAATTGCAAAATATAATAAAATTATATAATAATAAATTAAAAAAAGAACAAAAATGAAGGATTATAAAATTAGCAATTCAATAGTTATAAAAATTCTCTTCTAATTTTTAAGTTTATGTGATAGAATATCATTAAGATTTATAATGATATGTCTTTAAGGAGGAAATAAATGGTTTTAAGCAGTAAAGAGTTAGATAAATTAGTAAAAACTGCGGAAGATAATAATATAATTGGACAAAACTACTATGATATGTATCAGGTTAAAAGGGGACTTAGAAATCCTAATGGTACAGGAGTATTGGTAGGACTTACTAAGGTTGGAGATGTTCATGGATATATATTAGATGAAGGAGAGAGAATCCCTGAAGAAGGAAGATTAAGA
The DNA here is from genome assembly GCA_041670885.1 of Clostridiaceae bacterium. Taxonomy (GTDB): domain Bacteria; phylum Bacillota; class Clostridia; order Clostridiales; family Clostridiaceae; genus JAJBWD01. The sequence goes on from JBAXYJ010000126.1 coordinate 2,978, forward strand.
TACAGAGGAATAGATATAAAGGATTTTGTTAAGGGTTTTCAAAGTGAGCACAGATTTGGTTTTGAAGAGACCTGTTACTTATTATTGTTTGGTCAGGCTCCAAATACAGATGAACTGGCTGAGTTTAAAGCAATTATTGCAGATGCCAGAATACTTCCTAATGGCTTTACAGAGGATATGATGCTGAAGTTTCCAAGCAATAATATAATGAATAAGCTGCAAAGAAGCATACTTGTATCTTACTCCTTCGATGATAACCCGGATGATACTTCAGTTAATAATGTATTAAGACAAAGCATATCTCTTATTGCTCTGTTTCCTACATTGATCTCTTATGGATATGAAGCAAAGGCTCATTATTATGATGGGAAAAGCCTTTATATTCATTCTCCTCAAAAAAATCTTTCAACAGCTGAGAATATTTTATTTATGATAAGACCAAATAATAAGTATACCAGTGTTGAGGCAGAAACTCTTGATTTAGCATTAGTTCTTCATGCTGAGCACGGCGGAGGTAATAATTCAGCCTTTGCAACCCATGTAGTGTCATCCTCAGGGACAGATACTTATTCTGCTATAGCAGCTGCAGTAGGCTCTCTTAAGGGACCTAAGCATGGAGGTGCTAATATTAAGGTAGCAGAGATGATGGATATTATAAAAGCTGAGGTTAAAGACTGGGAGGATGAGAAGGAGATAGAGGAGTACCTGATTAAAATATTAAATAAAGAAAAGTACGATAAATCAGGTCTTATTTATGGGATGGGCCATGCTGTCTATACACTGTCTGATCCCAGAGCCCTTCTTTTGAAGGCTAAAGCAGAAGAGCTGGCAAAGGAAAAGGGGAGACTTAATGAATTTAATTTATATAAGAATATAGAAAAGATATCTAAAAAACTATTTATTGAAAGAAAGGGAATGAAGATATCAGCAAACGTAGATTTTTACTCAGGATTTGTATATGATATGCTTAACATTCCAAGAGAGCTTTACACTCCTATATTTGCAACGTCAAGAATAGCAGGCTGGTGTGCTCATAGAATTGAGCAGCTGGTAAGTGAGCCGAAAATAATAAGACCGGCATATAAGAGCGTTGTTATTAAAAGAGAATATGTTCCTTTAAAGGAAAGAAAGTAATATGACAGGCCGTCTCATATTAAATGGGCGGCTTTCCTTAAAATTAAAATGAGCTGCGAAATTCCGCAGCTCATTTCTATTTTAGCTTTTCAATTATCTTTTCAGTAAACTGATCAGTAGTTAAGTTCCCGCCTAAATCAAAGGTCAGGTTTTCCTTGATTTTAAGTACTTCTTCTACTGCTTTTTCTATCTTGTCAGCTTTTTCATTTTCTCCAATGTACCTGAGCATCATAACTCCGGACAGGATGCAGGCAGTAGGGTTAGCTATGTTTTTACCTGCAATGTCAGGGGCTGAACCATGGGCAGGTTCAAATACTGCTCCCTCTTCTCCAATATTCGCTCCCGGAACTAAGCCTAATCCTCCAACTAAGCCTGCTGCCATATCAGATAAAATATCTCCGTACAGGTTTGGCATTACTAAAACCTCATACCTTTCAGGATTTAGAACCAGCTTCATGCTCATAGCATCCACGATTACATCTTCAAAAGCTATATCTTTATATTCTTCTGCTATTTTTCTGGCACAGCTTAAAAATAGTCCGTCGCTTAATTTCATGATATTTGCCTTATGAACTGCTGATACCTTTTTTCTTCCTTCACTTCTTGCCATTTCAAAAGCATATTTTACTATTCTTTCAGATGCTTTTCTTGTTATTATTTTAATGCTTTCCGCTGCATCATCTCCAACCATATGCTCAATTCCGGCATAAAGATCCTCTGAATTTTCTCTTACTATTATTAAATCTACATTTTCGTATCTGGAAGGAATTCCTTTAAAGGTTTTTATCGGTCTAACGTTAGCATATAGATTAAGATTTTGTCTTAGTGTAACATTTACGCTTCTGAATCCTTTGCCAACAGGAGTTGTAACAGGGCCCTTTAAAGCTACCTTGTTTTTCTTAATGCTTTCTAATACATAATCAGGAAGGGGAGTGCCATACTTCTTAATTACATGAGCTCCTGCTTCAACTTCTTCCCATACTATATCAGCTCCTGATGCATCTATAACACACTTTGCAGCATTTGTAACCTCAGGACCTATTCCATCTCCTTTTATTAATGTAATTATATGACTCATTTTGCCCTCCTGTTTTTTAGAATATTTAATAGTCCGCCCTCTAAAATCATAGTTATTTCTCTTTCAGACAGCTCTATAGCAGTTTTATACTCTATATTTTTAGTTTTATTTATTACAATAACTTCTCCATTTTTTACCTGATCTTTTGCATTTTCTATAACTAAATCATCATTTATATCTATTGTTTCATAATCCTCTGTGTTTTTAAATATAAGCGGCATTATTCCGTTATTAATCAGGTTTGCCTTATGAATTCTGGCAAAGGATTTAGCTAAAACTCCCTTTATTCCAAGATATAGTGGGGCCAGTGCTGCATGCTCTCTTGAAGATCCCTGACCATAATTTAATCCTGCTATTATAAAGCCTCCCTTATTTGTCTTTGCTCTTTCGGGAAAATCCTTATCACAGGGAGTTAAGCAGTAATCTGAAAGATAAGGGATATTTGATCTATAGGGTAAAAGCTTGGCATTTGACGGCATAATATGGTCTGTTGTTATATTGTCAGAAACCTTAATCAGAGTCTTTCCGGATATTGTTTCCTCTAAAGGATAAGATTTTGGAAATGGCTTAATATTTGGGCCTCTTTTAATAGTTATATCATTATCTTCCGGGGCTGGAGAAACAATTAAATTATCATTTATTAAAAATTCTTCAGGCATAGGAATTTTTAAGTTTAAATCTCCAAGAAATTCTTTTGGATCAGTAATAAAGCCGGTTAATGCTGATACTGCTGCAGCTTCAGGGCTGGTCAGATATACCTTGGCAGATTTTGTCCCGCTTCTTCCTTCAAAGTTTCTGTTAAAGGTTCTCAGGGATACTCCATCTGTATTTGGCGACTGTCCCATACCGATACATGGACCGCAGGCACACTCTAATATTCTGGCTCCGGAGGCTACTAAATCAGCCAGTGCTCCGTTTTTAGCCATCATGGTGAGAACCTGCTTTGAGCCTGGGGCTATAACTAATGATACATTCTCATTTATTGTTTTTCCTTTTAGTATTTTTGCCGTCTTCATTAAATCCATGTAAGAAGAGTTAGTGCAGCTTCCTATTGCTACCTGATTTACTTTTATGCCCTTTAATTCTTTTACAGGAACTACATTGTCAGGACTGTGAGGGCAGGCAGCCAGATTATTTAATTCTGATAAATCTACTGTAATTTCTGCAGAATATACCGCATCTTTATCCGGCTTTAATTCTTTGAAATCTTTTCCTCTTCCCTGGGCTTTAAGAAATTTATAAGTATTTTCATCTGATGGGAAAACTGAGGTAGTTGCTCCCAGTTCTGCTCCCATATTAGTTATGGTAGCTCTTTCTGGGACAGATAATGAGGCAGCTCCATCTCCTGTATATTCAAATATCTTTGATACTCCGCCCTTTACAGTTAAGTTCTTTAGGATGTATAAAATTATATCCTTTGCTGTAGTAAAAGGGGGAAGGCTTCCTATTAAATTAACCTTGATTATTTCAGGCATGGATATGTAATATTCTCCTCCTGCCATGGCAACTGCAACATCCAGCCCTCCTGCTCCTATGGCCAACATGCCCAGAGCGCCTCCAGTTGGTGTATGGCTGTCAGAACCAAGAAGAGTCTGCCCTGGAACTCCAAATCTCTCTAAATGGACCTGGTGGCATATTCCATTACCCGGTTTAGAAAAGTAAATCCCATATTTTTTTGCAGTTGTCTGAATGTATAGGTGATCATCTGCGTTTTCAGGACCGCTTTGAAGAATGTTGTGGTCAATATATGCTACAGATTTTCTGGTTTTAACTCTGGGTACGTTAAGTTCTTCAAATTGTAGATATGCCATAGTTCCTGTTGAATCCTGAGTTAGTGTCTGATCAATTCTGATTCCTATTTCAGAGCCGGTAATCATATCTCCTTTAACTAAATGCTCTTTAATTATTTTTTCTGCTAATGTTAGTCCCATTACTTAGTCCTCCTTATATTAAATTGAAAGAAATTACTTTTGATAATTCATTATTAAATGGATTTTGTTTACTTCAAAATTACCAATGTTGTCATATTCAATATTTTATAATAACCAGCCTATTATATCAACATAAAATTAGTGAATGATAATAAATAATATCCTTCAAAAAATAAAATCATGGAATTATCACCAAATACTAAAAAATAAGTTAAATATTGAAATAATTTATACAATAATATACAATAATTAAGTATGAATAAATATGATAGGAGATAAATATGTTAGAAGTAATTGGTTTAACTAAAAAATATGGCAAAACAATAGCTGTAAATGATGCAAGCTTTAATGTGGAGAAGGGAGAAATAGCTGTTCTGGCAGGTCCAAATGGGGCAGGAAAATCTACCATGATAAAGTCAATTGCCGGACTTTTAAAATACGATGGCAGTGTAAAAATATCAGGATATAATAATAAGAGCGTAGAAGGGAAAAGATTAATAGGTTATATCCCGGAGATGCCCTCACTTTTCCCACTGCTTACTATAAGCGAGCATATTACATTTATGGCACATGCTTATGGAATTAAAGAATACGAAAACAAAAAAGAAGAGCTTTTAAAACTCTTTGAGCTTTGGGATAAAAAGGATAAGTACGGAAGTGACCTTTCAAAGGGAATGCAGCAGAAGGTCAGCATTTGCTGCGCACTTATTACAGATCCAAAGCTGCTTCTTGTAGATGAGCCTATGATAGGACTTGATCCTAAAGCTATCAGAAATATGAAGGATGTTTTAAAAGATATAAAGGAAAAGGGAACATCTGTGGTACTTAGCACTCACCTTTTAGATTCTGTTCAGGATTTGTGGGACAGGATTGTAATTATGAAAGATGGAAAGTTTATATACTCTAAAGTAAGAGATGATTCTGATTCTGATAATAAATCCTTAGAAGATATATTCTTCCAAGTAACGGAGGGATAAAATGGCATCACTTTTATATCTTCTCAGAAGAACCGCCATAAATTATTTTAAAAGAATGAAGGAAAAACCAACAAAGCTGATAGCTCCCGGATTTATACTTCTATGGCTTGTAATTCTATTTATTCCTAAAAAGAATAGTAATCAGGTTCCATCATCCTCACCTGAAATTTTTGTATCAATATTTTTAATAATAATTACTGGCGTTTTGATTTATTCAATATATAAAGGA
>JBAXYJ010000127.1:0-8288 GCA_041670885.1 Clostridiaceae bacterium
ATTGCAGCGGTGATTGATTTAATATCCAGAATTTTAGCACCTGTAGAATCCATAGCAATGGAATTTCAGACTATTCAGGAGGCTGTTTCCGGTGTTAAGAGGATACAGAGTTTTGCATTGGAGGATGAGGAAAAAAGATATAGTAATAATTCAGTAATAATAAAAAGATATGAGGATTTAAGTATATCAGTAAAGAATGTTGCTTTTTCTTATAGTAAAGATAATGAAATTATTAAAGATGTATCCTTTATAGTAGAGCCGGGACAAAAGACAGCGCTAGTTGGAAGGACAGGAGCAGGAAAAAGCACTATATTAAATCTGATAGCAGGTCTCTATAAACCAGATGAAGGAAGCATAGAAATTGGAGGAATGGATCCATTTAAAATGGACCCAAATATAAGAAGGCACATAATGGGAATAGTACCGCAATCCTTCCCGGTTTATGATGTGTCTGTCAGGGATGCTATTACATTATACGATGAAACAATAACTGAGAAGCAGGTAGAAGAAGCAGCTATTATTGTTGGACTCCATGATGATATAATTAAGCTTCCAAATGGATATAACACTATTATAGGAGAAGGCGGAACCGGATTATCATATGGACAGTACCAGCTTCTGTCTCTTGCCTGTGCATTGGTATGCAATCCGCCTTTACTTCTTTTAGATGAGGTTACATCAGGACTGGACGGTGTCACTGAAGAAAGAATATTTAAAGCACTAAGAAATATATCTAAAGGCAGAACTATAATTACAATAAGTCACAGGGTTTCAGGAATTATTGATGCGGATAAAGTAATAATATTAGACAGTGGAAAGGTAGTGGAGGAGGGAACCCCTTCAGATTTAGCCGGTAAAAATGGATGGTATGCTAAATACAACCAGATTGAGCAGCTTGGATGGAAGATATAAAAGACTAATTCAAACAAATTTTTAAAAAAATACAGGATTGTTTGATATTTTCATTCAAATACGATATACTATTAAAAAAGTTTGGAGTGATTGAAAATGTATAAAATAGCTGTATTTAATAGGATATGTGAAAAAGGATTAGCCTTGCTGCCGGATGAAAATTACAAACTGACAGGAGAGGAAACAAATGGAGCAGAAGGCATTTTAGTAAGAAGTGCTAAACTGCATGATTTGGAAATGCCGGATTCAATAAGGGGAATAGCAAGAGCAGGAGCAGGTACAAATAATATTCCGGTTATTGAGTGTTCAAATAAGGGAATAGTTGTATTTAATACACCCGGTGCAAATGCAAATGCTGTCTCGGAACTTACTATATTAGGGCTTCTTTTAAGTTCCAGAAAAGTATATGAGGGAATTGAATGGACAAAGACTCTTCAGGGAGACGTAGAAAAGAAAGTAGAAAAGGGCAAGGAACAGTTTGCAGGACCTGAATTGAAGGGTAAAACACTGGGAGTTGTAGGACTTGGAGCAATTGGAGTACTAGCTTCCAATTCAGGTATAAAATTAGGGATGAAGGTTATAGGATATGACCCCTATGTGTCTGTGAAAAATGCCATAGGACTTTCCTGGGATATGAAATATGCAGAAAATATTGAAGAGCTTCTTGCAAAAGCTGATTATATCACGCTTCACCTGCCTCTTGTTAAGGAAACTACAGAATTTATAAATAAAGAAAAAATAGATAAAATGAAAGATGGAGTTAAAATACTTAATTTCTCCAGATCAAGCCTGGTTAACGAAGATGATGTGATAAATGCTTTAGATAGTTCTAAAGTTTCAAAATATGTTACTGATTTTCCAACAGAAAAAATTCTAAAAAACCCAAAAGCAGTATGTTTGCCTCATTTAGGGGCATCCACTCCGGAAGCTGAGGAGAATTGTGCAATAATGGCAGTATCCCAGCTTAAGGATTTTTTAGAAAATGGAAATATTAAAAATTCAGTAAATTTTCCTAACTGCAGCCTGGACAGAAATCCGGGAACTGTAAGAATAACTGTTATCAATAAAAATGTGCCTAATATGATAGGAGCACTAACCGGAGTCCTGGCAAAATACCATATAAATATTATTGAGATGGTAAATAAGAGTAAGGGAGATTATGCCTATAATATTTTAGATGTCAGCGGCTTTGTTACAGAAGAAAATTTATATGAAATAAGACATATTGATGGAATTTTAAGAGTTACATATCTGCCATAAGATTATAACAGCCAGTTTTTTACTGGCTTATTTTTATTATTTATGATACTGTAAATAGTAGGATAAACTAGAGAAAAATGATGGATAGTGTCGAATATATACGAAATAGACTAAAGTTTAATGCTTAAGGAGTTTAAAAATGGATAAGGGTAAAGAGGGGAAAAAAGGGAATGTAAAAGAAACCATGGATGATATATCTGATTATGACAAGTTAAAAACGGAATTATTTGGGAATATATCTCATGAGTTTAAGACTCCTTTAAATGTCATAATCTCAGCTATTCAATTATTAGAACTATATGGACAAAATGGAACAATAATAGATCCGGAGCTAAAACTTACTAAGTATTTAAATACTATGAAGCAAAATGCTTTTAGGCTGCTTAAACTTTCTAATAATATGATTGACTTGTCAAAAATTGATTCCAACTATTTTGACATAGATCTTCATAATTATGATTTAGCAGCAGTAGTCCAGGAAATCGTTAAATCAGTTGACATATATGCAGAAACAAAAAAAATAAATCTTGTATTTAATAAGGGAATAGACAGTATAGTAATGGCATTTGATATAGGAAAATTCGAAAGAATAGTTTTGAATCTATTATCTAATGCATTAAAATTTACTAAACAAAATGGCACAGTTGAAGTAAAGCTTTATAAAAAAGATAATTATGCATTCATATCTGTTAAAGACAGCGGAATTGGAATTGCAAAAGATAATCAAGAGATGGTTTTTGAAAGATTTAAACAGGCTGACAGGTCCTTTACCAGAAAAGGAGAAGGCAGCGGTATTGGATTATCACTGGTAAAAGCTTTAGTCAGCATGCATAACGGGGAGATAAATTTAAAAAGTGAGTATGGTGAGGGAAGTGAATTTACCATTAAGATTCCTATAAGAACAGTACAGGAGGATATGCAGATAGATAATTATTCAATGTACAAGGAAAGCTTAATGGAAAGATTAAGAGTAGAGTTCTCGGATTTATAGAATATTTGGGGGTATAAAATGGATCAGGGTGACTATATTAAAAAGGGTGAATGTTTCGAAAAAATAAATAAGCATCTGGAGGCCATAGAAAATTACAAAAAAGCATTAGATGCGCCGGGAAATGAGAAGAATGACAAAAGCTTTAAGCTTAATATGAAGCTGGGTGAACTATACAGAAACAGTGGAGATATGGATAGCTGCTTGGAATATTTTACAGCGTCTTATGAAATTGCAGTAAAATTGGATAATATATATTTTAAAATTGATTCCCTTAATAAATTAGCAATGGAAAACTTTTACAAGGGAGAAATAGGTATTAGTTTAACTTACATAAATAAATCCGGCAATCTTCTTAATGAAGTTGATTATACAGAAGGGAAATTAAACAATCTAATATACTGGATTAGTAAACATTATTGTGAAAATGAATATTACAAAGCCAGAGAAATTGGGAATGCAGCTCTTAAATTATGCGGAGAAAATTATCCTTATTATAGGGGTAGATTTCTAAATATTATTGCTCAATCATTAACAGATATAACCGATGCCGATGAAGAACTGAATTTATTAAAGCTTTCTTTGAAAAGCTTTGAAGAAGCTGGCTTCATTCAGGGAATATTAGGTGTTACCAGTAATATTGGAGCAATATATACCGATAAACTTCAGGATAATGAAAAGGCGTTTCAGGTTTACGCTGAATTAAAGAATAAAGCAAAAAAAGAAAATTTTAATGAATTTGTGGTTATATCGTATATAGATATAGGAGAAACATACTTAAGTATTCTAAAATATGATAAAGCATATATTTCCTATAAAAATGGCCTTAAGACAGCAAAAAAAATAAAATTGGATCATATGACTTTCTATGCATATATAGGATTATTACACTCCTGTATTAAATTAGGAAAGTATAGGGAGGCTTATAAATATTTTAAATTAGCTAGTGATGAATTTTCTAAAAACCCTGAGCAGGGACCAACAATCTCTTTATATTACAAGGTTAATTCATTATTTTATTATAAATTAGGCGATATGGGAAATGCTAAAAAAAATAGTAAGTTATCTTTACGATTTTTAACAATAGATTCAGTTATTAAGTGGAATGCGGGACTTGTTTATGAATTTATAAGGCTTCAGGATGCCAAAGATAGTATTGAAATAAATGAAGCACTGGAGGGTATAAAAGGTCTGCTGTCTATGTATAAAAGCATAGAATTTATTATGAATAATGTATATAATTCAGTTATTTGTCTCTTGGACAAAGGATATGAAGATGAAGCCATCAGAATGTTTAATGAGTATAAAGATATTAAAGTGAAGCCTGATCTTTTAAGGCTTTATATAGAGGTATATATTAAAAGAATAAAAGATATTGACAGCATTGGTGAAATAAATAAACTTGAAGCTTCAGCAGAAGCAAATGGGGGAAGTCTGCTGTGGAAGGTTTACCTTTTGATTGGTGATTATTATTTTAAAAAAAGTATCTTAACTGCTGCCAGGTATTATGGAAAATCCTTAATTGAAGCAGATAAATTCATAAACAGAGTACCTAAAGAATATAAAGACAGCTTTTCTAAAACTTATAATCTTGATAAACCACGTAATAAACTTATAAGCATAGAAAAATTTTTATAGAGTTAAACAAACAAAAGGGGATAAATAGGCCAACCCTTTTATTTATACCTAAAACCATTTTTTTTTCTTAAATACTGCCAGCATTCCTATTACTACTGAAAGCATAATTACCCAAAGTACATAATAACCATATTTGAACTGCAGCTCAGGCATATACTGAAAATTCATGCCATAAATACCAACTATAAATGAAAGCGGAATAAATATAGTTGAAAATATTGTCAGTATTTTCATTACTTCATTCATTTTATTGCTGATGCTGCTAAGATATATATCCAGCATATTTGATATAGAATCGAGAAAAAGCTGAATAGTATCATTAACCTCAATGAGATGCTCGTATATGTCTTTGATATATATGCTTAAATCTTTTGATATTAAAGAATAGTCACCATGGTATATATTGCTTAGCACCTCTCTTAAGGGCCAGACTGATTTTTTCAGGTATATAAGTTCACTTTTTATGTTGTATATTTGTTTTAAAGTTCCTTTATCCGGTCTGTCGACCAGTTCTTCCTCCAGATATTCAATTCTATCTTCAAAATTTTCAAGTACTATGAAATAATTATCAACAATTGCATCAATAATAGCATAGCACAGGTAATCCGGGTTTTTCTTTCTTATTGGTCCTTTGTCCATCCTGATTCTTTCTCTGATAGTGTCAAAAACGTCCCCTGGTTTCTCTTGAAAAGTTAGAATATAATTTTCAGACATAACTATACTTATCTGCTCAGCTATAATCCTATTACCTTCATCAGATAAATATATCATTTTTAATATGGTGAAAAAGAGGTTATTAATTTCATCTACCTTAGGTCTTTTTGAAGTATTTAATATGTCTTCTAAAATCAGATGCTCTATGTTGAATATCTTTCCCAGCTTTTCAATAACCGAAATGTTATTTAAACCATATACATTAATCCAATGGATCCCGCTGTTATCATTAAAGTTAATCTGATTTAAATCTTTAATTGATTTTTCTGTTATATGGTCCTGGGTATAATGAATATAGGAAATTTCCACATCAGTTATCTTGTTATCTCCAATATAAATCAGGCTTCCGGGCTTAAGACCAGCTTTTTTTGAAATGTTTTTAGTATTTCTCCGCATAGGGCTCCTCCTCAGAGATTAATTTCCTTAATTATATCATAGTACATTTAAAAGTTGTTAAGAGTCTCTAGAATTGATATAATAATACAAAAAACTAGTTAGGGTGATATGTATGATAAAGCAGCTGGAAATTCCCAGCATTGGATTAAGAAATATTAAGACAGCAGCTGCTGTTTTAATATGCTTGGCTATACTAAGGATGTTTAAACATTATTCTCCTTTTTATGCCTGCATTGCAGCAGTAATAACCATGCAAAATTCTATGGATAATACTATTAAGGTTGGCTTTAACAGGATGATTGGTACATTAATAGGAGCTGCAGTAGGTGCAGCTTTAACCTCCATATATGCTAATAGCCTGGTCTTGACCAGTATAGGTATCGTAATTGTTATATTTCTTACCAACCTGTTTAAGAGGAGCGGCTCCTCATCTATAGCCTGCATTGTATATCTGGCAATTATGGTAAACATAAAGGACACCTCACCTCTGCAGTATAGTATATTTAGAGTTATAGAAACATTTTTAGGTATTATTGTGGCTGTATGTGTAAATTTATCAATAGCACATCCGGATAAGAGAAAAAAAGAACAGCAAGCTTAGCTTTGCATAAAAGTAAGCTAATTTCATTGCTAAAGGATGGAGTTATTATTATAATTAAATAAAGATTCGGAGGGTATATATGAAAAAAATAGTTTTTGCCGGAGGCTGCTTTTGGGGAGTTCAGGCATATTTTGATACAATAAAGGGTATTGTTAAAACAGAGGTTGGCTTTGCTAATGGGAATAAAGAAAATCCAAGTTATGAGGAGGTGTGCTCTCATACTACAGGATTTGCAGAAGCATGCTTAATTCAATACGATGAAAATAAAATTGATCTAAATAAGCTGCTGGCAGCTTATTTTATAATAATAGACCCCACAGTATTAAACAGGCAGGGACATGATACTGGAAGTCAATATAGAACAGGGATATATTATTATGATGAAAATGATTTTAGCATTATCACAAAGTTTATAGAAAATCAGCAGAAAAATTATAAAGAAAAAATAGTAACTGAAGCAGGGCCAATTCGGAATTTTTATCCGGCAGAAGAATATCATCAAAGGTATCTGGAAAAAAATCCCGGAGGCTATTGTCACATCCCAAGAGAGCTTATTAAAAAAAATAGCTAAAGAAATTGCATGAACAAATCCTCGGAGAGTTACATAAGCTGAATATCAGGTAAAGGTAATTTTGCAAATTTCATAACTAAATGATTTTGTGGTATAATATACTAAAAGGAGGTTGGAATATGTTTAATGAAGAAAATTGTAAAAATTGTCTTGAGGACATAAAAGCTTCTATGAGTCTGCCTCGGTTTAATTATGTAAATGAAGAAAATGAAAGTATATTAGACCTGATAAAGGAATATAATCAGCATATTGTTAACATTATAGGAGGTTATTTTTTCCCATATGATAAGCTTATTAATGAACTGGATTATATAAAATCACTAAATAATGATTATGTTGATACAAAAGATAAAGAGTATGCCTTTGAAAGTTATAAAGAAGCTGTTATTTCTTTATGTGAAATAATAGTCTGTGGTGAACTTGAATTTGAAAAAGGAAATTACACCGTAAAGGATATTGAAAGGATTCAAGACGAAATAGCAGGTTTTGATGAAGTTACAATGGATATAATTGAAGAAAATGATGAGCTGTATGAAAAGCTGGATGAGATGGAAGAAAAAGAACATTATGTAGAGGTTGATAAAATAAGAGAAAAAATTGAAAAAAATGAGAATAACATAATTCAGGTTAGTTATAAGATAGATATAAAGGACTATGTTTTGAACAAGTTATTAGATATGGGTATATAAAAATAATTTGGAGGCATAGCATGGATGGAAAGTTATCAAGAGAAAACATTGTTAAGACTATATTAGAAGATAAAGATTTTGATATTGATGAATACGAGGATGTGATTCATCTGCTGATACAAAAGACTGTAGCTAAGGATGTGAACAGTATTCATAAGGGTAATTTGACCTTTGGTGAAAAAATGGCAGATAAACTGGCTGAGTTTGTAGGAAGCTGGGAATTTGTTATTATTTTTTCCTTAACTCTTGCAGTTTGGATACTAATAAATGCTTATTTTTTAAGCCATCCATTTGACCCATTCCCATTTATTTTGCTCAATTTAGTTTTATCATGCGTTGCAGCAATCCAAGCCCCTCTTATTATGATGAGTCAAAATAGGCAGGAGCAAAAGGACAGAATTAGAGCTAAAAATGATTATAAAGTAAATTTAAAATCAGAACTAATTATAGAAGATTTACATAAAAAGCTGGATATTTTGATTGAAAATCAGGAAAAAATAATAGATAAATTTAATCAAA
>JBAXYJ010000128.1:0-8255 GCA_041670885.1 Clostridiaceae bacterium
ACTTGAGTAGTATTAGTAATGATATGAAAAAGAACACTATGAATAAGGAATGAAACATAAAAGCATATGGATTATTATGTAATGTAGTAATTTATAACTTTTTATAAGTTTTCAGTAACGGTGAAAGTATGGAGCCTAGCGTAAGGGTTATGAACCGAACATTTGATATTATAGAAATTTTATCTAAAGCTGAAAATCCAATGAATTTAACTGAAATATCAAAAGACACAGGAATAAGTAAGTCTACTGTATATAGGTTATTACAAGCAATGAATTCCAGGCATTATGTGGAGAAGGATAAGAATAGCTGCTATACAATAGGGATTAAACTGGTGGAAGTAGTCAGCTATCATATTAATGGATTGGAACTTCAGACAGAATCAAAACCTTTCTTATCTGAACTGCGGTCTGAATTAAACTTAACAGTACATTTAGGAATATTAGATGCCCATGAAGTAATTTATGTTGAAAAACTGGATTTATATCCAACCACATTACTTTATTCTCAAATTGGGTACAGGTCCCCCGCATATTGTTCATCTCTGGGAAAATGTCTGCTTTCTTGTCTGTCAGGAGAGGAACTTGATGAAGCACTTTACAACTGTGATTTTGAGAAGTTTACTAAAAACACCATTACGGATATACAGGATTTTAAGCAGCATTTAAAGCTTGTAAGAAAGCAGGGATGGGCAATGGATGATGAAGAATATATTATAGGACATAGATGTGTTGGCGCACCTATATATGATTATAGTGGAGATGCCATAGCCTCAATCAGTGCAAGTGGACATGTAGCTCAAATTTCAAATGAAAAATTGCCTCTTATTATTGAACAGGTTAAAGAAGCTGCCAATCGAATATCTAAACGAATGGGATATATAGAATAAAAATAAGGGGAGCTTAAATTTAAGCTCCCCTTATTTTTACAGAATATTTTTTAATACTATTGATTTTGTTCGTGTCATTTCATTAAAGGTACTCATAACGCCTTCTGTTCCGATACCTGAAAATTTATAACCTCCAAAAGGCATTTCAAAACTCCTGAAGAAGCTGGCTCCATTGATGACTGAACCACCGCATTCTAATGCATTAGCGACGCAGAATGCTTTTTTAATGTCCTTTGTAAATACACAGCCGCATAAACCAAATTTAGAACTGTTAGCAATTTCGATTGCTTCTTCAATTGTATCAAATGGAATTATAGGGACAACAGGGCCGAAAATTTCCATGTCTGTTGAAACATCAGCAGTTTTAGGTACATCTACTATTACTGTAGGATCATAAAAAGCACCTTTTCTATTTCCGCCTAAAATGATTTTTCCTCCTTGTGATGCAGTAAGATTTACCTGATCTTCAACTTTAATTGCAGCTCTTTCACTGATCAAACAGCCTAATTCAGAAGTTTCATCAGATGGCATTCCAAGTTTTAGCTTACTGATTTTTTCTACAGCTTTTTTAGCAAATTCAGAAGCGATGCTTTTATGAACTAAAAAACGTTTAGAAGCACAGCATACTTGTCCGGTATTATACATACGTCCCCAGATTAATTCATCTGCAGCTAAATCAATATCTGCATCATCTAAAACTATGAAAGCATCATTTCCGCCTAATTCCAAAGCTACATGAGTAAGGTTTTCTGCACATGCTCTTGCAGTTTCTATCCCAACTTCTGTAGAACCTGTTAATGTTACTAAATGTACATCAGGATTAGAACAAAGCCAGCTGCCCACTGTAGAACCACGGCCTGTAACTATTTCTATGGCACCTGGAGTTACTCCCGATACTGCCATAAGCTTTGTCAATTTGCATAAGGTCAGAGGGTTATCAGTAGAGGGCTTTATGATAGCTGCATTACCGGAAAGCAGAGCAGGTGCTACCTTTTGATCATATAAATCACAGGGAAAGTTAAAGGGAATAATACAAGCAACTACTCCTATAGGCTCTCTTTGAGTAAAAAGTATATTTTTGTCCTGACCGGCTTCTAATCCGGCAGGAACAACGCTGCCATACAGATGTTTAGCCTTTTCGCAAAATGCATCGAAAGCAATTGGAATGTTTCCAATTTCAGCTCTGGCTTCTTTAATCGGTTTTCCGGTTTCATCAGATAATGTTCTGGCTAAATCTTCCTTGTTTTCTAAAACAAGACCAATAAATTTCTTCATTATTTCCACTTTTTCATATACAGGAACTTTAGCCCATATTTTTTGACCTGATTTAGCAGCAGCTACAGCAGTATTTATATCTTCCTTAGTAGCTGCCGGAACAGTATCTATAAGTTCACCGGTAGCCGGGTTTATAATTTTTAGAACTTGGCCATCAGAAGAATTAACAGTTTCCCCATTAATAATCATTTTCATAATAGATTCCTCCATTCAATTTCAAATTTTAAAATTATTATTCACATTTACTTTGAAAATCCAGTGAAGGAAAGCATCAACCCACCGCAGGTATTATTATTATCGCTTTCAAAACCATATTCACCAAATGTAAATTCTACAATAAAAGGTATATCACCGGCAGCATCTTTAATAGATTTTGCTGCTTCATCTATTCTGTCACCTATACCGGCACGACGGCCGCCGCAGTGTACAAGATGAAATGCTACCGGAGGTTTGTCCATCTTATTAATAAGTGCTTTCACTGTTTCACCAGTTGAAGATATTAATTCATCAACAGTAGCTTCCATACGGATTATGCAAGTCTTTTCAGCTAAGTTATTTCCAACTCCAATTGAAAAATCATCATTTCCACTCATTGGATGACGAATTGCTGTTAAATCACCTAAGCGATCTTTTACTCCAAGAGGAGAGGTTACACTTGCTGCAAGCAAATTTCCGCCTTTAATGGCATTTATGTCAGCATGAGTCCAAGAAGCATATTTTTTTAGAGCAGGAACGCCATCAATCTCAGCTAATGTACGATTTCCCTTAACTTTAGTTATTACACCAAAATCTTCAGTTTCTCTGTAAGCGCCGGTAAATAAATTAGTCATCTCTAAATCCCCATAGAAAAATGCAGCAGCAGCACCGTCTGAAAATTCCTTGCTATTTGTATATAGCTTCCAATTTCCGGAAATACTGTTATCAGCAGCACTTCCTCCAAAGAAAGGAACTCTTCCAATTACAGAACTAATTCCTTTTAAATAAAATTCTTCTTCAGCAGGAGATGCTTCCATATAAAAGAACTTTGGAGCACAAGCTTTGCCGGCAGCTTTCATAGCCTGAGAAGCAATTATTTTGCCATCTTCAAAAGGAGATTTTCCTCTTTCTATAGCAGCTATCCCAACTTCCATATCTGGATTTGATACAGCCATAACACCTACAAAACCATCTTTTGAACTTATAAAACCTTTAGATGTTATAATACCGGTAAAGGATGTATTACCGATTAAGGGAATACCGGGCAATTCTTCTGCAACACCAGCAAGCATTTCTTCCTGATTATAATCACAGCTGCTGTAAACAAATGCCATTTTTATAGCATCCAATCCTGTCTTTGCGTTAGATGCAGCCTCTTTTCCTGCAGTTTTAGCACAAGCAGATATGCTTGATCCAACATTTACTTTTAACATAAATATCAACTCCTTATATAATATTTAAATTTTCTGAATTTCATAGCTGTTAATTCAATTATAGAATGGTTACGTTATCATTCAATGAGCATATTCCATACTATAAAACTATTGTTCCACTGAGTGGAACAGCAATAACCACGAATTTATATAATTCAAAAATTAACTGTTTTTAATATTTAAAATAAAAACGTTGCATGAATAAACCTATCATGATAAAATATACTATAATTTAATACTCTGAATGATGATGGCAGGATTAACCGCCACCGGACAGAACTCTGGAGAGACTCTATGCGAGCACCGAAGGGGAAAGCCGAAAGGCGAAACTCTCAGGTAAAAGGACAGGGATAAATAAACATTTGTTTCCAGAGACTAAATTTATATTTAGTCTTTTTATTTTACATAAGGAGGAATATTATGAAAGCGGTTATTACAGTTATTGGAGAGGACAAAGTAGGTATTATAGCAAAGGTGACTAGTGTTTTGGCAGAAGACTGCATAAATGTTCTGGATATCAGCCAAACTATACTGGATAATTATTTTACTATGATAATGATAACAGACATAAGTAAAATGAGCGTAAATTTCAAAGAACTTAATATTAAGCTGTCAGAGCTTGGTGCCAAAATCGGAGTAACAATTAAAATACAGCACCAGGATATATTTAATGCAATGCACAAAATTTAAATATGGGAGATGATGATATTGGGTTCATTTGCTAATGTATTAGAAACAATAAAGATGATAGAAAAGGAAAATCTGGATATAAGAACAATAACTATGGGAATATCCCTTCTTGATTGCTGTGACTTTAATGGAAAGAAATCAAGAGATAAGATATACGAAAAGATAACCAGATGTGCAGAAAACTTAGTAAAAGTTGGAGAAGAAATTGGTGTTAAGTATGGAATTCCTATAATAAATAAAAGGATATCAGTTACACCTATAGCTCTAATAGCTCAGTCCAGCAGTGATATAAGCTACGTAGAATATGCAAAAACCTTAGACAGAGCAGCAAAAGCAGTAGGTGTAAATTTCATTGGCGGATTCTCAGCGCTGGTTCAAAAAGGATTTACCAGAGGAGATAAAATACTTATAAATTCCATTCCTGAAGCACTAGCTGCAACAGACAGAGTTTGCTCCTCTGTGAATATTGGAGATACAAGATCCGGTATAAATATGGATGCTGTAAAATTAATGGGCAAAATTATAAAAGACACTGCATATATGACACGTGATAAGGAAAGTATAGGCTGTGCTAAATTGGTGGTTTTTGCAAATGCAGTTGAAGACAATCCATTTATGGCAGGGGCATTCCACGGAGCAGGTGAAGCAGAATGCGTAATTAATGTAGGGGTCAGCGGTCCTGGGGTTATTAAGGCAGCATTAGAGAAGGTAAAAGGTGAAAGCTTTGAAGTAGTATCTGAAACAATCAAAAAAACAGCATTTAAAATAACAAGAGCTGGACAGTTAGTTGGACAGGAAGCATCAAGAATGCTTAACGTTCCATTTGGAATTATTGATTTATCATTAGCACCAACACCGGCTGTGGGAGACAGCGTTGCCAGGATATTAGAGGAAATAGGTATAAAAAACTGTGGAGGACACGGAACTACTGCAGCATTGGCACTATTAAATGATGCTGTTAAAAAGGGTGGAATTATGGCATCCTCTCATGTTGGAGGACTAAGCGGAGCATTTATTCCGGTAAGTGAAGATGAAGGGATGATTGAGGCTGTAAGATCTGGAAGCATAAACATAGAAAAGCTGGAAGCTATGACCTGTGTCTGCTCAGTTGGACTTGATATGCTGGCAGTTCCAGGTGATACACCAGAAACAACTTTGTCTGCAATAATAGCAGATGAAGCTGCAATTGGAGTTATTAATCACAAAACCACAGCAGTTAGAATAATCCCTGTATATGGGAAAACCTTAGGTGAAGAGGTAGAGTTTGGGGGACTTTTAGGAAGGGCTCCAATTATGGCAGTAAGCAAAGTAGACAGCTCTGATTTTATTAACAGGGGAGGAAGAATTCCTGCACCTGTTCACAGCTTTAAAAATTAACAATACCTTAATAATGAAGGTGTGAAAAGTCCATTCATTGCTATATTGATAGTTGCAGGTGCAATTTTAGCAACTATGGTATTAGTATATATAATAATATTATTTTTATAAATTTACTGCAGCTTAGCTGCAGTTTTTTTTATTGGCATTTTTAAGTTATAAGTGGTGGAGGCGATTAAATAAATATTTGTTAATTTTAACATTGACAAATATTTTATTTAAGATTACTATATACGTATATGGGAATATAAGAATACAAAGGGAGTGAGTATATGAATAAACTTACAGATTTATTCAAAGTGCTGTCAGATGAAACAAGACTTAAGATACTTGTTATTTTATATGAAAGAAAAATATGCGTTTGCCAGCTTCAAGGGCTTCTTAACGAAACTCAGCCAAAGATATCAAAGCACCTCAGCATCCTTAGAAATATGGGATTTGTTAAGGTGGAGAGAAAAGAGCAGTTTATTTATTATTATATAGATGAAGAAAATCAGCTGCTTAAGGAAATACTAGAGAAGATAATAGAAAACTCAGATAATTATCCTGATTTAATTAGCATTGTTAATAAAGCTAAGCAGCAGGAGTATTTAGAAGAAATTAAAAACAAATGTAAAATTTAGGTAGGTGGGATATGATAATATTTAAATGGTTGAATGATGAAATTTTAAAGATGACATGGCTCTCGGACTTAGTTAAGCTTCTGGTAGAGAAGGTATTTAACTTACCGACAAGTGAGAGACTGGGAGGAAGCCTTCAGTTTTTTATATATGATACTATAAAAATATTTATTCTTTTATCAGTTTTAATATTCTTAATATCATATATCCAAAGTTATTTTCCACCAGAGAGGACAAAAAAGCTGCTGGGCGGAATAAAAGGAATAAGAGGAAATATATTAGGAGCCTTACTTGGAACTATAACTCCATTTTGCAGCTGCTCCAGTATTCCTATTTTTATAGGATTTACAGCTGCCGGACTTCCGCTTGGAATAACCTTTTCTTTTTTAATATCCTCCCCCTTAGTAGACCTGGCATCTCTACTTATACTTATGTCTTTCTTTGGATTTAAAATTGCAATAGCTTATGTGATTGTAGGATTAATATTAGCTGTTATTGGAGGAACTATAATAGATAAGCTTCCTTTAGAGGGATATATAGAGGGATATGTAAAGGAAATAGACAATGTAGATGCAGAGATTCTGGAAATGACAAGAATTGATCGAATAGCTTATGGAAAAGAGCAGGTAAATGCTATTATTAAAAAAGTTTGGCTTTATGTATTTATTGGAGTTGGAATTGGAGCTCTTATTCATAACTGGATACCGGAAAGCTTCATAGAAAATGTAATAGGAAGCAAAAATCCATTTGCAGTAATCTTGGCAACTGCTGTTGGAATTCCAATGTACGCTGATATATTTGGTACACTTCCTATAGCGGAGGCATTGTTTGGAAAGGGAGTTGGAATAGGAACTGTTCTTTCATTTATGATGGCAGTAACCGCACTTTCTCTTCCATCAATAATAATGCTGAGCAAGGTAGTTAAAAGAAAGCTTCTTATAATATTTGTATCCATAGTATCAGTCGGTATAGTAATAATAGGATATTTATTTAATGCTTTTTCATTTTTATTAATATAGGAGGAATATATTATGGTAATTAAAATTTTAGGATCAGGCTGTGCAAACTGCAAAAAACTAGAGGCAAATGCAAGGCAGGCAGCTGAGGAAATGGGAATAAAGGCGGAAGTTGTGAAGGTAACAGACTTCAAGGATATTTTAGCCTATGGTGTAATGAAGACTCCAGGCCTTGTAGTTGATGAAAAGGTTAAGGTTATGGGGAGAGTTCCATCAGCTGAAGAAATAAAAAAACTTCTATAAAAACTCACTTTTGTGAGTTTTTTTGATATAATTTAATAAATATTTATAGGAGGAGCAGTAAACAATGAAAATAGTAATATTAGATGGTCAGAAATTAAACCCAGGGGACTTGAGCTGGAATAAAGTAGCAAAGCTTGGTGATTTAAAGCTATATGATATAACAAAAAATAATACTGATGCAATAGCAGAGAGAATTAAAGACGCTGATATAGTTCTTATAAGTAAATCTCCAATAAACAGAGAAACTATATTAAGATCCCCTAAGCTAAAATATATAGGTATTCTTGCAACAGGTTACAATATGGTTGATTTAGCTGCGGCAAAGGAAAGAGGCATTACAGTTACAAATATTCCTGCCTATGGGACAAAAGCCGTAAGCCAGATGGCAATAGCTCTGCTCCTAGAGATGTGCCACCATGTATGGAATCACAGTGAAAATGTAAAAAAAGGGTGCTGGACAGATAATATAGATATATCATTTAGGGCTAATCCTCTGATGGAGCTTGACGGAAAAACATTAGGCATAATTGGCTATGGAAGGATAGGCCAAAGGACGGCTAAAATTGCGCAGGCTATGGGAATGAATATTTTGGCATACTATTCAAATAAAACAGGCACAGAGGACAGCGAAATAATAAAATTTGTAGATTTAGATGAGCTGTTAAAAAAATCTGATGTTATATCGCTGCACTGCCCTTTATTTGACAGCACAAGAGGGATGATAAACAAAGATACAAT
>JBAXYJ010000129.1:0-8179 GCA_041670885.1 Clostridiaceae bacterium
AGCCACATGCCTTCCACATAATCTCCGGCAAAACCCCAGTCTCTTTTTGCGTCTAAGTTTCCAAGAGACAATTTTTCCTGCTTTCCGGCAGCGATTGATGCTACAGCCCTGGTTATTTTTCTTGTTACAAAGGTCTCACCACGCCTTGGAGATTCATGATTAAACAATATTCCGTTGCAGGCAAATACATTATAAGCTTCCCTGTAGTTTACCGTAATCCAGTAGGAATAAAGCTTAGCTGCTCCATAAGGGCTCTTTGGATAAAAAGGTGTCTTTTCACTTTGAGGTGCAGTTCCCGGAATTCCTCCAAACAATTCAGAAGTAGAAGCTTGATAAAATTTACATTTAAGTCCTATATCCTTTATGGCATCAAGAAGCCGGAGTGTTCCTATTCCATCCGTTTCTGCGGTATATTCCGGAACTTCAAAGGAAACCTGCACATGGCTTTGTGCTCCAAGGTTATATATTTCATCCGGATTTACCTTTTCTATAATTCTGTTTAAGTTACTGGAATCTGTTAAATCTCCGTAATGAAGAAATAATGTTTTATTTCCTATTTCAGGATCATTAAATAAATGGTCTATTCTTTTAGTATTAAAAGTGCTTGCACGTCTAATAATTCCATGAACTTCATATCCCTTATTTAAAAGAAATTCAGTTAAATATGAACCATCCTGTCCTGTTATTCCTGTAATTAATGCCTTTTTCATTTTTAAATTAACCCCTCTTGTAATAATTTTTTATGCTTCCAGCTGTTTTTTATATTCCTTCAGCTCATTTACTTCTGACTTTCTTCCTATAAATATGGTATCTTCATTTTCTATGACATAAATATCATCTAAATTTGTAACAACTGTTTTATGTTTGTTTCCTATAATCATATTGTTTTTAAAATTAATCCCTTTAACATTTCCAAGGCATATATTTCCTCTATCATCCCTTTTGCCGTATCTTTCCACGGCTTTCCAGCTGCCCACGTCATCCCAGCCAAAATCAGCAGGAATTACATATATCTTATTATGCTTTTCCATGACAGCATAATCTATGGAAATGTTATCTGCTTTGATATAATTTTCTTCCAAAGAAGCCTCGTAATTATCCTTATTCTCCGCAATCTCTGCTAATACTTCATATGTGCTATATAAATACTTCTTTGTTAAATTAAGAATTGTATCCGCTTTCCATATGAACATTCCTGCATTCCAGAGGTAATTCCCGGCCTTTAAGTATTCTTTTGCTTTTTCTATCTGAGGCTTTTCTACAAACTTTTCTACTTTGCATATGTTGTCATTACCCAAAGTTCTAATGTATCCATATCCTGTTTCAGGTCTGGTAGGTTTTATGCCAAGAGTTACTATCGCATCCTTGTTTTCTTCAACGAATTTCTCTCCGACTGTTAAAATCTTCAGGAACTTTTCCTCATCCTGAATCAGCTGGTCTGAAGGAAGTACTGCTAAGGCTGCATCCTTATATCTTTCACTTATGTAAAAGGCAGAAAGTGCTATACAGGGAGCAGTGTTTCTGCCATAAGGCTCTAGTATTATATTATCTTTAGGTAGTTCAGGCAGCTGCTCAATAACTAAGCTGTCATACTGCCTGCCGGTAACTACAAATATTCTCTCCATTGGAATAAGAGGAAGAAGTCTTTTTACTGTCATCTGAATCATGGTATCTTCTCCCAATAAGTTTAAAAACTGCTTTGGTTTCTTTTCAGTAGATAAAGGCCAGAATCTGGTACCTTTACCTCCTGCCATAATTAGTGCACATAACAAAACAATCGCCTCCTATTCTGCATTTTCATCCCCAAATAAAACTCTAACCGTCCTAAATATAAGTCCTATATCCTTTAAAGTACTTCGCTCGTTAATGTACTTCAGATCCAGTTCCATCCATTCTTCAAAACCAACTGAGCTTCTTCCCATAACCTGCCAGTAACAGGTAAGCCCCGGCTTTACAATCAGCTTCCGCCTGTGGTATGGACTAAACTCCTTTACCTCACTTGGAAGGTTTGGTCTGGGACCTACTAAAGACATATCTCCCTTTAAAACATTAAAAAGCTGTGGCAGCTCGTCAATGCTTGTCTTTCTAATAAACTTACCTACCCTGGTTATCCTTGGGTCTCTCCGCATCTTAAACATTGGCCCTGACATTTCGTTTTTTGCTTTTAAATCTTTCAGTTTGCACTCTGCATCGCTGCACATTGACCTGAATTTAATCATCCTGAATATGCTGCCGTCTTTTCCTACCCTGTCCTGAACGAAAAATATCGGTCCCTTTGAATCCAGTTTAATTAATGCTGCCGTGATTAAGAACAAGGGGCTTAATAAAATAATTCCGCATAATGAACCTGTTAAATCAATTACCCTCTTAATAAAATAATAACCTATTCCCTTATCCTCTTTATCAAAGGTTATTTCCTTTGCAGAAATTTCTGAGTCCAGCAGTCCCACCTGCTTCTCCGAGTCTTCATACTGAAGATTTTGCATTTCCTTTCCCCCTAAATTTATCCGAATTCTAATTTTCTATCTTTTGCTTCTATTTTTTTAATTTTATTATTTATTAAAAAATAATTTTGGTTTTTTGAACAGTTTTCTATATTTTACATTTATTTCCTCATTATTTATTAAAAAATAAGGGTTTTTTACTAAAGTATCGCTGATACCTGGTTTATAATCCTCTGCTGCATTTATTGTATCCTTTATTCTTGGGCTCCTTGTACCAGCACTGTGAGCATCTGAAGCAATAAAGTCACATATTCCGTTTTTTATAAGGAGCATGGCTGTTTTTCTAATTTCTTTGCCAAATATTCCTTCTATGCTTCCTGAATTAATCTGGAACAGGCAGCCTTCTTTGATAAAATCATTAATAAGAGTCAAATTCTTTATAAAATACATATACCTTTCCGGGTGGGCAAGTATTATTTTAGCTCCGGCAATCTGCAGCTCATATATAATATCAAGAGCATTATCAGGAAGAGAGTCCATGGGAAATTCACATAGCAGATAAGAGCTGGCGTTTATACCTCTTATCTTTCCTTCCTTATATAAATCTATGGAATGCTTATCTAAATACACTTCCTGACCGGGTATTAGTTCTAAGTTTATTCCATAATTCTGAATCATGTCTTTCATTTTATCTGTCTCTGCTGCAACCTGATCATAAGTATTTTCGTATATTCCATTTACAAAGTGAGGGGTTGCTATAATTTTTTCTATTCCATCCTGTTTTGCAATTTTTATCATTTTTAAAAAGGTATCTATGTTTTTTGCTCCATCATCAATTCCTGGAAGAATGTGAGAGTGGATGTCTATCATTTTTTCTTCTTTCTCCTTTTTTTCTCTTCGCCTTCAGCATAGTAATAGTAATATTTATTGCTGCCGTATTTATTACCCATTGACTCTGCTTTATTTAAAACCACACCCAGAATATTTGCTTTTACCTTATCTAAAAGCTCTTTTGCCCTTTTCGCCATATCTATTTCAGTAACACCTGAACCTACCACAAGGACAACTCCATCTGCAATAGTTGCCAAAATTTGAGCATCTGTTACAGCATTTACTGGAGGCGAATCTAGAATTATCCTATTATATATTTTTAAGGCTTCCTGAAGAAATGTTTTCATTTTATTTGAAGAAAGCATCTCTGAGGGATTTGGTGGGATTGTTCCGCTGGTTAATATATCAATTCCCTTACCAAAGCAGAATACTGCATCTGATAGCTTTAATCCATCAGCTAAAAGGTTGGATAACCCTATTCTGTTTGAAATTTTATATTTTTTATGAATTGTTGGCTTTCTTAAATCGCAGTCAATTAAAAGAGTTTTCTTTCCTGATTGCGCCATAGCCAAAGCCAGATTTGATGAAATTGTGGATTTCCCTTCCTGAGGACCTGAACTGGTTATTAGTATAAGCTTCATTTCTTTATCTAAAGAAGAAAATTCTATATTTGTTCTTATGGTTCTGTATGCTTCAGAAATCGGTGATTTGGGCTCTTTATCTACTATTAAATCTAACATGCTTATATCTCCTTCTCTGATTCATAATCCGGGATAACACCAATAACTGAAATATTAAGATATTTTTCTACATCATCTTTTGTAACTAAGGTATTATTCATATACTCCAGTAAAAATGCTGTACCTGCTGAGACTAGAAATCCTAATAAAAATGCTGCAGCAATAATTAGTTTTTTATTGGGCTTTACAGGAGACTCAGGAAGCTGGGCATTATCCATTATTTTTATATCCCCTTCCGGTAAAAGCTCCTTTGCTCTTTCAACAAATGCTTCAGCATAGGCTTGTACATCTTTGTATGCATCAGTGGCTGATTTGCTGTCTACAGCTATAGTTAAAACCATAGTTCCTGTCTTTGTAGTAATTGTAGTCATCTCTAAAAGGTCTTTAGCTTCTATTTTATTTCCTAATTTGGAAGCTGCCAGTTCTGCTACCTTGTTTGTACCTGCAATATCTTTATAAGTCTGCATCAGGTTTTGGTACATCGTTACATCCTGCCCTGTAATTTTTTCTCCATCCTGCTTGCTGATTATTATGCCTACACTTGATTCATAAGTGGGGGAAATTAAAAATACACTGACAATTGCAGCGATAAATGTGGTTAACAGTGTAACAACAATAATCATCTGTATTCTCTTTTTTATGACACAAAATAACTCCTTTAAGTCTAATTCTGTTTCGTTATCCATGATTGACCCCCTAAATTTTTGTATAATGTGATTATAAAGCAAAATCCCCATCAATTCAAGGAAAAATATATAAAATATGTGATTAAAATATGCCAATTTATGAGAGTTTAAATGAGTGAATTTTCTTAATATTGGTTTTTATTTCTATTCCGACATTATTTTTTATATACTGTTATAATTATTCAATACATATTAAATAATTATAATCTGATTAATTTTTTTATTTATTTTAATTAAAGAATTATATCTTTTATAAAATATGTTAAATTATGTATTCTTATTATTATTATTATTAAGTTTTTTTAATATTTTTATATTTTTATTAAAAAAATCAGAAAATAAAATAGGAAACTGTAAAAAAAACTGCAGTTTTCTTTACTAAGTTATATTTACTTTATTATCATCATGTCTTTAATCTCAGATATAGTGAAAATCTTAAGACCAAATACCAGGCATCCATAAGCTGCAGCTCCCAGTGCTGCCAAATAAACTGCATTAAGTGTAACGGCTTTTAATATTATAATAACTGACGCCATAACTGCTGTACTTATCAGAATCTTTAGTATGTATTTATTTTCATACTTTATCTTCATCTTTTTCCTGCTGTAATGCTTCATCATGGTATAATTTATAATCTCGCTTATAAGAGTATTAAAGGCCGCTCCTTCTATACCGAAGAAAGGTATGATAATAAGGTTTGATACTATATTATAAAAAGCCGAAATCATCACAGATTTCATATACTTTTTCTGAAGGCCCCAGGAATTAAGCTCATAGCCGTATATTTCCCTTACAAAAAGAAGGGAGGTATAAAGCATAAGTATCATAAAAGTATTACCGGCTTTGGCATACTCCTTCCCGTAGATTGTGATCATGGCTTGGTTTTTAAGTATTATGCTGCCTGCTGCCAGCGGAACTGAGATAGTGATAATAAGCTTTCTCAGCTTATTTATTATTTTGCTTAGAAGCTGACTTTTTCCTTCGTTAAAGCTCTTAATAATTATGGGATAAAGAGGAATGTATATAAAACCAATACAGAGTATCAAAGCACTGGCAATCCTATATACTGAGTTATAAAGGCCTACATAATAATCACCCTTTAATATCTCAAGTAAAATTGTATCCATGTTTAAATTGATAAGGGCAAATAGTCCGTTAAAATAAAAGGGCCAGGAATTACCCAGGAAATATTTTGCTTCCTTCTTACTTACAGAAAAGTTAAAGCCTAATTTATATTTCTTTAAATATACCCTTAGCAGATAAACGCTGGCAATAGCCGTACCTATGGTAAGTGAAATCGGAACTATGTAAATAGAGTCATATATATTAAAATACAAAACTATAATCAGAAGTATTGAATAAACTAAATTTTTTATTATTACAGATATAGAATTATATTTCATCTGCTGGAGTCCGCTGAAAACCCAGTCCAGGTAAAAGGATGCTGCAAGCAGAGTAAGTCCGTTTATTATTATCATCATCTTATAAACAATATTCCGCCTGATAAGAAGCGTTACGATAATAAGCAGCAGAAACACTATAACTGATATAATGATTCTTAAGCTTAAAATATTATCTACTGTCTTTTTCATGGATTTAAATTTTTTATTTACTTCAATTAACCCTAAGCCCGGAAGTCCCATGCAGGATGCGGCATAAAAATAAGTTACCAATATGTTTGTAAAGTTTATTATCCCAAAATCTGCAGGCCCGAATTTTCTTGCCATATATATAGTAACCAGGAAATTCATAAGCTGAGCGAAAACATTACCAAAGGTAACATAAAAAAAGTTTTTAAAAAATAGAGAAAATTTTATTGTCTTCTTCATAATTAATTTACTGCACCTTTTCTTTAAAATATGTAAATTTATATACAAACAGTATATCATAACTATCCAGCAATGTTTACATATTGATAATATTGTAATATTATATGCTTATATGTAATTTTACAAATGGGAGGTTAACATGTTTAAAAAGCATAAAAAGTTAAAAATTTCAGTTACTATATTTTTGATACTTGTTTTAGTTTTATCCTCAGCAGCTTATTTTATAATAAACGGCAGGCTTTCAAAACTAAATTATAAAACAATAGACAAGTCAGCCAAAGCAATCGGCATAGATGAAAAAACTTATACCAAAGACAGTGAGCTGGATAAAAATTTTATAAATATCCTGCTGCTGGGAGTTGATACAAGAGATGAATCCAAGGAAAAAGGAAGGTCTGATTCTAATATAATTCTGACTATAGATAAAAAGCATAAAAAAATTAAAATGACTTCCATACTAAGGGATACTATTATGACTATGACAGGACATGGGACTATGGAAGGCTTAAATCAGGACAGAATGGGACATGCCTATGCCTATGGGGGAGCTCCACTGGCCATAAAAACTGTTAATGAGAATTTTAATCTTAACATAAAAAACTACGTCAAAGTTGATTTCTTTGGGCTTATAAAGATAATCGACTACATGGGTGGTGTAGATTTAAAAATCAGCGATGCAGAAATAAAGGTTGCAAATGGCTATGTTAAAGAAATGTCGAGTCTCTTAAAAGTAAAACCGGATTATTTTACAAAATCAGGTACTCAGCATTTAAACGGTATTCAGGCTGTTGCATATTCTAGGATCAGATATGTGGGAAATGGTGACTATGGACGAACAGACAGGCAGAGGGAAGTACTGAATCTATTATTTAAAAAAGTATCCCGGAAATCCCTGCTGGAATTACCATCAATTGGTGACAATATACTTCCAAATATAGAAACAAGCCTAAGTAAAAATGAAATTATGGATATAGCAGTTTATGTTTTGAAAAACGGAATAAGAAGCACATCTCAATTAAGGCTGCCTACAGCCCAAAAATCCATTTATGTAAATAATACTTATTTTGTGGCTATAGATAAAACAAGTGACACAGAAAAGCTTCACGATTTTATATTTGAAGGAGAAGATAAATAATCATAAATTTATCTTCTGATGCATAATTTGTAGAAAAAAAGGTACTACCGGTGTATAATATCTTGAAGAAGAGGAGGTTATATATGAAAAACAGGAAGAAAATGTCGAAAAAGGTTAGAATAATATTGTCAGTTTTATCTTTATTCTTATGTATTGCAATAGCTTCAGGAATATATATCTATAATGAATTAAACAAAGTAACAACAGTCAGTATACCGGAAACAAACCAAGATTTAGGAATAAAAGAAGAAGCAGTAAAGGAAACAGCAAAAAATGTAACAAATATAGCCCTGTTTGGAGTAGACAGCAGAGATACAGGCAGTGACACAGGCTCCAGATCAGATTCAATAATGATTTTATCCATAGATGAAGCCCACAGCAAGGTTAAGGTAACTTCAATCATGAGAGATACTTATGTGGAAGTAGAAGGCCACGGAATGACAAAAATAACTCATGCATATGCTTATGGAGGACCGGCTCTTGCTATTAAAACAATCAATCAAAATTTAGATAT
>JBAXYJ010000130.1:0-8077 GCA_041670885.1 Clostridiaceae bacterium
AAAATAAGCCTACAAATCAAGTGAAAACTGCTGATTTGAAGGCTTTTATAAGAATTTTTTAAGTGAAATTTTGATTGAGTGCTATTTCTCTTGGAAGTTCAGAATAAGAGGGATAATGTTATCCTTGAGTATGTTTTTGATAAAATAGAAGAGGCAGGCATCTGGATACCAGAGGATGAGATTTATAAGTATTATAGCAGCAGGAAAAATAAGCTTTTAAAGAAACTTCAAAAAGAGTTTGCAGAAGAATTTGAAGAAGAAGCTGGAATTTAGTTTTCACTAGATTTCTATGAATAACAAGTTGAGATTTGCACATAATTATGCTGGAATAATGTACAAAGTAAGGAGGTGTTATTATGCCGTAAATTAGACCGATTACAGATTTAAGAAATACAAATGATATTTCAGACGCTTGTCATGCTGTAAATGAACATGTTTTTATTACAAAAAATGGATATGGCGATATGATTGTAATGAGCATTGAAACCTACGAACAGATAGCAGAAAACCACAGAATAGATGATGCCATTGCGGAATCAGAGGCAGAATATCAAGCTCAGGGAGTGCTATTAGATGCAGCGGAAACTTTGTCAGGTGGAAATTAATATATGTTCATCAAGAGGGCTTCATACTTCAGAACAAATATCTAAATATGTTAAAAAGCTAAAAAAGGAAGCAGTCTGCAGATAACAGGATATTTTTATAGTATATTATGAAGACTTGACTTAGGCAGATAAATCTATGAAAAGTAATTTAGGCCCGGGGTAAAAAGCATTATTAAATTTTCCATAAAAAATCAGCTGTAACTTATGAAATTTATAAGCTACAGCTGCCGTATAATAAGCTCATTATTCTGTTATAACTATTTTCATCACCTATAACTATAATAAAATCATTTGGTTTAAATATAGCATAGGGGCCAGGAGAAAGGATTATTTTATTTTCCCTTCTTATACCGATAACGGTGGCTCCTGTTTCCTGCCAGAATTTTGTTTCTGATATAGTTTTATTAATAACCTTTGCATCATCATTTATTTTTATTTCTAAAGGGGCAAAGGGGTTTGTATTTTTAAATCTTTCACTGGAATTAACCAGTTTATCTATGCTTTCATTTAATTCCTGTTCAATTTTTCTCCTTTTATCTAAGAGTAACATGATATCACTCTTTATAGAACTAATGGAATCTATTATTTTAAATTTTTCAATAAAATGATAAGCTTTATCCTTTGATTTTACTATTATTCCACTTCCCTGACTGACTTCAACAATATCCATATCACTAAGAAGTATTATGGATCGTCGTATAGTTTCAGGTGATACATTATATTCACTGGCAAGGGTAGACCTTCCATGAATTTTATCCCCTGGGAAAAAATCTTCATTCGCAATTCTGTTAGCAATATCAATGGCAATCCGCTGGTATATTGGTTTTACAATTGATTCATCAGGCATATCATTACCTCCCTCAAACATATAATAAACATTTTCAGAGCTTTTGTAAATGCTTTTAAAGGATTAGCCTGATATGATATCTGTTATAGGAATTATATAATTACCGTTGAATCCTGATTTTGGAAATAATTAATTTATACCATTTTTTAAGCTGAAAATTTAAATTCTTGAATTATGCAATTTTCTCATTTAATTAAACCTTTGGATTTTAAAAATTCTTCAGCTACCTGAGCAGGATCGGCGTTTTGCTTATCCACCTTATAGTTCATTTCTCTCATCTCTTCATCACTTATCTTGTCTGCCAGCTTATTTAATAAATCTTCAATTTCAGGATGCTCTTTAAGAGTTTTATTACTTACTATTGGAGCAGCATAATATGGTGGGAAAAAGTTCTTATCATCTTCCAAAACTACCAGATCAAAGGCCTTTAAGAGTCCTTCAGTTGAAAAAGCATCAATAACATCAGTTTTACTATTTTCAAGGGCTGTATATCTTAAGCCTCCATCTACAGGGGTTACATTTTTAAATTCCATATTATAAAGAGTCTTTAATCCCGGATATCCATCTTGTCTCTCATTAAATTCCAAGGTACATCCAAGTATTAAGTTATTACTAACCTTAGCCAGGTCAGAGAAGGTTTTTAAATTATATTTTTCTGCAGTGTCTTTTCTTATAGAAAGTGTATAAGTATTATTAAAGCCCAGAGGTTTAAGCCAGGTAATGTTATACTCTTTGTTAAAATAATCTTTTACAGTATTATAAACCTTATCCGGGTCTGTCATTGATTTCTGCTTCATAATATTGACAAGGCCGGTTCCTGTATATTCCACATACATATCAATTTGATTGTTTTTCAGTGCATCAAAGGCTATGTTGGTACCACCCAGATTAAGTTTTCTGTCTACTTTCAGATCTGTATTATCTTCAATCATGTCTGCAATCATATTACCTACAATAAGCTGTTCATTAAAGTTTTTAGATCCAACGGTAATAGTATCTTTTTTAGAGCTGCAGCCTAAAGCTCCTATGGAGATGCTGATTGTTAAAAATACCATTAATATTAATTTTAATTTTTTTTTCATTATTATCACTCCTAATTATTTGTTATTCCTTTTGGAACAACTTTTTTTTCCAGCAGACCTATAAGAAAATCCATTAATAATGCTAAGATACAGGCAGGAATTGCACCAGATAAAATCATATTGTTATTAACAGTCTGAACTCCCGTAAAAACCATTTGCCCAAGACCGCCAGCCCCTATAAAAGCAGCTATTGTCATAAGACCAACTGCAGTAACTGCAGAAATTCTAATTCCGGCCATTATAATGGGCATGGCAAGAGGCAGCTGCACTTTTATAAGAATTTGATTATCTGTCATTCCCATACCTTTTGCTGCTTCAAGAATATCTTTGTCTATATTAATTAAACCGGTATAGCAATTTTTCACTATAGGCAGTAAAGAATATAAAACAACCATAACTATAGCCGGCTTGCTTCCTATGCCTAATACCGGTATAAGGAAGCCAAGCAGGGCCAGGCTGGGAATGGCTTGTATTACATTAGCTGCTCCAATTATTGGCTTTGATAGCTTTTTTATTTTTGTTATCAATATTCCCAATGGAATTCCAATAATAACTGCAATCAGGACAGCAAGCAATGTAAGTTCAATATGCTCATATATTAACTTTAGTATTTCTAATTTTCTTGAGGAAATGAAATGGAAAAACCCTGAAAATCCTGTGAAAGAATTCATTATATTGTCACCTCCTCATTTATATATTGGCTGCTGAGTACCTCTAAAAGACTGCTTTTAGTAATCAGTCCAACTAATTTACTTTCATTGACCACAGGAATAAAGCCTATACCATTACCATTAACATACTTTAATACATCTAAAATTGAATCATTCTGGTTTGCCCTGATAAAATCTTTAGACATAATTGCTTCTAATTTTACTGCCATATCATTAATTTTTCTGATGGATTTTTGTGTTACTATTCCCTCCAGTGTAGAATCAGGACTGACTACCATTAGGCTGTCTACTTTATTTTGCTTCATTATCTCAATTCCCTGTATAACAGTTCTATTCCCGGAAGCCATTACCGGCTGGCTTATCATTATATCTTTAACCTTTATATATTCAGGTTTTTCCCATATACGATTTTTCCCGATGAATTCTTTTATAAAGTCATTAGAAGGATTTTTTAGTATATTTTCTGGAGTATCAAACTGAAGTATATTTCCATCTTTCATTATGCATATTCTGTCTCCAAGCTTTAAAGCTTCACTCATATCATGAGTTACAAATACTATGGTTTTTTTCAAGGTTTGCTGCAGATTGAAAAGCTCGTCCTGCAACTGGCTTCTAGTAATAGGGTCCAAAGCACTAAAGGGTTCATCCATAAGTATTATTTCAGGATTAGCTGCAAGGGCCCTTATAACGCCAATTCTTTGTCTTTGGCCTCCGCTGAGCTCATTGGGGTATCTGTTTAAGTAATCTTCTGATTTCATTCCTGCCAATTTCATAAGCTCTTCTGTTCTTTTTGAAATCTGTTTTTTATTCCATTTTTTTAGTGAAGGGACTATACCTATGTTTTCCCTGATTGTCATATGAGGGAAGAGACCGGTCTGTTGAATTACATAGCCGATATTTCTTCTAAGTTCTATAGTATCCATTTTCGATATATCTGAACCATTTATAAATATCTTTCCACTATCCGGTTTCAGAAGTTTGTTTATCATTTTCAGTGTAGTAGTTTTACCACATCCGCTGGGACCTATAAGGACAACCAGTTCTCCGTTATTAATTTTTAAATTTACATTATTTATTATTTTTTTGTTATTAAAAAATTTTTTTAAATTTTCAATCTGTATCATTTTATACCTCCATTAATATTATAAAATACAAACATTAACAACTGACAACTTAAGTATATTATAAAGTTGTCAGTATGTAAAGTATATATAATCAATATGGACACAAAGCTAAGTAAAAAACAGTGATGTAAGGCTTATTCCAAGAAAATACTAATTACAAGTAATAAATGACATTTAAGCGAACAATTTAAAAATACAATAAGATAAAGTTCGCAAAAATTATTTAAAATTTTTGGCTAAAATATATAATTATGAATATAATTATGAATAAAAATTCGAATTTTTTAAAAAAAGATCGGAAAAAATAAATAAATTTGTATGATATCGTTATCAAAATGAATAATTTAATTGACAACGATTCATTTTTAAAATATAATTAACAACATAAAATACATATGAATATTCGTATAATTTCTAAAATTTATTTCTTGATTATTTTATAATTCTTGCGCAAAATCACATTCCTTTTTTAAATCCAATTTTATAAGTAAAATTTTAAATCATTAATGATAATTTAAACTAAATGAATAGCTTTAAAAATTAAAGACTAATTTATAGGGGGTATATTATGGATACAATGAAAATTGCTATTGATACTATGTGGGTACTTATTGCTGCTGCTCTTGTATTTTTTATGCAGGCAGGCTTTGCTTTGGTGGAAACCGGTTTTACGAGAGCTAAAAACTCAAGTAATATTATTATGAAGAACTTAATGGATTTTTGTATCGGTTCTATCGTTTTCTGGATGACCGGGTTTACAATTATGTTTGGTAAGGATGCTTTTGGATTGTTAGGAACCGGTAAATTTTTCGGTTTTGGAAATTTTGATTTCTTAGGATTATCAATTCCAATAGATGCATTTTTAATATTTCAGACAGTATTTTGTGCTACAGCTGCAACAATAGTATCCGGAGCTATGGCAGAAAGAACTAAATTTAAAGCTTATGTTGTTTATTCACTATTTATCAGTGCTCTTATATACCCGGTATCCGGTCACTGGATATGGGGCGGCGGATGGCTGGCAAAAATGGGATTTCATGATTTCGCAGGATCTACTGCAGTTCACTCAGTTGGGGGGTGGGCAGCTTTAGTAGGAGCTGCAATTTTAGGACCAAGAATAGGTAAATATAATAAAGATGGTTCCGTTAAAAAATTCCCGGCTCACAATATAGCACTTGGCGCAACAGGAGTATTTATTCTTTGGTTTGGCTGGTTTGGATTTAATCCGGGATCCACATTAGCTGGTATGGCTTATGATTCTACAGCTCACATATTTGTAACAACAAATTTAGCAGCTGCTGTAGGAGCTACAATTGCAATGATAATAACCTGGGTAAGATCAGGCAAACCTGATGTAGGAGCAACTTTAAACGGAGCTTTGGCAGGACTTGTTGCTATAACTGCAGGATGTGATGCTGTAAGTGCCGCAGGTTCAATGTTTATTGGAATAATAGCCGGCTTTGTAGTTGTATATGGTGCAGACTTTATAGAGTACAAGCTTAAAATAGATGATCCTGTAGGAGCTATTGCAGTTCATGCTTTTAATGGTGCTGTTGGAACACTGTGTGTTGGATTGTTCGCAACAGAAGGAGGGTTATTTTATGGCGGAGGAGCTGCTCTTCTTGGGACACAGGCCATTGGAGTATTAGCAGTATTTGCATGGACAGTAGCTACAACCTTTATATTATTTAAGGCAATACAGAAAACCATAGGACTTAGAGTAACTGCTGAAGAAGAAGAATATGGACTTGATATATTTGAACATGGAATAAGCGCTTATCCTTGCTTTATGACTAAAGCTAAAAAGTTAGAGGATAAAGAAGCAGTATAAAAACCTCACAGCCATAGGACCAGGGCTGCAGAGTTTTCAAAAGCAATAAAGGGGCTGCCGCACTAATTATTTAGTGCGGCAGCCCCTTGTTTTTTTGTTAAGAGTTCTTGTGACAATTTTATCCTCTCCTTTCATTGGATATATAAGAGGGAGCTCCCTTCCGGTTACTCCCAGTACACCCCGGAGAGAAAATCAATGAAAAAAATACAAAAAAATTTAATGATGATAGGCAGTATTAATTGATTACTCTCCTTTTCCAAAATTTAGGTTTAGTGTAGTTTAACAAAATAAAAATAGCATAAGCAATAAGGGCAACGCAAAGAAAGTGGACAAATATATATATTGGTTTCATTGAAGAGTCTAAAAGCAGCTAATCTATCTGTTTTAATAAATATTGATTATATAGGAATAAAAATGATATAATTGGGTTCAACAATGACACTCTCCTTTTGGATAGTTTTGTGTTATAAGTGAGCTCAATTATACCCCAAAATGGGGTCATTGTTTTTTGCATAAAAAACTCTGCAACCCTTGATATATAAAGTGAAAAACTAAAAAATAGTGTAAAAATATTACACTAATGGATTAATCAGAGGAGGACACATTATGAAAATTTCAAAAAAAGATGCACTTACATGGTTTGAATTTTTTTCAATATTGCCAGAGGATGAGGAAATTATGATAAAGCAGCAAGAAATCATTTATTCTGCCTTTGCACAAATTGAGGCAGCCATTGATCATAGAAATGATATGTTAATGTCGGAAATTAAAGGCTTGAAAACTTTGGAGAATAGAACTTTATATGTGGGAAATGATAGCAAATTCCCAAAAGGATGCCGTTCTTGCCTTTTAGGCACCGGACTCAGTGCAATCAGGAAAACCAACAAATGTAACATAGAGTGTAAGTTTTGTTATAATTATGGAGAAATAAATGATATTCCTCCAATTGGTGAAGGTATGTGGGAAATTGGAGGCACAAAATTTTATGAGAAGGATATTGATTTACTTCTTTCTATCCACAAAAAACCCACCGGCATTTCCTATGTTTATCTGGAGCCATTCATGGAAATTGAAAAATATTATTCGGTAATTAAGAAATTTAGAGATGCAGGGATTCATCAGCATTTATATACAAATGGAACTTTAGCCACTGAAGAAACATTGAAAGCATTAGGTGAAGCAGGTCTCAATGAGATACGTTTCAACCTGGGTGCATCTGATTGTTCAGATAAGGTTATTGAAAATATTGGAATAGCGAAAAAATATATTAAAAATGTAGGAATTGAAACTCCAATGACTCCTGAATTTTTCGAAACGTTTTTTAAGAAAAAGCAGGCTATCTTAGGGACAAAGCTGGATTTTATAAATTGTGCAGAATTACATTTAAACGATAATAACATAGACAATTATTATGGAGAAAACATTTATATTTCAAGACATGGCTATATATCCCCAATTTGGAGCAGGGAATTAACTCTGAAATTCATGAAAATAGCTGATGAAGAAAAGTGGGATTTAGCTGTTCATGATTGCTCAAACTATACAAAGTTTGCCAGAGATTTAAATTTGAGCAGCAAAGAGGGTAAGTGGTTCGGGGCAAGCAGCTATGATTGTGAGTTTTCCAGGATTCCATATGAAGCATTTTTACCAATACTGCGTGATGAAAATTTCAAATTTTTAAGTGAAGAAGAATTACCTGAGGGCTATAAACCGGGAGAACTGATTTTATAGAGAATCTTTCAATTATGAGTGCTGCATTGCTGTTTGGGATACTGGGGTGGTTGTCGGAGACATTTCAAGTAGTATGTCAACGTCCGTACTCTATACATATTAAGACGGTATGCTTGATTATGAGAGAAAAAACCATTGAAAAACAAGGTGCTTGGGTTAAATTCCCTTGGAGAACTTCAACATTTT
>JBAXYJ010000131.1:0-8051 GCA_041670885.1 Clostridiaceae bacterium
CCCCATATCTTATCTATATAAATACTTTTAAATTTTAAAGGATACACATTTATCTCCTCCTATTTTCTTAATTTAAATCCAAATATTTTATTATCATAGCTTCTGCTTCACTTTTGTATTCATTCTTTCCTTTAATATTTTTGATTTTTATTTTATAATTTTTATTTTCAACAATTGAAATATTCCCTATTATTTCATTATCTTCTTTTTTTATTATAACTAATTCATTTAATTTTTTACAATTATTTTCCTGTATCCCTGCATTATACAGCACTAGTTTATCTGTATAGATACCTCCTAATATTTCTTCTCCTTCATCTTTTATCTTTTTAAATTTAAAGCAGCACATTATATGGTCATTTATTATACCTACTGCCTGAAGGTGAGCATACATAATTGTACTCCCAAGAAATTTAAAACCTCTTTTTTTCATATCCTTGCTAATTCTATCAGATACTATACTCATTGGTGGAAGGTTTTCAATTTTTTCTATATAATTTGTCAGCCTTTTATGCAGTGTAAATGATAAAAGATAATTATTAAAAGAACCAAACTCCTGCTGAAGTTTAAGAAAAAGTACCGCATTGTTTATTGATGCTTCTATCTTTTTCCTATTTCTGATTATCCCAGCATTATTCATTAATTCTTCTATTTTATCCTGATTGTATTTTGAAACAATATCAGGATTAAAACCAGCGTATGCTTCTCTGTAGTTTTCTCTTCTCCTTAGTATAGTAAGCCAGGATAACCCCGCCTGAGCAGATTCTAAAACAAGAAACTCAAAATGCTTTTTATCATCTCCTGTATATTCTCCCCATTCTTCATCATGATATTTAATATATAATTCATCATTTTTAGGCCAAGGACACCTTTCCATAAATACCTCCAGAAAAAATAATTCATTTAAATTATAACACATTTTGTTAGTATATCACTTATTAACAAAATGAACTTTATATGAATTTTGAAGCATAAAAAAATAAATCTTGCAATTTTCATTTTATTATAATATAATACCTTTAACATAATAAAGGCAATGATGAGGAGAAGTAAGTTTACATCCTATTCACAGCGAGTCAGGGACAGTGCAAGCCTGGTATGAAGAGTAATCCAAATAACACCTTGGAGCCATTAACCGAAATTATTAAAGTAGGCTTAATCGGGTGTCCGCCGTTACAAGGAACAGATATGAAAGTATCGAAGAGTGGGCACTGCTAATTAGAATGGTACCGCGGAACTATCCGTTTCTATAATTTTTTATAGGAGCGGTTTTTTTTATAGAAAATTAATTTTGAGGTGATTATATGAAAAGAACGTTAATTAAAGATCTTAAAGGTTTAAAAGAGAAAGAAGTTTTAGTTAAAGGCTGGGTATATAAAATCTATGAACTGCCTAATGTAACATTTGTTAAGCTGAGAGACAGCTCCGGTATAATCCAGGTAGTACTTGAAGAAAAATATTGCGAATTAAAAAATGAGATGAGTATTCAGGTTACAGGTTCCTTAGTGGAATCTAAAAAAGCTCCCGGCGGATTAGAGATTTTAGCCACAAGTATTAAAATCCTTGGAAACACCTACTATGATATTCTGCCTTTTGAAATAAACAAAAAAAAGATAAGTGCATCCCTTGAAACAATATTGGATAACAGGGCAGTATCTCTAAGGAAACCAGAGCTTAGAGCTGTATTTAAAATTCAGCAGGAGATAACAAATGCCTTCAGGGAATATCTTATGTCCTTAGAGTTTACTGAAATTCATACTCCAAAGATAATATCCTCCAGTACTGAAGGAGGATCAGAAATGTTTACTGTAAACTATTTTGACAGAAGAGCATTCTTAGCTCAAAGCCCACAGTTTTACAAACAGATGATGGTAGGTGCCGGCTTTGAAAGAGTATTTGAGGTTGCACCGGCATACAGAGCAGAGCTTCACAACACCTACAGGCATTTAAATGAATATATTTCCTTAGACGTGGAAATGGGCTTTATTGAAAGCTACGAAGACCTGATGGAGTTGGAGGAAGGCTTCTTGAAGCATCTTTTTAAGCATATTAACGAAAAATGTGAATTTGAGCTGAAGCTTTTAGGAACTCAGCTTAAGGAAATAAAACCAATTCCAAGAATTCCGCTGGCTAAGGTTCATGAGATTCTTCAGCAGGAATTTGGGAAGGCATCTCCTCCGGGAAACATTGATGCTGAGGGAGAAGTTTTAATAAGCAAATGGGTAAAGGAAAAATATGATTCAGATTTTATATTTTTAACTAAATACCCTGTTTCAAAAAGGCCAATGTATGCAATGCCCTCCCCTGAAGATGAAACCCTTACAGATTCCTTTGACTTAATATACAAAGGTCTGGAGATAACAACCGGTGGTCAAAGAATTCATGACTACAACATGCTCAAAGAAAACATTATTAAGTTTGGTTTAAATCCTGAGGATTTCAAATTTTATTTGGATACCTTTAAATATGGCATGCCGCCTCATGGAGGACTTGCTATTGGCCTGGAGAGAATAACAATGAAAATTTTAGATTTGGATAATATAAGAGAAGCAACTCTGCTTCCAAGGGATATGAAAAGGCTGGAGCCATAGGAGGATATTATGAAAATTGATAAAAGCACAGTAGATTATATTGCTAAACTTGCTAAGCTTAGCTTAACAGATGAAAAATCAGAAAAGATGGCTAAAGAATTTGAAGCAATACTCACTCATTTCCAGTCTCTTAATAATGCAGACCTGGATGATGTAAAAATAGATTATAAAGATAATATAAAACCTGTTTTCAGGAAAGATGAAACTTCAGTATTTGAAGATAAGAAAAAGCTGTTCCAAAACGCAAAGTCTTTAGAGGGATCATCTATTAAGGTTCCAAAGATTATAGAGTAGGAGGTATATTATGAAAATTGAAGAAATGAGTGCTGCAGCCTTAAGAGAAGCAGTATTAAACAAAGAGCTTAGCTGCAATGATATTGTTAAAGCTTATTTTGAAAGAATAGATAAGGTTGAAAGTAAAGTTGATGCCTACCTTACTCTATGTCGTGAGGAAGCATTTAAAAAAGCAGAAGAAATAGATGAAAAAATAGCAAAAGGTATCCCTGTTGGAATCTTAGCCGGAATTCCCATAGCTGTTAAGGATAATATATGCACTGATGGAGTAAGAACCAGCTGCGCATCTATTATGCTGGAGGATTTCATCCCTCCCTATGATGCTACAGTCATTAAAAAGCTTAGGGAAGAGGATGCAATAATAATAGGGAAAACCAATATGGACGAATTTGCCATGGGCTCCTCTACTGAAAATTCAGCCTTTAAAAAGACTAAGAATCCCTGGGATCTTTCAAGGGTTCCTGGCGGGTCTTCAGGAGGATCAGCTGCCGCTGTAGGCTCCCTTTCAGCTGCCCTTGCATTAGGATCTGATACTGGAGGTTCCATTAGGCAGCCTGCTTCCTTTTGCGGAGTTGTAGGTCTTAAGCCTACTTATGGGCTGGTATCCAGATTTGGACTGGTTGCCTTCAGTTCTTCCTTAGACCAGATAGGTCCATTCTCAAAAACTGTTGAAGATTCGGCACTGCTGCTCCAGGTCATTCAGGGAAATGATGATTTAGATTCAACCAGTTTTAAAGGAGATATAAAAACTGATTATATGTCATCTATTAAAGATGGAGTTAAAGGTATGAAAATAGCCCTTCCAACTGAATTTTTCCAGGAAGGACTAAACAGCGAGATCCACCAGGCAGTAAAAGATTCAGCAGATCTACTTAAGGAAATGGGAGCTGAAATTTATGAAGTTTCAATTCCAATAACAAATGAAGGGCTATCAGCTTATTATATGATTTCCTCATCAGAGGCCAGCTCAAACCTGGCCAGATATGACGGAATAAGATACGGCTATAAAACCACCGAATATGAAAATATAGATGATTTAATGATAAAAAGCAGAACAGAAGGCTTTGGCCCTGAGGTAATAAGAAGAATTATGCTGGGAACCTTTGCTCTATCCTCCGGTTACTATGATGCTTACTATAACAGAGCTCAAAAGCTAAGGAAGAAGATGAAGGAAGAGTTTAAAAAGGTATTTGGAGAATTCGACTTAATATTAAGTCCTGTAACTCCGGATCTTCCATTCAAAATAGGAGAGCACTCGGAGGACCCACTAAGCATGTACTTAGGAGATATATATACAGTAAATATAAACCTGGCAGGTCTTCCTGCCATGTCCATGCCAATTAAAGTAAGCAAAAATAATCTTCCTATAGGTCTTCAGATTATAGGGCCTGAATTTGGCGAGGATAAGATATTTAAAGCTGCCTATGCACTAGAAAAGAAATTAAGCCTGGATTATTTAAGGAGGGATATATAATGAGCTTTGAAACAATAATAGGACTTGAAATACATGCAGAGCTTAAGACAAAATCAAAGATATTCTGCTCCTGCAGCACAGAATTCGGAGCCCCTCCAAATGCCCATACCTGTCCTATCTGCCTGGGGCTTCCCGGCACTTTACCTGTAATGAATGAAGAGGTAATAAACTTAGCAATAAAGGCAGGATCATCCTTAAACTGCAGGATAAATAATCTAAGCAAAATGGACAGAAAAAATTACTTTTACCCAGACCTTCCAAAAGCATATCAGATATCCCAATATGACCTGCCCGTATGCAGCGGAGGATATGTAAATATAGAAAGTGATGGAATTACTAAGAAGATAAGGCTTAACAGAATTCATGTGGAGGAAGATGCAGGAAAGCTTGTCCACCTGGAAACAGAACCTTATTCACTTATAGATTACAACAGAGTTGGAGTTCCTCTCGTAGAAATTGTTTCCGAACCTGATTTGAGGTCAGTAGATGATGCTGTATTATTCTTAAGGACTTTAAAATCTATCCTGGAATATGAAGGCATATCAGACTGCAGAATGGAACAGGGATCCTTAAGGTGTGATGCTAATATTTCCATAAGGAAAACAGGAGCTCAAGAACTGACAACAAAGGTAGAAATAAAAAATATTGGCTCCTTCAGAGAGCTTCAGAAGGCCTTGGAAAAAGAAGAAAAAAGGCAGAGAGAGCTTTACACTTATGGAGAAGATTATAAAATAATTCAGGAAACAAGAAGATGGGACAGCGGCAAAGGAAGATGTGTCCCTATGAGATCGAAAGAAGATGCTCATGACTACAGATACTTTCCAGACCCTGACCTGCTCCCTGTTTATGTCAGTGAAGATAAAGTTAAAGGTATTAAAGAAAGCCTTACAGAGCTTCCAAAGGATAAATATAACAGATTTATCACAGAATTTAAAATAGGAGAAAAAGAAGCAGAAATATTGATTGATGACATATTATTATCCTCCTATTTTGAAAAGGCAGTTTCTTTAGGAGGAAATCCAAAAGCTATTCTTAACTGGATATTAGGAGACCTGCTTAAGCTATTAAAGGGAAAAGAGTATATTGATTCAATACCAGTACCAGCTGAAGAATTAAATAAGCTGATCAGCCTTATAAATGATGGAAAAGTAAGCAGTACTCAGGCCAAGGAAGTATTTGAATTCATGTTTAATGAAGGAAAATCTGCTGAGGATGTAATAAAAGAAAAAGGATTTACTCAGATAAGCACAGGAGATGAAATCGAGAAGATTATATCCCAGGTACTTTTTGACAATGAAAAATCAGTTCAGGATTATAAAAGTGGAAAGAAGCAGGCCTTTGGGTTCCTGATGGGTCAGATAATGAAAGCCTCAAAAGGAAAAGTAAACCCGGCAGCTGCTAAAAAAATATTAGAAGAAAAGCTAATGTAATATAGGATACCCCTTGACTTATGCCGAGGGGTATTTTCTTTTCCATTTGATTTAATTATAATTATAGTTTAAAATAATTTTGGTTAAGTAATTTTGGAGGAATTAATGGATAAGTTTATATATATGGACCATGCAGCAACCACACCGCTTAAAAAAGAAGTTTTAGATGAGATGTACCCCTATTTAACAAAAATATATGCAAATCCATCTTCTCTTTATGCACCGGCAAGGCTTTCAAAAGCTGCCATAGATAACGCCAGAGATAAGGCAGCCTCAGCAATTAATGCTTCCAGCCGTGAAATATATTTTACCTCAGGAGGAAGTGAAGCTGATAACCTGGCAATAAAGGGAG
This sequence comes from Clostridiaceae bacterium, assembly GCA_041670885.1. Classification (GTDB taxonomy): domain Bacteria; phylum Bacillota; class Clostridia; order Clostridiales; family Clostridiaceae; genus JAJBWD01. Next base: position 6,142 of record JBAXYJ010000131.1, read on the forward strand.
CTGTATATGCAAATTGTGATCGCGGAAACGAAATAATAACCTCTGCTATTGAACACCCTGCAGTTATAAATACCTGCAGAGGGTTGGAAAAGGAAGGCTTTAAAATAACCTATCTTCCTGTAGACAAAAATGGATTTGTAAGCATACAGGATCTTAGAGAAAAAATTAATTATAAAACTATATTAGTTTCAATAATGTTTGCCAATAATGAAATAGGAACTATTCAGCCAATAAATGAAATTGGAGAGCTTTGCAGAGAAAAAAATATATTATTTCATACAGATGCAGTTCAGGCTGCAGGCGCAGTTCCAATAGATGTAAAGATCCTGAATATAGATTTGCTTTCCTTAAGCGCCCATAAATTTTATGGTCCTAAAGGAATTGGAGCCTTATATGTAAGAAAAGGAATAAAATTCAAATCACTCATTGATGGAGGTTCTCAGGAAAGAGGAAAAAGAGCAGGAACAGAAAATGTGGCCGGCATTGTAGGCCTGGGAAAAGCCATAGAAATTGCATCTGATAATATGGCTGAAGAAAGCAGAAGAGTATCAGAACTTAGAGATTATCTGATAAATGGTCTTTTATCTATTGATGGCACCTCGTTAAACGGAAGCTTAGAGAAAAGACTTCCAAGCAACGTTAATGTGTCCTTTGAAGGCTTGGAGGGAGAAACTCTTCTTGTTATGCTGGATAATATCGGCGTATGTGTTTCCTCAGGAAGTGCCTGCTCCTCACTTTCCCTGGAGCCCTCCCATGTTCTCTTAAGTATCGGGCTTTCAGAGAAAAAATGTGCATCCTCAGTCAGGCTTACTCTTGGTGAGGAAAACAACAAAGAACAGATAGCTTATGTAGTTGATAAGGTTAAGGATATTGTTAACAGATTAAGGAACATAAACAGTAACTGGAATAGTATAAGGAAGTGATATTATGAATAAAAAAGTAGTTATCGGTATGAGCGGAGGAGTTGATTCTTCTGTAGCAGCTTATTTATTAAAAGAGCAGGGATACGATGTTATAGGCGTAACCATGCAGGTATGGCCTGAGGAAGAAGAGTTTGAGGAAATAGAAGGGGGCTGCTGTTCCCTAACAGCTACTGAGGACGCAAGAAGGGTCGCAGCAAAGCTTGATATTCCCTTCTACGTAATGAATTTTAAAGAACCTTTTAAGGATAAAGTTATAGATTATTTTGTAGATGAATACCTGAAAGGAAGAACTCCTAATCCCTGTGTTGCCTGCAATAAATATATAAAATTTGATGAGCTTCTTAAAAAAGCCATGGCTCTGGGCAGCGATTATGTGGCAACAGGACATTATGCCACCCCGGTTTTTGAAAACGGAAGATATTATCTTAAAAAATCAAAGGATTCTAAAAAGGATCAAACCTATGCGCTATATAACCTGACTCAGTTTCAGCTGTCTCATACTTTAATGCCCTGCGGAGTTTACAGCAAGGATAAAATAAGGGAAATAGCTAAGGAATTAGGCCTTGTTGTTTATAATAAAAAAGACAGCTTTGAAATTTGCTTCATTCCTGATAATGATCATGGAAAGTACATAAAAAATCACACTGAAGGAAAAGTTCGTCCTGGAAATTTCGTTGATAAGACTGGAAATATCTTAGGAAAACATAAAGGAATAGTATATTACACCATAGGCCAAAGAAAAGGTCTTGGCATAGCTTTGGGCAAGCCTGCCTTTGTAATAGATATAAATCCTTTTACTAATCAGGTAGTATTAGGAGAAGAGGAAGACATATTTAAAACTGACCTTATTGCAAAGGATCTTAATTTCATGCCTTTTGATAATCTCAAGGAGCCTCTTAAGGTTCAGGCAAAAATAAGATATTCATCAATACCGTCAGATGCTGTTATATATCCTATGGAGGATGGCAGAGTTAGAGTCAGCTTTGA
>JBAXYJ010000132.1:0-7993 GCA_041670885.1 Clostridiaceae bacterium
CAGGTTCTGTTTATGGTGGCAGTAGTAAGCTTTGTGTTTATGGTATCAACTGTGGTTAAATCAAGCATGGTAGCAATGGCAGTAAGTACCATAGTGATAATTACACTTTCAATAGTTGAGAGTATACCGGGAACAAGCAAATTTGCACCATATTTCTTTACACTATATGGCGATGGTTCAAATCTTTTAAACGGGCAGCTGGCATCAGGACTTCAGATACCAAAGCTTACACCAACTTTTGGGATAACGGTTCTTATAGTATGGACAGTTGTTTCATATTTAATAGCTCATATTGTTTTTGTTAAGAAAGATATATTAATATAAGGTGAATATATGAAAAAGGTTTATTTTATATTATTAATAGTAATTCTTTTGCTATCAGGCTGTGGGAATAATGCTAAAAAATACACAGATATTCAGGATGTAAACTATGCTAAGCTTATTTCCTCAAGGAATAAATATATAGGAGATGCCTCATCTGATATGAAGATACTAAATTATCTTCCGGGCAGAGAGTTCTTATCAGGGATAGAAATAAAAAATAAAAGACTAATAGTAAACTATGGAATAGAGAAAAATACAAAGTTAACAGAAGATGATTTGCACTCATTTTGGAGTGAGGATAGGATAAAAAGGATATTCATGTATAACTCATCCATGCTGCTATCTCTGATAGACAATGTTAACAGTGTTACACTTAGGCTTAATATGGACCCAAAACTAAGCCTTGATATTGATAAAAGTGGAATAAGCAGCTTCTATAAGGAAACTTTTGATGAAAAAGATTTGAATAAGTTTAATAAGTGCCTGTTGGATCAGATAGGTTCTGAGAAAAAGATTGAAGAATTTTATAGTGATAATAAAATAAATATATATGCATTTTAAAAGAACGCTGTTAAGCGTTCTTTTATTTTTGATAATTTCTTATTTCAGGCTTTCATATATCTTTTTCAGATTATCTTCCTGAGTTCCTGCATAGTCATCTCCATCTAAAAATGTATTTATTTTAACTGTCTTTGCATCAACCTCTTTTGCCAGTGTTTCAGAAACCTTAGGCGATACTAAATCTTCCACAAAAATAGTTTTTATCCCGTTACTCCTGCAGTAATCAGTAAGATCAGCTAACTTCTTGGCACTGGGCTCCCCGCTGGCAAATACATCCTCCACACTTTTCTGCGTAAGATTAAAATCTCTGCAAAAATAAGCAAAGGCTGCATGACCTGTTACAAAGGATTTCTTATTTAATCCTGAGAATAAGGGCTTATATTTATTATACAATAAGTCGATGCTTTTGATAAATTCATTATAATTCTTGTCATAATAGGCTTTATTTCTAGAATCATTTTTAATTAAAGCATCTTTTATATTTCCTGCAATTATTTTACTGCAGGTAGGGCTGATCCAAATGTGAGGATCTGTGCCGTCAGCAGTTTTTATTTGGGATACCCCCTTTGAAGCATCAACTGAATATAAGTTCTTATTATCAGAGGAAGAAAGCAGTTTATCCTTGAAGCTTTCTAAATTTAATCCGTTATATATAAATAAATTTGCTGAATTAAGCTTAATAATATCATTTGCGGTAAGCTGGTAATCGTGTACCTCAAGTCCCGGACTTATTATAGTGTCAATTTCCACTTTGTCACCGCCTATTTTCTCAGTTATTTCTTTAAGTGGATTTATTGATACCAGAACTTTTAATTTAGAACTGTTTGCGCTGGATGCTTTAGAGCTGCAGGATGAAAGCAGCAGTGCTGCCATAAGTGAAAATATTATAATTGTTTTTTTCATTAATAACCTCCATAAATGCAAATCTTTCGCAATTAGAATACTACAATAGAATATTAATGTCAACAGTATTATAATAAAGTATACAGAACAGAGGGTTATCCACATTATCCACAAAAATAGTGAACAATATTGTGGATAAGTGTAGAAACGTTAATATACTTGTGGATAACTATTATTAGGAGAGAGTATGAAAACAGACAAGAATGTATATAGAGCAAGGTTTATAGAAAGGCCAAACAGATTCATCGCCTATGTATCTATAAACGGTGAAATAGTTAAAGTTCATGTCCCAAATACAGGAAGGTGCAGAGAGATATTAATTAAGGATACTGCTGTTATTTTAAGAGAAGAAAATAATATCACCAGGACAACAAAATATGATTTAATCTGTGGATATAAAGGGGATAAAATTATTAACATAGATTCTCAAATCCCAAACGTTGTGGTCCATGAAGCATTAGCAAATAAAAAGATTAAGAAATTAAGCAGATATAAAATAATCGAAAGAGAAAAAACTTATAAAAACAGCAGATTCGATTTCAGGCTGAGCATTCAAGGCGAGATTTATTACCTTGAGGTTAAAGGTGTTACACTGGAGAACAATGGCCATTCCATGTTTCCTGATGCACCTACAGAAAGAGGAAGGAAGCATCTGCTTGAACTTATTGAGGCTAAAAAAGAGGGGTATGGAGCAGGGGTTTTATTCCTGGCACAAATGGATAATATAAAAAGCTTTTCTCCAAATTTTAAAATGGATCCGCTGTTTTCCAAGGCACTTATAGAGTGCAGTAAAAATGGAGTAGATATATTTGCATATGAAAGCTCTGTTACAGAAAAAAGCATAACATTAAAGGATGAAATAGAAATTACTTTAGATGATTTGAAATAATAGTAAATAATTTTCCTTATTATGTGAATACTATGAGTGAGGTGGTAATTTTGCGAAAAAGGAAATTAGAATGCAGCATAGTTGGAGTGGGGAAGGGATTAGATGAAAAGGAAGCAATAAAAACTTCTCTGTCCTATCTTCCTCTGGAAAGTCTTATAACTGAAGATGATATCGTTGCAATTACCTGTAATTTAGTCAATACCAACCCTCCGGATACTGCATCTGTAATAGGACCTGAATCCTTAAGAGGCCTGATACAGTTTTTTAAAGGGAAAAAAGCTAAAAGGATAATAATATGCGGGGGAAGCGGAGGTTCAAACACTAAAGAGGTTCTAAAAAGCTCTTCTTTTGATAAAATAATAGAAGAAGAAAAAGCAGAATTTGTTGATATTAATTTTGGACCATTTACAAATCTTTATTTAGGAGGTAACCTGGTTAAAGAGACAAAAATTAACTGTCTTATAGATGAAGCCACAGTTATGGTTTCCTTTACCCAGCTTAAGGTTCATGAGGAGGCAACTATGTCCGGAGCCATTAAAAATATAGCACTCTCCTGGCCGCCGGCTGAAATTCATGGATATCCCAAAAAGAACTTAGGAATTCATGATGATCTCCACGACTTTATTTATCATATGGCAAAGGAGATACCAATAGACTTATCCATAGTAAGTCTTACCCCTGCAATGGTGGGAACAGGACCGTCCAAGGGAGCACCGGTCAGGTTTAATACTGTTTTATCATCTTTAGACCCGGTGGCAGTAGATACTATAGGAGCCAGAATTTTGGGCTTCAGACCTCAGGCAATAAGTTATCTTTATAAATGCATAAAAGAAGGAATTGGGCAGGGTGATATAGAAAATATAAGTGTAAAGGGGGATACTTTAATTAATTTAGAAAAGGAGTTTTCTCTTTTGGCTTACAAAAAATCTTTCTCAATAGATGAGTAAGGGGGATACTATGATAATTAATAATAATTGCGGACATTGTCCGGATTTTAAGAAAAAATGCGCCGGAGGGGACTCTTCCTGTATGTGCTTAGGATGTCCAAGGGATTTGGCAACCTGTATAGTTACAAAATACTGCAGAGAAACAGAAAGCGTATTGATTTTTGATGATTATGGGGAGGTTAATGATGAAGGATTACGAAAAGACTTTTAAAGAATTCAAAAATTATCTTAAGAAAATCGAATACCTAAACAGTACAGAGGCAGTTCTTTACTGGGATATGAGAACTGTAATTCCAAAGCAGGGGGTGCCTTATAGAGGAGAGGTATTATCCTATATAGGCGAGCAGAAATATAAGCTTCTTACCTCTGATATTATGAAAAACTATATCGAGTATTTTGAAGGAATAGATGACCTGGATCCAGTCACCAAGGCCTGCTATTTAAACTGCAAAAAAGAGTATGAAAAGCAGAAGAAAATCCCAAAAGACAGATATACTGCCTACGTCCTTGCAGCATCTGAATCAGAAGCTGTCTGGGAGGAAGCAAAGGAAGAGAAAAACTATGAAAAGTTTAAGCCTCATCTTCAGAAAATTATAAATTTCCAGAGGGAATTTATTGAGTATTTAGGCTATGATAAAGATAAATACAACACACTTCTTGATGACTATGAGCCGGGAATTACAGTAGAGAGGCTGGACACAATTTTTAGTCAGCTGAGGGATGCAATAATTGACATACTAAATAAGATAAATGAAAGCAGCGTTAAGATTAATACTGATTTTCTTATGGGGAAATTTGATAAAAAGGATCAGGAGAAGCTTTCCCTTTACATTCTTCACAAAATGGGATATGACATGGACAGAGGTGCTTTAGCTGAAACCATGCATCCATTTACCATAAAGATGGGCAGCGATGATGTAAGGCTTACTACCCATTATTACGAAAATGATTTTAGAAGTGCACTTTATAGCTGTATCCATGAAGGTGGACATGGCATATATGATCAAAATATTGATAAAAGCTTATATGGAACACTTTTATCTGAGGGAGCATCTATGGGAATTCATGAATCCCAATCCAGATTTTATGAAAATATCATAGGAAGAAGCCTGGAATTCTGGAAATGCTTCTATGGTGAGACTAAAAAGATATTTCCACAGTTTAATAATGTTCCGCTTATGGACTTCTATAAAGGGATGAATGAAGTAAAACCGTCTCTTGTAAGAACAGAATCAGACGAGCTTACCTACAGCCTTCATATTATAATAAGGTATGAGCTGGAAAAGGAGCTTATTAATGGACGTCTCTCTGTTGATGATGTAAGAGAAGAGTGGAATAAAAAGTACAAAGAGTATTTGGGAGTAACTCCAAAAGATGATGAAGAGGGTATACTTCAGGATATGCACTGGTCAGATGGCAGCTTCGGATATTTCCCCAGCTATGCACTGGGTAACCTGTACGGAGCACAATTTCTTCATAAGATGGAGCAGGATATTCCGGACCTTTATTCTCAGCTTGAAAAGGGGAATCTGGCTTTTATTAAAGAATGGCTTAATAAAAACATTCATAAGCATGGCTCCTTATATAAACCTGAAGAGCTTATAAAATTAGTAACCGGCTCCGAGCTTTCCGCAAAATATTTTATAGACTATTTATATAAAAAGTACAGCAAAATATATAATTTCTAATACAAAATTGCATATTTATTTTTTAATTATTCATAGGCTGATAAATGTATCAGTCTATGAATTTTTTTTGCACTTTAAGAGATACTAACACAGAGGTGATTTTATGGTATCAGAAGAGCTTAAGATGACAGTAGCTCAAAACTGCAGCGGCTACAGACCCAGAAGTGTTTTTCTGTCCATGTCTATGGGGACCTTGTCTGAAAGCTGTAATAACTGTGCTAATTTCATTCATGGCAAGTGTGCAAAAGGTTTATTTACTGAAATTGAAAGGGAGATTACTCATAACTGAGGTGACTTATGGATGACTATAAAGCATTAATGGATACAGCACAGCTATGTACAGATTATGATTCAATTTTTGGAGGCTTTTCATCAAAAATTGGTGAAATAGAAGGGAAAAGCTGCATAAATTGTCTAAATTATAAAGAGGAAAAATGTAATAAAAAGTTTGATGGGAAATATTAATGAATTATATTAAATATTGAGAATCTTTAGAATAAGTGCTAAAATGAGAGATGTAAAATGTTCATTATTTACAAAATAGTGAATGATAAATGGCATGAGCCAGAAAATGGAGGGTTTGTATGCATAAAAAATTGTTTATCCCAGGACCCGTTGAAGTAAGACCTGATGTGCTTCAAAAAATGGCAACTCCTATGATCGGGCACAGAACAAAGGATGCTTCCAAGCTTCAGAAGGATATCAGTGATAAGCTTAGGAAGGTATTTTATACAGAAGAGGAAATTCTTCTTTCTACAAGTTCAGGAAGTGGGCTTATGGAAGGAGCTATAAGAAGCTGCACAGCTAAGAGAGCAGCTGTATTTTCAGTAGGTGCCTTTGGGAAAAGATGGTACAAAATGGCAGAAAGCAATAATGTACCGGCAGATTTATTCCAGGTTGAAATGGGAAAAGCTACAACTGCTGAAATGGTAGATGAAGCTTTAAAAACAGGGAAATATGATCTTATTACAGTAACCCATAATGAAACATCAACAGGTATTATGAACCCGGTGGAGGAAATATCTGGTGTTATGAAAAAATATCCTGAGGTTGTTTGGTGCCTGGATACAGTAAGCTCTATGGCAGGAACAAAAATTGAGGTAGATAAGCTGGGAGTTGATATATGTATTACATCAACCCAAAAGGCTATAGGTCTTCCTCCGGGAATGGCCATCTGCTCCTTCTCAAAGAAAGCAGTAGAGAGAGCTAAAAATGTTGAATTTAGAGGTACCTATTTGGATCTTTTAGATTTATATAACTGCATTCAGAAAAAGAACTATCAGTATCCTTCTACTCCATCTCTTTCTCATATGTTTGCCCTAGACTATCAGCTGGACAGGATATTAGAAGAAGGTTTGGAAAACAGATATGCAAGACATCTTGAGATGGCTGAGTATGTTAGAGCTTGGGCTAGAACATATTTTGAAATATTCCCTGATGAAAGATACATGTCCAATACTCTTACAACAATCAAAAATACAAGAGGCATAAGCGTTGCAGATCTAAATAAAGCACTTGGAGAAAGAGGCTTTATGATTTCTAATGGATATGGAGACTTAAAGGAAAAGACTTTTAGAATTGCTCATATGGCAGACTGTACCTTAGATGAGGTTAAGGAATTAATTAATAATATTAATGACATCTTATCGCTAAAATAATGGGGGTATATTATGATAAGGGTTTTATTAAATGATGGGTTAGATAAAAAAGCTATTGAAAAACTTGCAAAATGTGGCTTTGAAGCTGTAAATCAGCATATAGCAGATGAAGATTTAGGAGAAGCCTTAAAAGATTACGATGCTCTGGTAGTAAGAAGTGCTACTAAGGTAAGAGAAGACATAATAAGAAAAGCTGAAGACGGTAAGCGCCTTAAGCTGATAATAAGAGGCGGAGTAGGCGTTGATAATATAGATGTAAAAACAGCAATCCAGCTTGGCATAGATGTTAAAAATACGCCAGGTGCCAGTTCTGCTGCAGTTGCAGAGCTCACCTTAGGCCATATGTTTGCAGTTTCCAGATTCATAGCAGCTTCCAATGTTACTATGAGAGAAGGAAAATGGGAGAAAAAAAAGTACAAGGGTATTGAGCTGTCCGGTAAGACCTTGGGACTAATAGGAGCTGGAAGGATAGCAAAACAGGTTGCAATAAGAGTAAAAGCTTTAGGCATGAATGTAATATATTACGATATATCAGGAGAAAAGGAAGCTTTTAAAGAATTCAAATATCTTCCTCTTAATGAACTTCTTAAAGAGGCTGACTTTGTATCTCTTCATATTCCATATGACAAGGTAAAGGGAGCAGTTATTGGAGAAGAAGAGATAAGCCTTATGAAGGATGGAGCTTATCTGATAAATTGTGCCAGAGGCGGAGTAGTTGATGAAGAAGCACCCTTAGAAGCATTAAACAGCGGTAAGATAGCAGGTGCAGGAATTGATGTTTATAAAGAGGAGCCATCAGCTAATTTAGACCTTATTAAACATCCCAATGTATCTGTAACGCCTCACATTGGAGCTTCAACTAAGGAAGCACAGGAAAGAATCGGAGCAGAGGTAGTATCCATATTAGAAGAATACTTCAAGTAGAGGAGGAATTAAGATGGCAGTACTTAGGGCATTTAAGGGAATAAGACCAAGAAAGGATTTGGCAAAGGACGTTGCTGCCCTACCTTATGATGTTATGAA
>JBAXYJ010000133.1:0-7764 GCA_041670885.1 Clostridiaceae bacterium
TAATAGATTAAGAAATTCTCTGTCAAATTTTTCTCCATAGGGATTGTAGCCATAAGGTCCATCTTCCTTAAGTCTGTGAGAGAGATCACCGCTGGCGATAATAACTGCATTTTCATTTAATTCCTCTGCTGCTTTATTAATATTTATTCCAAATCTATATAAATCAATATCGCTGAGAGGGGCATAGGTTATATGAACAAGCTTATAATTTTTGCAGTATTTATTAATAAAATAGAGGGGAACCATAGCTCCATGATCTAAAGTTACAGAGGAGTTATACTTTTTAAGCAGTGAATTTGTAGTAAGTACAGCCGGTACATTTTCATTATAAGATAACTCATATATTTTTTTAGACAGTTCTTTATTGATTGACAGCTTCATAGAAACTGAAGGGGCACCAAAATTTTTAAAATCTCCATAAATTTCATTCTGATAACTTATGGAGACAGCGTCCTGAAACATAACGCCATGGGGAGTTATAATAATTATGGTACTGGGAGATTTCTCACCAATCTCCTTTCCAATGGCATTAAAACTTTTGCTGGTATCACTTATCTTTGCCTCCATACCCTTTCCTATTTCCGGAAGTATAATAGGGGGGTGGGGAAGAAGGTAAAAGCCTTGTAAACTCACAAAAATCACCTCTGTAAAATATTTTAGATTATATTAGTTTTGCCTGTTATAAGAATTAAATACACAGGATTTTTTAACAGACTTAATTATAATATAAGCCTATAAAGATAAAATATAAAGGCTTAGTTTAGGCTGGAATATCTTTTGCTTCGTAGGCTTCATCACAGGCTCTGGTTAGAAATATTACTGCAGCTATTGCTGATAGTATATTTACGATGGTTAAAAGATTATAGTACTTCATTGAATCCAGTAAAATACCAAAAATCAAAGAACCTATAGGAACAGCACCCTGTGAGAACATACCTAGTATTGAAAAGAATCTGGAACGCATTTCATCCGGTACCAGGTTCTGCAGGTTCGTTGAAATTGGTGTATTTACAAAAGCATTGAAAAATCCCATTATACAGCAGCAGAGGGATATGGAAATAAACAAAGACCAGGCTGCCCCGCCATACATATTTACTATCTTTGGGAAAAGTAGTATAGAAATTATTGCTGTTACAATTGTTTCAATAATAAGTCCGGTTTTCATAAGCTTTTTTAGACCTAAATTTTTAAAATATATGGAAATCCCAATGTTACCAAGAAGTATGCCTGCTGTATAGAAGCCCATTATATATCCATACTGCTGTGAAACAAATCCAATTTCCTTCTTTAGGACATAGGGCATTATTATATCAAATAATGGTGCCAGTAATAAATTTGAAATCATAGCAAAAGTGAACAATTGAAGTAATCCTTTTTTTACTGTAATGAATTTAAGTACTTCGGAATTTTCACTTAGAAATAATTTAATGTTTATTTTCTCTTTCTTAGCTGCTTCTTTATTATAGGAAATGAAGAAGGAGAATACTGCTGAAATTATAAAGGAAAAACCATTTAAATAAAATACCATTTTTATCCCCCAGATGCCGTAAATCACGCCTCCCAGGGCAGGTCCTAAAATCAAAGATGCTGCATCAAATCCGCCCTTTGCAGAATTAGCTTCTATCAGCTCATCTTTTGATATCAGATCCGGAAGCAAAGCAGAGGAGGAAGAATTGAATAAGCTGTCCATTACAGATATAAAAATCTGCAGGAAAAACAGAATATAAATATTGAAATTTCCTGCCATGGCAAGAAGCCCGCACGAAATAATAAGAAGTCCTCTTGCTATATCCATAACTATCATTATATTTCTTCTGTTTTTTCTGTCTCCTATTATACCTGAGAAAGGAGCAGCTATGAGGGCAGGTACAAGTGTCATCACTGAAAAGATACCCATTAAAGTTCCTGAGCCTGTTAAATCAAGTATATAAAGAGGAAGAGCTATCATTTGGATGCCGCTGCCAATAAGAGATATAAATCTGCCGCCTAAAAACATCCAGAGATTTTTATTTTTATTCATAACCGCTTACTCCTTTACCCAATAACTGCTGCCGTCATTTGTTCTCTCAATAAACCCATATTCAACCAAGGCTCTTCTTAGAGTGGCATAATCTTCATATATCCTTTTTATGATTCTGTTAAATTCTTTTTCTGAATAAATCTTTCCTTTAGAAAAATTCTTAACTATTTCACTGAGCACAATTATTTTCTTTTTCTCTTTAACAGGATAGCTTTTTAATGCTCCATTTTCACTGATGTATGACTTTATAATGTTTTCTCTTTCCTTATCGCTGATATTATACCTGTCATCTATTGTGGTGGCTGTTTTATGAGCATCACATAAATCATCTTTATCCAGGCTATTAATCTTTTTGTCAGTATTCTTTGAAAGCAAATCCATCATAGATAAAAACAATTTTGCCTGCTTTTCCTTTTCTCTTAATTTAAAACGGTGATTTCTTATAGTTGACTGGGCAACGCCTAATTTTGCTGCGGCTTCTTTATCTGATAAGCCCTCAGACATAAGGGTTAGAAGCTGTCTTTGAACTTCAGATAGTCCAGTAAAGACTGGGTTCATGCCAAGTAAGTATTGAAGCATGGAACCATGATCTGTTTCAATATGAATTTCAGCAGTTTTTTTTGCATCATATAATTTAGAATTAATTTCAAATATTTGTCCTTTTTCAAATGATTCCTCGCAGATTATACATTTATAATCGGTATCGCTTTCTATAAAACCATTTTCTATTTCTTCTATTCCTGCGGTCCAGAATAATTCCTTTGATTTTGTATCCATAAAACCTATTCCTTTCAATTTTAATAATATCATTATAATACACCATAAAAATAATATTGTCTATAAATATATAAACAATAATTAAAAATGTCTAACAAATATAGAATAAAAAAGGAAGAATCTATTAAAAAGATTCTTCTGATTTACATAAATATATTTAATTAACCTACTTCAGCAATATTTTTTTGACCAAGCTTTACATTTTCACCTATTTTAACTGAAATTTTCATTCCTTCTTCCAGATTAGTAAATACCACAGGTGTAATTATTGAAGGAACCTTATGTTTTATCTTATCTATATCAACTTTTAATATCATCTCTCCTGCTGCAACTTTGTCACCCTGGTTTTTAAGCGCTTTAAAGCCTTCACCTTTTAGGTTCACAGTATCCAAACCAAAGTGAATAAGAACCTCCAGACCATTATCTGCTGTTATCCCGAAAGCATGCATTGTGGGAAAGAAGGATGTTATTTCTCCATCTACAGGTGACACCACCTCACCCTTTAAAGGTTCAATTGCAAAACCATCTCCCATATATTTTTGAGAGAAAACCTCATCGGGGACATCGGTAATAGATATTATTTTTCCTTCTACAGGAGCTGTTATGGAAAGCTTACCTTTACTTTTAATTTCTATTACAGAATCCGGTTCATCATAATAATCTTGCGAAGAAACTGGTATTTTCCCAGCCATTATATCCTTAATCTGCATCTTTATGCTGTCTGATTTTGGACCAAATATTGCCTGTATGTTATTTCCTACTTCAATTACCCCTGCGGCACCAAGGCTTTTAAGTTCAGCTTTATTAACATTTTTAATATCGTTAACAGATATACGAAGCCTTGTTATACATGCATCCAGATATGATATATTATCTTTTCCTCCTAATGCTTCAAGTATTGCTGATGGAAGCTTTCCAGCTTTTACATTGCTTTTTTCTGTATCTATTACTTCATCTTCACGTCCGGGTGTCTTAAGATCCCATTTTCTTATAGCAAACCTGAAACCAAAATAATAAATTGCTGCAAATGCAAGCCCTACAGGTATTACAAGCCACCAGGGAGTTCTGCTGGGCATAACACCGAATAATAGGAAATCGATAATACCGCCTGAGAATGTCATTCCTATTTTAACATTTAGAATCTGCATTACCATGAATGAAAGCCCTGCGAATAAACAATGCATAGCAAATAATACAGGAGCTACAAATAAAAATGAGAATTCTATAGGCTCTGTAATTCCTGTTAAAAATGATGTAAGTGCTGCTGAACCCATTATTCCTGCAACCTGTTTTTTGTTTTCCGGCTTTGCTTCATGGTATATGGCATAAGCCGCCGCAGGAAGTCCAAACATCATGAACGGGAATTTGCCTGTCATAAATGTGCCTGCTGTAAATGGAACTCCATCTTTTAATTGGGCGAAGAATATGTTTTGATCACCATTGACCACCTGACCTGCTTTATTTACATATTCTCCAAACTGATACCAGAAAGGGTTATAAAATATGTGATGAAGACCAAAGGGTATAAGTGCTCTTTCAATTATGCCAAAAACTAAAGCAGCTGCTGTTCTGTTTGTATCTATCATATTGTGTGAAAAAGTATTAAGTCCTGCCTGAATTATTGGCCATATAAATGTTAATGCTACTCCTATAAATAATGAATATACTGCAGTAACAATAGGCACAAATCTTTTGCCGGCAAAGAAACCTAAGTATGGAGGAAGTTCTATTTTATAATATTTCTTATAAACCGAAGCTGCTGCTATACCTATAATAATTCCTCCGAAAACTCCTGTCTGAAGAGTTGGAATCCCAAGTACACTGGCATATGCAGGATTTCTGCCTACCATACCTGAATTTACACCAGCAATAAGTCCCATGGTAACATTCATGATTAAAAAACCTACTATGGCTGCCAGACCCGCAACTCCATCTCCATCGGACAATCCAACTGCTACTCCAACAGCAAAGAGCAGGGCCAGATTTGAAAATATTATGCTTCCTGCAGATTCCATAACTTTAGCCAGAGACTGAACCCAGAATGCATTAAGAGCAGGAGCTGCAGTCAAAAATTGTGGATTTTGTAGAGCATTGCCGAAAGCCAAGAGTATTCCTGCTGCGGGAAGCAGTGCAACAGGAAGCATGAGTGCCTTACCAACCTGCTGAAGAATTCCAAATGATTTTTTAATCATAATTTCACCTCATTTTGAATTAAAGGTAGAATATAAAATTAGCTTCTTTAAAGGTATTTTTCGTAATTTAATAAATAATATACTTTTAGAAGTATAGTAATATATTCATGCCAGTTCTAATAAAAACATTTGAAATTTTTCAGAAAAATTGAGGGAATGTAAATCCCTCAATTAATTTTAAAAAGTACTTCTTCTTTTTTAGTTTTTAAATTTATTTTTACAATGCGGAAGTCACTGAGCTTTAAATCTGCTAAGTTAGTAACTCCTTTTTTATAGGGTGAACCTATAACATTCTCTTCGTCTATCTTATACCAGTTAAGATAGTCATAATCTGTGATATTTTGCAAGTTCTCAATATAATCTGTTTTTATCGCTGTTTCATCATAGCCGGAAGGAATGGAAGTCAGCTTTTTCTGCTTACCCATATCATAGAATATTTTTTTATCTGGTCCTTTAATTAATACGCCCCAGGGCAGCATGGAAGAACTTGTCATATTCCTATACCAGGTGACTTTGTTATCTGCCAGGTTATAATTAGTTTCCAGCTCTTTTACTGAGCCATCATGTAAATTACAGAGGTAGAGACCTTCTGTATTTTTAATATCCGCTTCATGGGTTCCTGTCCCAAGAATTAAAGCCAATCCATCGGGACTTGGGTACATTTCAGCAACTATAGAACCCTGGTAACTTCCTACCTTTAAATTTCGAAGATCTATAATTGAATATATTCCTTTATTATTTCCAGAAACATTTATAGCTATTATATGGGAATAGTTATAAATAATTATTCGGCCATTATTATAATATTTTATTTCCCAGGGGCCTACTCCAGGCTCCATATTTTTCATTTCCTGAACTGACTTTAGGAGCTTAGCTTTAACATTACTTGAGACGGAAGGACTTATTACATTTGTACTTATCTCACCTGCTGCTGCAGAAGGCATATAAATATAATCCTCTTCAGCCCACCCGTTAACGTGCCCATGAGATGAAATTAAAACCCATCCATCTTTTTCTTCTTTTATATTAACAAAAAGGTCATGATCGAGGCTATTGCCAATTATAAGTGCACTTAGGGATGGCTTTTCATAAATTTGAGCTCCTTTTTTCAGGTAAGCCTGGTTATAAAAGACTCCCCCTTTAGCCATAGTATAAGCAGTATTATCTATCCATCCTGTTTTTCCAACCTTAACATCTATATCTCTTATGGTAACACAGGATTTATCCTTATCTTTTATAAGAACCTGAATAAGATTTCCCTTTACTAATGGTTCTGTGCCCACAGTTACCTTATCTTTAGTTATAATCCCTAAATTATAATCAGTATGCTTACTCTCACTTATTACATATTTTGAATTAACCCAGTATTTAACGCTGCCGTCCTTTGAACTTACACCCAGCCAGTCATTGTATTTTCCTGAGACAAATATAACATCACCATATTTTAAACTGCCTGCTGCTTTATAACTTTCAGAAGGGCCCTCTTTGGCAGTACAGTCGTTTATTATCACAGTTTCCAATTGATAATCCTGAACCTTGCTTTTATCAAAACCTTGTGCTTCAGCCTTCCTGTTTCCATTTGTAAGCAGGGAAAGACCAATAGCTGCAAGTATAATAAATGATAAAATTCCGATTATGAACTTTGGCTTTTTAAATTTCATTATTCCTTTAACTCTGCTTTTTATATTGCTTTCTCCAAAAGCCAGTATGCCCCCGTTAAAAATCATATTCTGCTTTGCTGCAAGATTGATCAGAGATGATGCATACTCGCTTCTTATGTCCTCATTGTTAAGAGATAAAACTTTCTCATCACAGGACATCTCCATGTCTTTTTGAGATATTATAAATCCAAGCCAAATCATGGGGTTAAACCAATAAATGCATAAGGATATAACCCAGAGTATTTTTATAATATTATCAAACCTTTT
This sequence comes from Clostridiaceae bacterium, assembly GCA_041670885.1. GTDB lineage: Bacteria > Bacillota > Clostridia > Clostridiales > Clostridiaceae > JAJBWD01. The sequence continues at coordinate 6,918 of JBAXYJ010000133.1, forward strand.
TATATGAACCAGTTCGTGGGTTGTAATGTACCTGAGCTCTGCTTCATTCGAAGTTTCAGCAGTATTTACGGGGAGAATTATTTTTGGCTTAATAAGACCAAATACAATAGGTGTAGGTATTTTATCGGATACATACATCTTAATATTTCTTTTTAAGCCCAACCTTTCTTTGCAATCGTATACATAATCCTTGCTGTATATAACTGCTTTTTTTAATTTAGTCCATGCAGATACATAGGAATAAACCGAATACAGTAATAAGCTTAATAAACCAGCAATCCAAATCCAGGGGAATATATCATTTAAGTTTACTTTTTGCTTTTGGGAAACAACTTTTGCTGCTGCCGGTTTTGAAATTGAAGTTAATTCTTTAGTCTCGGTATCAGTCTCAGTGGAACTTTTTATGGCAGTTTCATTTTCAGACTCACTGATATTTGGCAATTTATCAGCTGCTGTATACTCCGTATTACTGACTGCAGTTTCGGGCACAGGTATAACATTAAAAATGCTGAACATCGAGGTAAGAGAAAACGGAATAAGCAGTCTTAACAAAACAAAAATCCAAAGTATATGGCAGAAATATTTTGGAAGCTTCCTGCCCAGCAGTAATCGTAATCCTATAATTATAATTACAGCAGCAGAAGCAAAAATGCTCATTTTTAATAATGCATAAAAAGCATTATGAAGCATAATTGACCCTCCTTATCATACTCTTTTTAGTCGGTTGCGGAATACCACAATCGTTGATTTGCCTAACATTTAAGCTGTTAAGCTTTTATATTTTCCTCCACTGTGAGAAAATAAATGTTATCACACAAAATATTATCCACAGAGGAGGAGAATAGCA
>JBAXYJ010000134.1:0-7698 GCA_041670885.1 Clostridiaceae bacterium
AGCTCTCTTATCTGCATTCTCTTCTATGCCATAAAATTTAAGAAGAAACTTAAAAGTCTCTTCAGGAGTTATAGCTAGAAGCTCTTCATCTGTACGATCTTTTTTCTCGCCATCAACTGTCTTTTCTCCCATTCCCCTGTCTTTTTTGAATCTGATTTCTGACCACTTTTTAGTAGCAGCATCATCTGTATTAAATTCAAACCTGTATGGGTTGGTCTTTAATGCAAAGTCATCTATCTGTTTCTCACCATTACTGTCTAATATAGAAAAAACCTTATTTGCCGTTTTTATAAAAGTTTTTTTGTTCTCATCTGTTTCTGTATATGTAAGAGTATAGCTAATATTGTTTGTGGCTAAAACATTCCCGCTTTTATCATAAATAATACCTCTTGGAGCTACATCCGGTATCTCTGTATATGAGTTTTTTTCTGCTTTTTCTTTATATTCATCTGATTTTACAACCTGAACATAAGTCAGCCTGATTACTAAAGCTGAAAATACTATGCAGGCTATTATAAATAATGATGAGTATCTATCCACTTTAATTTTTTTCATTTAATCACCCTTTATAATTTCCAATTTGCCTTAACTATATCTCTCTGACAGAAATTGTATATAATTCTATAAAGAAAAAATCCTAAAATTAAATTATATAAACTGTTATATAAAACCTGACTATATGCAAAATACTTCTTATCTACGTATAGTATAACAAATATAAGGGTTCCTTTAATAAATGTAAGAAAAAAAGTAAGAAAAACAGGTATCAGCTTTTTTTCTCTGATTATCAAATTTCCTACATAAGCTGCCAAAATACATGTAAGCATATTTGTCAGCATATTTATACCTATACCATTGGAAAAATATATATCCTGCAGAAAGCCGGCAAATATTCCAATTAATATGCTCTCTGTATATCCTTTATTTAAAGAATAATATATGATAAATATATAAAGGAGGCTTGGATATGCTCCTCTAACAGAAAAAAAAGGCATAACTGAATTGTCTAGAATTAAAAGCAGCATTGAAATAATTATTAATAATCCTATTTTTTTCATTTATATACCTCTTTAATATTTTATTTCACCATTGCCGGACACCTGCTTTGGTACTACTACCTCTACAGTAGTAATTTTTGTGAAATCGGCAAAGGGCTCAATTACAGCTGTTTTTTGAATTCTTCCCTTGTCCTCTTCTACAGATAACACTTTTCCTATTCTTATTCCTTTAGGATATAAGCTGCCTGTTCCAGATGTTAAAATAACATCATCTTCTTTTATTTCGGAATCTATAGGAAGGAGAGTGACCTTTGCAAGAAGATTATTGTCACTATCTCTGTAACCTCTTACAATTCCTATATTTTCATTTGTATTTTGTATTAATGCCGCCACCGCTATATTTTCATTTGACAGAGTCTGAACAGTAGCCCAGGCAGCTGCAGTGGAAGTTACTTGTCCCACTAGGCCTTCCGGAACTATTACTACCATTCCGGTTTTTATACCATCATTATATCCTCTGCTTATTATGTACCCATCTAAATAACTGCTTCCGGTTTTTGAAATTACATCACAGGGAAGATAATTATAATTGCTTCCTTGTGATTGATTAAACTTAAGCGTTTCTCTAAGTTTTTCATTTTCACTTTTTAAGAAATCATAATCTAAAGCCTTCTGCTCCAGCTCATTATTTTTTTGTATTAATTCTTCATTCTGATTTTTTATATTTTGAATATTAGTAATAAAGCTAAAAGATCCCTGAATTCCTGAGCCTATCTTGTAAAATACTTTTTCCACTCCACCTATTGCATACCCAAATCCACTCTCTACACTAGATACCTTGCTTCTATTCATACTATAGCTAATTAATATTAAAAATGTAACTGACAGCAGAATTACTACTACTGTCAGCTTCTTACGAAATGATCCCATTTTTATCTTCTGCTTTCAAGCTTATCTAAATTAGCCAACGCTTTACCAGCACCTATTGCTACGCAATCAAGAGGATTTTCTGCTATATTTACAGGAATATGAGTCTCATGATTTATAAGTTTATCTAAATTATGAAGCAGAGCTCCTCCTCCTGCCAGCATAATTCCTCTTTCCATAATATCTGCTGATAATTCTGGCGGTGTTTTTTCGAGAGTGGTTTTTATAGCATCAATTATTGAATATATAGGTTCTTTTATTGCTTCTCTAATCTGATCCTCGTTTATCTCTATTGTCTTTGGAAGTCCTGAAACTAAATCTCTTCCTTTTATATCCATTACCCTATTTTCACCTGTATCAAAGGCTGAGGCAAGTTCAATCTTAACTGTTTCAGCTGTTCTTTCTCCTATCATTAAATTGAACTCTTTTTTAATATAGGTTATTATGGCCTGATCCAGTTCATCTCCTGCTATTCTAAGGGACTTGCAGGTTACAATTCCTCCCAGAGCTATTACTGCAACCTCTGTAGTTCCTCCTCCAATATCCACAATCATGCTTCCTGATGGTTCTGCAACCGGGAGACCAGCTCCAATGGCAGCTGCCTTTGGCTCTTCCATAAGTACTACGTGCCTTGCTCCTGCACTTCTTGTAGCATCTTCTATGGCTCTTTTTTCAACTTCTGTAACTCCTGATGGGAAGCATATAACGATTCTGGGAGATGTAACTGTTCCCTTTGGATTAACTTTATTAATAAATGCTTTAAGCATAGTTTCTGTAATATCAAAATCTGCAATAACTCCATCCTTTAAAGGTCTTATTGCGACTATATTTCCTGGTGTTCTTCCAATCATCTTTTTTGCTTCATTTCCAACTGCAAGTACCCTTTTTGTATCTAAATTAACTGCAACTACAGAAGGCTCTCTTAAAACTATTCCTTTTCCTTTTATATAAACTAAAGTGTTTGCTGTTCCTAAATCAATTCCCATGTCCTTTGACATACCAAAAAATCTCATTTCTTTTCCTCCAATTAAATTATTCCTTTTTCTTTTAAACTTACAAATGTACCATCACCAATTATTATATGATCCAATAGCTCAATTCCTAAAATCCTGCCGCTTTCAGAAAGTCTTCTGGTTATATTTATGTCTTCTTCTGAAGGTGATGGATCTCCGGATGGATGATTATGACATATAATTATTGAAGATGAACTATCTCTGACTGCATATGTAAAAACCTCTCGAGGATGAACGATAGATGAATTTAGGCTTCCTACTGATACATCCTTAATGGTCAAAACAACATTCTTAGTATTAAGCAGTATAACCTTCAGGTATTCTTTCTTTAGATACCTCATCTCCTCCATTAATAAATCTGCTGCATCTTTTGGGGACACTATTTTATAATCATTTCCCGATTTATATGATTTTATTCTTTTACATAACTCCATTACGGCAATTAGTGATGCAGCCTTGGCATTTCCTATCCCAGTTATCTCTCTATATTCGCTTACAGTCATATTTATAAGACCATTCAGACCTCCGCTTTCCTTTAAAAGTCTGCTGCAAAGTGATATAATATTCTCATTTTTTGTGCCTGTTCTTAAAATAATAGCTAAAAGATCAGAATTAGAAAGACACTCCGGTCCAAATCTTAAAAGTCTTTCTCTTGGTCTCTCCATTTCCGGTAAATCCATAATCTTTAATATACTGTCCATCAAAAATCTCCTAGAAAAAGATTTACCCCCATCAATTTTAACATACTATAAAGTTTATTTAAAGGAAGTCCTACTATATTAAAGTAACACCCTTCTATTTTTTCAATAAATCTGCTTCCATATCCCTGAATTCCATATGACCCTGCTTTATCTAAGGGCTCCTTTGTTGAAATATACCAGTTTATTTCTTCATCAGTTAATTTACTGAAAAAAACATCTGACTTTTCAAAATCTCCCATTGCCTCTTTTGTTTCTGTATTTATAAGATATATTCCTGTATAGACAGAATGCTTCCTTCCGCTTAAGCTTTTAAGTACATTAAAAGCTTCCTGATTATCCTTAGGCTTTCCTATTACTATGCCATCTAATTCTACTATAGTATCACAGCCGATTACTATTGAATTTTTAGTTCTTGCTGCTACTTCCATAGCCTTTCCTTCAGCAATATTTATTACATAATTCGAAGTTTCAGAATCATTTACTACTTGAGTTTCATCAAACTCACTTGGAATTTGAATAAAATTCTCAGTTATCTTCTTAAGGAGCTCATATCTCCTTGGTGATGCAGATGCTAAAACTAATCTCATAATATTCATCCTAATACTTTCTATACATAATTATAGACAATATAATACCGATTATAGACATTATATTCAATTTAATATTTATTCCTAATGTTAAAGTTAATATTTTAACATCAACCAGTAATGGACTTGCTGTACCAATATTATATGTAGTTTTGATAAAGCTTAGTGCTGAGATTCTGCTGCCTAGGATGTCCCCTAAAAAAGTACCCAGTATACCACCTAATATTATAAATAACACTAATAGAATTGGGTTTTTATTATATGCTTTCAAGTACATCCCACCTTACTTTTTATCTAGTATAGTTTATCATTTAAAAGACCTTTTAACAAGTATTTATGTGAGAAATTTGTAAATTAAGATTCAGGTAAAAAAAAATAACCGAAGTATTATCGGTTATTTTGACTTAAAGCTTCCTGATACCTGATATATAGACTTATTATATTTTTCAAGTTCTCCTTTTGTTATTTTATCACCCATATTATTTACTAAACTTTTTAAATCATTTAGAGATTTATAATTTTTTGAAGATGAATCTATCTGTTTTAATTCTTTTACCCATTTTTTAAATTCATCTGTTTTTACCGCTGAGATGTTATCTGATACAAGATTTTCCTCTATCTGTATTAATCCGTCAATAACTTTCCCTATTTCCTGATCACATAGGTTGTCTCCTTTTATTTCGTATACTATTTTTGAATTTGCCACATTATCCTTATTCATTTTTCCTTTTATTGCTTCTCCTTTGGTTTCTGTAAAGAATCCAAGAAGAACACGATAACTTTCATTTTCTTCTATAATAAATGGAGCCCCATATGGTTTTAGTTTCTCAAATACTTTGTTTGCATTATCTTTATTTTTAAATAATCCGCCCTGTATAACTATGTATTTATAGCTGGTATTTTTAGACGTATCAGTTTGCTGGTTTATTTTAAAATTATCAATGCTAATGCTTTTATCTTTCACTAATCCTTTTGCAAGGATTGTTCCCAAAATATAAGATAATACCAATGATAAAAATAAAATTAAAAAAATAACCTTGTTTTTCATTTTACATCCCCCTTAATATATATTATTAAGAAAGTTATAAAATTATACTCAATATAAACAATAAAAACCCGGCATACAGCCGGGTCATATTAGAATATTCTTTTTGCTCCCTGAAAACTTGAAGAATAGTGTCCTTCATTAAGCGAGCTTACTTTAACACCAGTTCTGCTGTTAGATGCGTGAACGAATCTTCCCCCGCCTATATAAATTCCTACATGAGATATTCCGCTATAGAAAAATACTAGGTCTCCTGGGGCTAGCTGAGATCTGGAAACAAATGATCCTCTTCCACTATACTGACTGCCAGATGTTCTGCTTAAACCAACGCCAAAATGACTATATACATACTTAGCAAAACCGCTGCAGTCAAATGCTTTTGGTCCTGTTGCTCCCCATACGTATGGGTAACCTACGAATCTTAGTGCGTAGCTTGCTACCTGACCGCCTCTTGACGAAGCACTTATTTCTCCAAAACCCCTATTATAATTAGATGATTTTTTTGAAGTAGATTTTTTTGAGGTAGTTACCACAGCCTTTGGTTTTTCAGGAACCTTTATAACTTTACTTGTTGTAAAGGTAGTAGATTTTATCTCTACAGCACTTGTTTTAACTTCCGGTGTATCAGCTTTTACCTTTTCGCTTTTGTTAATCAAGCTAAAGGATGAAGCAAGCGTAATAGTTAAAAGTGCTCCAACCAGCTTAAACTTGATACCTCTCATAATTACCTCCTTCTTTAAAGTTGTCCAATTTTTTTATCTAAAAAATAATCACTTTTTATATTATAAAATATAAATATGTGATATGTCAACCCATAGTTAATTTGGATAGTTTAAGTATAAACATATCCATGTTATCATTTTCTGATTTAAAGAAGTTTTTTGATACTCTGCTTAATTTAAATTTGTTTTCTTCATAGAACTTCATAAGCTCAGATTTTTCATCTGCTATAGCATAAAAATCATCTATTGAAAACTCATTTTTAAAGAATTCTATTGTTTTTTTTAATAGCAGTGAAGAAAGGCTCTTTTCTTCAATATTAAAATACCAGAACCAAATCTGATTTTCATTTTTGTACTCTATTCTTCCTTTTATTATTCCTATTATCTTATTGTTGATTTCAACCTTAAGAAAAAATTCACTCTCACTAATATAGTATTCAAGAAACCTATCATTAAATTCCTTTAAATTGAAAATCTTGTTATTCGTATCATTTTTTTTAAAAAGCCATATCCCAACCTTCTCCATGTCTTTCTCTTCAACGCTGTTTACAGATATATTATCATAAACAAAATTAACATTAAGCATAGGAATACCCCCTTAAATATAATAATTCTACATAAAATTAAATATTCCTTTTTTTCAGGATTTCCATTAATAGATTTTTCTATTGACACTTATTAAATAAATACATATAATAATTTTAATAATATTATTACTGTTTCGATGACAGGAAGAGTAGGTTATAAAAATGTCTTAAGCGAGCCGGAGGCAGTGTAAGTCCGGCGGCAGATTATAACTGAAGGACATCCCAGAGATTTTTACCTGAAGTTATCTAGGGTAAGACGGATTCCACCGTTAAAGGGTTTTGAGCGGATCTTTACAGATAAGCAGGATGGTACCGTGGATTATTCCACTCCTACATGGAGTGGAATTTTTTATTTGTTTATCTATTAAGATCAATTTGGGTGGTACCGCGAATTAAATTCGTCCCTTGAGTTTTCTCAAGGGATATTTTATTTTAAAAAATAAGGAGGATGCAATGAAAAGGAATTTAATTAGTGAGTTAAATGGGAAAATCGGAGAAGAGGTTTTTATCTCCGGATGGGTACACAAGATAAGAAAATTAAGCAAGGTTATATTCTTAGTGCTGAGAGACAGATCAGGACTTATTCAGCTGGTGATAGACCCTGCCCTATATGATTTAAAGGGTTTAAAACTGGAAAGCGTAATTGGAGCTTTAGGCCTCGTTAAAAGCTCTAATAATAAAATATCAAATGTAGAGCTGCAGGTTTTTGAGCTTAACGTTATATCCTATGCTTTAGAAGATCTGCCTATTTCTATAAATGGTGAAAAGGCGGAGGGAAATATCGATACCATATTAAATAATAGAGTAATAAGTTTAAGAAATCCAAAAACAAATGCAGTATTTAAAGTCCAATCCGTATTAGCTCAGGGCTTTATTGATTTTTTAAAAAAGGAGGGATTTACCCAGGTGTTTACTCCTAAAATTGTAGCAGAGGGAGCTGAAGGAGGAACTGCTTTATTTAAAGTTAAATATTTTGAAAAAGAGGCTTACCTGGCTCAAAGCCCTCAATTTTACAAACAGATGCTGGTTGGGGCAGGCTTTGAAAGGGTGTTTGAAGTAGGGCAGGTATATAGAGCTGAAGAGCATAACACCTTAAGACATTTAAATGAATATGTATC
>JBAXYJ010000135.1:0-7676 GCA_041670885.1 Clostridiaceae bacterium
ACTCCTATTTCAAATTCCGGATAATTGCCAGAAGCGATGGATTCCTGCAAATCTTTCCTATTAAAATCCGGATCCTTTCCGGCTATTTTTTGAGTTTCATCCCAAACTAAAGAATGAACTCCCAGCAAAGGTTTAAAATGAAATTTAACAAAAGTAGATTTACCACTTTCATTTATAAACCTAAAGGTGTGAACTCCAAAACCTTCCATCATACGATAACTTCTGGGAATTCCTCTGTCAGACATAACCCACATAACGGTATGAGCAGATTCCTGATTATTTGCCACAAAGTCCCAAAAGGTATCGTGAGCACTGGAGGCTTGGGGAACCTCCGTATCCGGTTCTGGCTTTACTGCATGAACGAAATCCGGAAATTTAATTGCATCCTGAATAAAGAAAACAGGAATGTTATTCCCAACTATATCATAATTACCATCCTGAGTATAAAACTTTAATGCAAAACCTCTAATATCTCTGACTGTATCTGCTGAACCTCTGAATCCGGCTACAGTAGAAAATCTTACAAATATAGGGGTTTTTACAGATGGATCCTGTAAAAATCCTGCTTTAGTATATTCTTTCATTGATTCATACAGCTGAAATTCTCCATGTGCTCCGGTGCCTCGCGCATGTACAATTCTTTCCGGAATACGCTCATGGTCAAAATGAGTAATTTTTTCTCTGAAATGGAAATCTTCCATTAAAGTTGGACCTCTATCTCCTGCCTTTAATGAAAATTCATCCTGTGATAATGTAACACCTTGATTTGTCGTTAGATTTTCCCCCTGGTCATCCACTCTAAATTCATCCAGCTGTTTGTCTTTTGCATTTTTTATCTGGTTACTTGCTTTGTTATTTTTATCTTCCATATTATGCCCCTTTCTTGATTAAAGAAATTGCATAATAACCTTTTGGCTGATTTTTCAGCTTAAAAATAACGAATTTAGAGCGTTTTTAAGCTGAAAAAGTAAATTTATGAATTATGCAATTTCCTCATTTATCAACTTTGAAGTTAAAAAGTTACATAATATAATATGGTCAAGTAAAAAATATTTATACTATTAATAATTATCAGATAATACACGTAACTGCTTAATGTTATAATGTTGTATGTATATTCCAACAAAACTATAATTGATTATATTGTATATAGATATTAATTGCATAAACTAATAAAATGGAGTATAGTCTATAAATTTACAATATATGCGGGGGCAAATCATGACAAGAAAATATAATTTATACCAAATTGATTCATTTACAAAGGAAAAACTCGCAGGAAATCCTGCAGGTGTAATTACAAATGCAGATGGGCTAACTGATTATGAAATGCAGAAGATTGCCAGGGAACTTAACAATTCTGAGACAGCCTTTATTTTTTCTTCAAACAACAATGAGTATGATGTTCATGTACGTTTCTTTACTCCAACAAATGAAGTACCAATCTGTGGACATGCTACTATCGCTGCTCATTATGCCCGTGCCTTTGAAAATGGTCTTGATAATTCAAGGGTTTATCATAAAACAGGTGCCGGGATTTTGCCTGTTGATATAGTAAAGGAAAATGAGGATTACAAAATTACTATGACCCAGGGTAAAATAGAGTTTGGTACCATCATTGATAGCATAAATAAAGAAGAACTTTTAGCAGCACTTAATATAAGAAATAGTGATTTGCTGGAAAACTACGAAATTCAGATTGTCTCAACAGGCCATTCTAAGGTTATGGTGGGTATAAAAAGTATTGAAACTTTAAATACACTGCAGCCAAATTATGATGCATTATCCAAGTTGAGTAAGATTATTAAATGTAATGGATATTATGTTTTTACGGTTAATTCCCAGGATAGTGATATTTTAATACATGGTCGGATGTTTGCACCTGCAATAGGTATTAATGAGGATCCTGTTACCGGTAATGCAAATGGTCCTTTAGGTGCATATCTTGTTCATCACAATTTAGTTAAGCATAATAATTCCTTATTTAAATTCAAGGCTAAGCAGGGTGAAGCTATAAAAAGGACAGGCATAATTGAGGTTGAGGTAAAGATTGAAGATCAGGAACCTGTAGAGGTTAAAGTTTCCGGAAATGCTGTGATAGCATTCAGATCAGAATTATTATTAAATGATTAAAGAAGAAAATCTTCGTTATACCCGTTAAGCAGAACCGTAATATAAGTAAATGAGGCTTCATCAAAGCAAAGAGGCTTAAACTAATCTGTATATAAATGTATATGTTTAGGCCTCAAGAAATTACTTATATAAAAAAACTTTTAAGTTACCTTTATTATCAAGGGTAGCAAGCAGAACGTTTTTTACCTCAGTTTGATATAAACTTTTTAAACTGGAAACAACCCAGCCTTCATCCCTATTAATTTGCTTAAGCTCCTTGTATTCAATTTTACCTTCCTTAATTAACGTCCTTGGCAAATCAAAAGGTTCTGTTTCCATTTGCATGGATGAGGGAGTAACCGGTTCATATTCCGGATGTAAAAATACAGAAATTTTCCCGTCAGCTTCCCAAATTGCTAATGCTACCTTTTTCACATCCTCTACTTTTTCTTCACGTAATTCTTCTAATAACACATCAATAGATATTCTTGCTTTTATTAATCCTTTATTAAGAATTTCTCCATTCTGAACAATTATGACTGGTGAACTATTAATAAGTTTTCTTAATGATGGAAATTTAAGTATGCTGAATATGCCGCCAAGATATAGGGCAACTAACACAGTTGTTGTTATGATGGACCCTTTTAGCCCAAGATTTTCGTCAGATAACGGATGGGCAATTATGTTTCCAATTACTAAAGCAATAACAAAATCAAGGAGTCTTAATTGAGAAATGGTACGCTGTCCTAAAAGCTTAGCAACAGCCAGCAAAAATAAAAAAGCAATAACAGCGCGAAGAATCCACTCAATTGTGGTAAGTGTTTCCTGACCTTGTAAAAAATCCATATAAGGCAGCTCCTTTATCTTAAAAATCTAACACTCATATTATTTTAACCAATAATCAGTAAAAAATTAAAAAATAATGAGCAGACAGGAAGATGACTGTATATTTATTAAAAGGCAACCATGATGATGGGATTTTAGAAGGTGATGAAATCCGGCTGCGTATCAGAAAACCTGAAGATGGAAGTGATGATGATTATTTTCTTTTATATCTGAATAACCTTTTAAAAAATGATAAATAAATTAAGACGTTCTGTTCTTAATTCATATCTAAAATTTTTCAACAGTTTATGTAATATTGCCTTTGTAAATAACCAGATGGTTAGTTTGCTGCTTGTACACGGCGACGTTCCCAGGCCCAGACAAAATGATTTAAAATATTATGATTACATCAACAGTATATCTGACCTTACAAATAATCAGATAAAGGACAATATAAACAGAACCATAACTAATAACATGCTATGGAGTGACCCCTGCGAAAGTTACGATGACCTTAGGAAAAACTCCGGCAGGTTTGGATTTACAGAAGGGCATTTTGATGAATTCCAAAGTAAAATTAAATTTGATTTGCTTATACGTGGACATGAAGCAAAGTTGGCAGGATATAAAAAATTCTTTAACAGCAGGCTATATACACTATTTTCAAGCGGCAAAATTTTGAAAAATGATATAAATATAAATAATGAAACAGCTTACGATGATATTGCTCCAAAGATCATTAAGTTTTCTAAAAGTAGATAAATTTTTTTAATAGATCTGAACAGTCAGGTTGATGACCAACATTAAGACTGCTATATGTATCCCCTTGTCATGATGATGTGAAAAATCCAGAGATTTAACTTCTCTGGATTTTACTTTGTTTAATTATATAGTTACCCAGCTTATAGAATAATATTGCCTGTACAGGATATAATTTGCTAAATTCTGTGATGTTAATACTGAGATGTTTTAAAATTGTATATAGAGGTAAATCAACACCTGCTTAATTAATTAATATAAATAAAGATTTTTACATTCAGAAATAGAATTAATACTATAATCTTATTTTTCTAAATACTTTCTTCCTTTTACATATCTTCTTATGGCCTCTCCTGCCTCAGCAAGCTGAAAAGTATCTATTAAAACCCCTTCTTTACTTTTAACCTTGAGTTTATCAATATTAAAAAAATAAAAAGAATCTTTAACTAACCCGTCTTCAACAGAATCCAAAGTACAGTATGCGACCTTGCTGCATTCTTCATTAAGCTCAACAGTATACCTATTATAACCATCCCAATCAATAAAATAAGGTATAAAATATTCAAAATCGAACCTATCTAAAAACTTTTTGCAGTCTTCTCTGTTATTAAAATAATTTAAACTATTAATTTTTCTTCAGCTCCTTCATATATACGTTTACAATTTCGTAACACATTAATTCTATTATACTGGGTACTTGGCTTTATGCCAATATATTTTTTAATTTTGCAGGAGGGAATATTATCTTGTGACGGTAGTCACAAAAATAAAAATGGCTGGAAGCTTAAGGCATTTAAATTGCTTATTGTATAGTATAATAGATACTAAGGGAGTGATAATAAATGAGAATTTTAGTTGTGATTCCATTTAATGATAATGAAAAAGGAAAACTTAAATCAAAGATGCCGGAAGCAGAGTACATTTTTAAAACCCATGAGGAAATTACTGAAGAACTTGTAAAAAGTGCTGATATAATTATTGGGAATGTTCCTGTGCAATATATAAAGGGAAGTAAAAAGCTTAAATGGCTTCAGTTAAATAGTGCAGGTACAGACGGATACTGTGAAGATGGTATAATTCCCAAAGGTGCTTATCTTACAAATGCCACCGGTGCTTATGGCCTTGCAATATCTGAACACATGTTAGGTCTGCTGCTTGAAATTAAAAAAAAGCTGAATCTATATTATATAAATCAGAAGCAGCATGTATGGAAGGATGAAGGAAATGTTACTTCAATAGAAGGAAGTACTACACTGGTTGTAGGACTTGGTGATATTGGAGGTGATTTTGCCAGAAAAATGAAAGCACTTGGCAGTTACACAATAGGTATAAAAAGGACTAAAGGATTAAAACCGGAATATATTGATGAATTATATACAATTGAAGATCTTGATACTCTTTTACCTAAAGCGGATGTAGTTGCTTTATGTCTTCCGGGAACTAAGGATACTTACCATTTGTTTAATAAAAATAAATTTAACTTGATGAAGAAAGATGCAGTTATTCTTAATGTGGGAAGAGGAAGTACCATATGTACTGAGGATTTATGTGATGCTCTTGAAAATGAGATTATCAGTGGAGCAGGCCTTGATGTAACAGAACCGGAACCATTACCTGCCGGACATAGATTGTGGAATGCACCTGGAGCTTTTATTACTCCTCATATATCAGGATTTTTTCACCTTCCGGAAACCTTAAGGAGAATTGTTGAAATCAGCATTGAAAATCTTGAACATTTTAAAAGGCAGGAACCATTAAAAAATATAGTTGATTTTAAAACTGGTTACAGGATGCAAAAAAAATAAATTAAAAGTTATGCAATAAGACATGTTCATCAAGGTTTGTATTGTTCTATGGACTATACTTCCTGAGATTCACATGCCTTATTTTTATGTAAGCAATTTAATACTTGGGAATATCTTAATAACGTATCCTGTAAATCCAGGCAGGAAATATTGTAACCTTTTCTTTATTATATTATCCCAAAATAAACTGCAGTAATTATTTAACTATCGTAATATTTTATTATAAAAATGGGCATCCTATAAATGTATTGGATATATTCAATACAAATTAAAATTAAAGGAGAACAAACATGGATAAAAGAGTGGATGAAATCAAAAAACAAAATCAGGCATCCCGTACAGGTTCATCAAGTGCTGCTGAAGGAATGTCATCAAATGCAGGTGTAGAGGAAGCTAAAATATTAAATCAACAGTCCCGTATGAATAAAGAAACAGGCGGAACAACCGGTATGCAAAGCAGTGTATCATCAGATTCAGGTGTAGAAGAAGCTAAAAAATTAAATGAAGAATCCAGAAGAAATAAAGGAACCGGTGGAACATCTGGTATGCAAAGCAGTATATCATCAGATTCAGGTGTAGAAGAAGCTAAAAAATTAAACCAACAGTCCCGTTCTAAAAAAGGAACTGGCGGAACATCCGGAATGTCTTAATAAAAACTGAAAAAGATAGTATAATAAAGTGTGCAGGTACTAAAACCTGCACACTTTTGTTCTCCTAAATTTTATAATTTTGCATACTCTTCCCTGCTATAAAATTGTCTTCCCTTTAAATATTCCGGTATATTTTTTTCTTCATCATTTATAGTTATTCTGGCATACTTTTTTCTTATTTCTAAGGAGTATATATTTTTGTCATAGGAAAGCCTGCCTATACATCTCAGCCTTAGTTTCAGGTCTTCAGACAGCTCTGTAACGTGGTTAAATCCCTTATAATGATAAAAAAACCACATCACTTATGATATGGTTTTTTTAATAGAAATAATTTAAATTTTATTATTTATCCCAGTACAGAGGTCTGGATAGTGATATGGGAAGTTTAGTATTAGAATCTCCTTTAGCCGTGTTAATCTGAGATTGTGTTAAAAATATACTATCTGTAAGGTTTGCTCCTCTAATATCTGCATCACGTATGTCAGCTCCAATGAAATCTGCACCGGTCAGGTCAGCTCCTTTAAGATTTGCTGCTATAAGGAAATCTCCTCTTAAGTCGGTACCCCTAAGATTAATTTTTCTAAGGTCAGCGCCAATTAAATCCAGTCTTCCCCCAATTGTTTTTCTGCGTTTTAAATTGCTTTTTTGTCCTCCAAGTATCCTTGAACGAACAAGTTCACTTATCTTTTCAAGCAGAGAATTAACTTCAGTCCTATGTGACTCCAGGTCCAAGGCTATCAGAGAATCGCAGCTTAAAAGGGTAAGTTTTTCTGTTTCACTAATAAGGCAGCTGAGCTTACTTTCAATATTGCTGTTTCTTCCTATTCTGAGTGCTTCTTTTAAATACCACAGCATTTCATGAAGCTGCCTCATAACCAGAAATGCTTCAAACATCTGCTCTCTTGATTCTTCATCCTGCCTCCAGCTTCGTCCGCCATAAGTAATCTGAGCTACCTTTTGCCCTGCACCAAAGCAGTCATAAGCAGTGCATCCTTTAAGTCCCTTATCCCTGAGATTTTTATGTACAGTACATTTAAAGTCCTGCTGCAAATTTATACAGGGCTTTCCTGCAGTCTTATCAACGGGAAAACCATCTGAAGCTGAAAAATACAGTGCAATGCAGCAAAATCCAAAACATTTCTCACAGTCATTTCTCAGATCCTGGTATGATTTTTTGTCATATCCAGCTCTATTTTTATAAATCATATTAACCACCTTAAATTTTTAAAGTATAATCATTTGCGTGCTGCTTCGCAGCTCGCACAATATATAAATTATACTATAATCAGATTTACAGTAAAAAACTCCGTTTAATGATTTCATTATCATAACGTTAGTAAATATTACCTTAATACCGTTACTGAAAACTTATAAAAAGTTATAAATTACTACATTACATAATAATCTATATGCTTTTATGTTTCATTCCTTATTCATAGTGTTCTTTTTCATATCATTACTAATACTACTCAAGTGGTCTAACACTCCCAAGGCTTAAAATCCCCACCAACGTGTGGGTACATAT
>JBAXYJ010000136.1:0-7667 GCA_041670885.1 Clostridiaceae bacterium
CTGTAAGTGCCGGTGGTATATGGAACAGTACCATGGCTATAAACGGAATAATTTCAGGAACATTTGATGCTAATATATAAGTAAGGAATTTTCTTATGTTGCTGTATACGGATCTTCCCTCTTCTATAGCCTTAACTATAGTTGCGAAATTATCATCAAGAAGGATCATGTCAGCAACTTCACGGGCTACGTCGGTTCCGTTTTTACCCATTGCAATACCGATGTTTGAAGCTTTAAGTGCCAATATATCATTAACTCCATCACCGGTTACAGCTACAATTTCGCCCAGCTTCTTATAAGCTTCTACTATTTTAAGCTTATGCTGTGGAGTTGTCCTTGAAAATACCAGCGGAATATTCTGCTTTACTACATCCATTAATTCCTTCTGGGACATGGCCTCAACAGAACTGCCTGTTACTATCTGATACTTGTCTTCAATAAGACCAATCTGCTTACCGATGGCAGCTGCAGTTATTCCATAGTCTCCGGTTATGACAGTAATTTTAATTCCTGCATGGTGGCAGTCTCTTACAGCAGCAGCTACTTCCGGTCTTGGTGGATCATACATAGCGGTTAGCCCAATAAATACCATATCTTTTCCTGAGGCTTCATGATCGAACGCATATTCATAACAGATTCCAAGTACTCTGAAACCCTCTTCTGCAAAAGCATCATTTTTAGCTAAAATATGTTTTTTATTTTCACTGGTCAAAGGAACTGCTATACCATCTTTGAAATAGTATTTACAACATTCCAGGACAATGTTTGGAGCACCCTTTGTAAATATAACTTTTTCATTTTCTTTAAAATTATCATCACTCTTATTTTCAGCCAGTACACTCATCATTTTTATCTCTGAGGTAAATGGCTTTACTTCTACAATATTGAAGCTTTCATGTTTTTCATTAAGATCTATTCCATATTTTTCAGCAGCAATTAGAATTGAAGCTTCTGTAGGGCTGCCTATAACTTCCCATTCATCCGGGTTATTTTTGCTGTCCTTTATATTTGCTTCAGAGCAGATAATTGCTGATGAAAAAAGCATTTCCAAAGCTTTTTTAGCTTTGCTGTTTTTAAGTATTACTTCTCCGTCCTTTTTGTATCCGGATCCACTGACTTCTGCTTCTCCATCTGGTGTCCATATTTTTCTGACCATAAGCTGGTTTTGTGTTAATGTTCCTGTTTTATCTGTACATATTACTGATGCTGCACTTAGCGTTTCTACTGCGGACAGCTTTCTGACTAATGCTTTTTCCTTTGCCATACGCTGTACTCCAACCGCTAAGCAAAGACTTACAGTTGGAAGAAGTCCTTCAGGAACGTTGGCTACCAGAATACCAATAGCAAAAATAAATCCTACCTTCCAGCTCATGCCTGTAACAAGTACTGCAGCTAAAAATGCTGAAGCACCTAAAATAATTGCAACCTTTGTAATAAACTTAACTATTTTTTGTACCTGAACTTCAAGAGTACTGTCTCCCTTAACAATTGTTTGTGTAAGGGTTGATACCTGCCCAATCTCAGTATCATTACCAATGGCATAAACTACTGCTGTACCTTTACCCTGAGTTACTGTTGTACCTGCAAACACGAAATTAGTTATTTCTGAAACAGGTTTTCCTTCTGCATCAAACTCTTCTTCTGTTCTGTTGAGAGGGACAGATTCTCCTGTCAGCATAGAGTTGTTAAGGAAAAGGCTGTGGGTTTTTATTAGTCTTGCATCCGCAGGGACACTGTCGCCCGCTTCCAGAACAATTGTTTCTCCAATGGTTATATCTTCAGCAGGCAGTGTGGTAAGCTCACCGCATCGGAATACTTTTACATAGCTTGGTATCATATCTGAAAGTTCAGATAAAGCCTTGTCCGCCTTGAATTCCTGAAAAAAGGAAAACAGTGCATTGATTACAATGACCGCCCAGGTAGCTACTGCCAGCTGAGGCATACCTGCTATAAACGCAAGGATACCGGCCACCCAAAGCAGGATAGCCATAAAATGTGTAAATTGTTTTAATAATTGTTTAATTGGGTGAAAATTACGTTCTTTATGAAGTTTATTTTTCCCATATTTTTTTTCTCGACCTAAAGCCTCTTCAGTAGATAAGCCTGCAGGTGAAGCCTTTAAAAATTCCAAAGCATCAGAAGGTATGAGGCCAGACAGCCTGACTGAATTTTCTAATTTAATTTTTTCTGAATTTGTTTCCATAATTATCCTTCTTTCAATATAATGCTGCAATTTGGTAAAATTAAATTAAAATATATATTGCATTATGATGATAAGAGTTTATAAATAAGCCGTCAATATATAAACAGGTTTCTTAATAACATCTTAATAATAAGATTTTTATTCTTAATACATTATTAATAAAGGAAATTGTATAATGAAATTTTGTATAATTTTTGATAATTTAAGTTAAATTAAGATTTCACACTCTTTGACAATGGTATAAAATATGTTTAGGATAGATATAATATTGAACATTAATCAGGTGGTGATATTTTGAAGGAATATAACAGTAAAACTAATAATTCCAATGAACTTTCGGAGCATACTAATTCTGATGATAAAAAAGAAGCCGGAAGACTTAAAATTTTCTTTGGCTATGCTGCAGGTGCAGGAAAAACTTACGCCATGCTGGATGACGCCGGAGAACAGTTTAAATCAGGAATTGATGTTGTTATAGGCTTTATTGATCCTCATACAAGACCTGAAACATTAAAACTTCTTAATAAACTTCCTATTTTACCGCCCAAAACATTATTTAATAATGATATTAAGGTTAAAGAATTTGATTTAGATGCCGCTCTTAAGAGAAAGCCGCATCTTATAATAGTTGATCAGCTGGATCATTCTAATGCTGAAGGAGTAAGAAATAAAAAAAGATACCAGGATATTGAAGAACTTCTTAATGCGGGAATTGACGTATATACAACAGTTGATGTTCAGCATATAGAAAGCCTTAATGATATCATTCGGGAAATAACAAAAATTTCAGTAAAAGAAACAATTCCGGATTACATTTTTGAAAATGCGGACAAGGTTAAATTTGTAGATGTAGAACCTGATGAGCTTATGAAAAGATTTGAAGAAGGAAAGCTTTTGAGAAAGGATGAGACCGGGTTAGAGTATAGCTTTTTTTCTAAAAATAATCTGAGACTGCTGCGAGAAATTGCCATGAGAAAAGCTACTGACAGAATAAGCAGCTTTAATCAGAGAAAAAATAAAACACTTCAGAAATCAATTAATACCAGATTTCTTGTATGCATAAGCCCTTCCCCCTCTTCAGCTAAATGTATCAGATGGGCAGCAAGAACATCAGAAGCTTTTCATGCACCATGGACAGTATTATATGTGGAAACACCGGAAAGCATGAAATTCAGTGAAGATCAGATTAAAACAATAAGGTCTCATATGGACCTGGCAGAAAGGCTGGGAGCAAAGGTCGTGACATTAGGAGGCAATGATGTAGCAGCTGTTGTATCTGAGTATACAAAATATTCAGGGATAACAAATATTGTTATTGGAAAAAGCCGGCAAAAATCAATTAAAAGCTTATTCGTAAAGAGCTTTGAGGATAAGCTGATATCACTTTTAAAAAACATAGAAATACATATAATACCTGACAGTGACAATGCAAAGCCCTATAAGAATAAGCACGCAATTAATTTAAACAAGAATTTATTTCTTTCCTTTAATGATTTTGCCAAAACTTTTGTCATATTAATATCAGCAACTTTATTTTCATTCGGTATAAGAGCAGCTGGCGTGGGTGAACAGAATGTAATTATGTTTTATATCTTATCTGTGCTAATTATTTCCAGGATAACATCAGGATATTTATATGGTATTTTGGCATCATTTTTAAGTGTTTTTATATTTACTTTTTTATTTGTAGAACCCTATTATACATTTACTGCATTTCAGCCGGATTACCCTATAACATTTATTATTATGCTGTTTGCAGCATTAACTACAAGTGCACTTATAATAAGAATAAAAACAAAAGCAAGCCTGGCAGCTGAAAGAGAAAGAAGAACGGAAGTGCTTTATGAAATAAATAAAAAGCTTCTTGTAACGAGAGGACTTGACAATATAATCGAAGCTGCTAATGAATATGTAACGAAGCTGTTTGACAGGACTTCTATTCTTTACTTGGAGGATCCTGTTAATGGAAAAGAGGGCATAATAAAAAAATCCCGGGAAGATAAAGATGCTTCATATATGATGTCTAAAAAAGAAAAGGCAGTAGTTCACTGGGTATTTGTCAATAAGAAGCGTGCCGGAAATGGCACAGATACATTAATGGAGGCCAGTGGCTTTTACACTCCTATTATTTCACAGGGAAATGTGCTTGGTGTCCTTGGAATATCCTGTGATAAAGGTAATTTCTTTAACCACAATAACAGGTCCTTATCTACTATGATTGCATCTCTTGTTGCTATGGCACTGGAGCGTCAGTATTTATCATATGAGCAAAGGAGAATTTTAATAGAAGCTGAAAAGGAAAAGATGAGGAGCAATCTGCTTCGTGCAATTTCCCATGATTTAAGAACACCCCTTACAGGAATACTGGGAGCCAGTTCAGCAATTCTTGAAAACGAGGGAATGGATATAGAAACTCATGATAAACTTATCGGTGGGATAAAGGAAGACGCTCAATGGCTTATCAGGATGGTGGAAAATCTTTTGTCTGTAACAAGGATAAGTGAAGGATCAATGAGCGTTGTTAAAACACCGGAAGCAGCAGAGGAAATTGTTGCAGAAGCTGTATCAAGGATAAGAACCAGATTTGAGGGCTGCAGAATAAACGTAAAAGTACCGGATGAGTTACTCCTTATACCTATGGATGGAACACTTATAGAGCAGGTTATTATTAATCTTTTAGAGAATGCAGTTAAACATACGGCTCCAAATACCGTCATTGATTTAAATGTAAAGAAAGTTGGTGATACTGCAGTATTTGAAGTAAGTGATAATGGGCTAGGCATTCAAAAGCAGGATCTTACACATATATTTGAAGGCTTTGCAGTAAGTAAAGGTAAAAGTTCAGATTCATCCAGGGGTATGGGCATTGGCCTTTCAATATGCAAGTCTATTATTATTGCTCATAATGGTAAAATTCAAGCAGAAAATAAAAAAGAGGGCGGAGCGGTTTTCAGGTTTATACTGCCGCTGAAAGGAGTTAAATATGAATAGTGATAAAAGAATGGTTTTGATAGTTGAAGATGAAAGCGGAATAAGCAATTTTATATCAGCAATTCTTACTTCAAATGGATATAATATATTAAAAACTGAAAGGGGCAGGGAAGCAGTCTCAATTACTGCATCCCAATGTCCTGATTTGATACTCCTTGATTTGGGACTTCCTGATATTGATGGAATTGAAGTGTTGAAAAGCATAAGGCAGTGGTCAGATATTCCTGTAATTATAGTATCAGCCAGAGGGCATGAGAGGGAGAAGGTTGAAGCACTTGATTTAGGAGCAGATGATTATGTAACAAAGCCTTTTGGAACATCAGAACTTCTTGCCAGAATTAGGACGGCTATAAGGCACAGACAAAAAGATGATTTTGGAAGCCAGCCTAAAGCAGAAATAATAAATGTTGGAGGTCTGACAATTGATTATGTAAAAAGAATTGTGACAGTAGAAAAAAAAGAAGTACACCTGACTCCGGTTGAGTACAAAATTATATGCCTTTTATCTAAGTATATAGGAAAAGTGATGACTCTTGATTTTATCACAAAAGAAGTTTGGGGCCCATATACTAATGAAGATAATGCACTAAGAGTTAATATGGCAAATATTCGCAGAAAAATTGAAGTGAATCCTGCAGAACCAAAGTATATTATAACAGAGGTTGGAGTAGGATATAGAATGGTGGATGAAATATAGGAAAATGTTGAATGCAGTTTTCCGTATTATAATAAGGAGAAAATTATGTTTAATTTATTAGATTACATGAATACTTCTATTGATAACCTATTAAAAAATGCAGTTAAGGCATCTGTTAAGAATCCATCAGAATCAGCTTTTTTACTAAGATATTTACTATCTCATAAAAAAGCAGCTAATACCAGAATCAAATATGAAAAAGACAATATTCATATACCTCCATTTTTAATTGCCAGTATTACAAGCAGCTGTAATTTATTCTGCAAGGGCTGTTATGCCCGGGCAAATAAATCCTGCGGAGAAAATCTGCAGGGAAATCAAATGTCGGAAGAAGAATGGAAAGATATATTTAATCAGGCAAAAGATATTGGAGTTGAATTTATTCTTCTTGCAGGAGGAGAGCCTCTTTTAAGATGTGATGTAATAAAGGAAGCCTCAAAAGTTAAAGAAATAATATTCCCTGTTTTTACAAATGGAACATTAATTGATGAGGAATATATTAATCTTTTCAATAAAAACAGGAATTTGATACCAGTACTCAGTATCGAAGGAAATAAGACAGAAACAGACCTGCGGAGGGGAAACGGTACCTATGATAAACTGACTGGTGCAATGAAAAGTCTTAAGAAAAAGGGAATTTTCTTTGGTACATCTATAACAGTTACTAAAGATAATATAAACCTGGTCACCGGTTCGGATTTTGTAAATATACTTTCTGAAAATGGCTGCAAATTAGTTTTTTATATTGAATATGTTCCGGTAAGTGCTGATACAGAATATTTGGCACTAAATGACGAAGAAAGAAGTATTTTGGATAAAAATCAGATAAAGCTCCGGGAGCAATTTGATGATATGATATTTTTGTCATTTCCCGGTGATGAAAAATATATGGGTGGCTGCTTAGCTGCCGGCAGAGGATTTTTCCACATTAATGCAAATGGTGGTGCTGAGCCTTGCCCATTTTCCCCATATTCTGACACCAGCTTAAAGCAGGTTACCCTTCTTCAGGCGCTGAAGTCTCCTCTTTTTAAAAGGTTAAATGATGTGGGGATATTGTCTCAAAAACATACCGGAGGGTGTTTACTATTTGAAAAAAGGCAGGAAGTAAAAGATTTATTAAGAAAATAGAGTTAAATTAAAATGTCTGTGAGAGTTACAAATTTTCACAGACATTTTCTTGTCTATTTAATTTTTATAACAAGATCTTTTTTGCGAGGTAATGCCTCAGGAATCTTATCCTTTGCATATCCTAAAATGCAGGATCCTACTATCATATGTTCATCACTGATTCCCATATCAAGCTGCAGCTTTTTGCCCTCATCAGTTCTGAAAACAGCATTTACACAGTGTATCCAGCAGGATGCCAGGTTTAAGGATGCTGCTGCAAGAAACATATTTTCAATAGCCAGGCTGGCATCACAAATTGGTGCAATATTAGCTTTTTTAGCAAAAACAAGAATAACAGTTGGTGCACCATAAAAAGGGCTATTTTCATTGTTAACTGCTTTCTTTCCCAGTTGAATAAGCTTTTGCATAATATCTTTATTTTGCACAGCAACAAATTTGCCGGACTGCTGGTTCATGGCACTTGGAGCATATAGAGCTGCCTGCAGTACAGAATCCAATTCCTCATCTGAAATTTGTTTCTGCTGATAGCTTCGGATACTTCTTCTTTTTAAGATTGTATCTATTGTTTGGTTCATAGTTAATTCCTCCTTAGATTATTAAAATTTAATCTATAAAAATATGATAGCACTAAAATATAAAAATGTTAAA
>JBAXYJ010000137.1:0-7595 GCA_041670885.1 Clostridiaceae bacterium
AAACTTACGGTACTATAGCAAAAGAAGCAGGGAAACTTACAGAATTTAAGAATGAAATACTTGAAATTAAGAAGGACGCTCTGGATGCAAAGGTTAAGAATGGAACACTTTCACAGGAAAGAGCAGATGAAATTATGGCTGCTTTAAAAGAAAATCAGGAAAACTGTGACGGAACAGGATCAGCTAAGGTTGGGCAGAAAATGGGTGCAGGCTTTGGCGGAAAAAATGGCGGTGGAATGGGTAAAGGCCAAGGCAACGGATTAGGCTTTTCAGGAACCTGCCAGGCAGAATAAATAAAATAACACATTTATAAGGCAATTTAATCCTTTTGAGTATGTTTACACTATAATATGAGGCAAAATTGAGGTAATTATATCTCAATTTTGCCTTTTTACTGCGCCAGGCATGTCAATTAACCAGCATGGTGAAAGTCCAGTGTGTGGATTTCACGAACATTCTCAGGGAAGGTCTTTGATTCACGGGAATGGTATAAAATAAAAAAATTAATAATTATTTGGGAATACATTAACTTATGCAGGATAATAGTTAAATTTGTCGAAATAAATAATGTATAAATGTGTAAGAAAGTGTATTTTATATTTGTATATATTATTATATAAAATCATTATCTAATAAGTACATTTATGTAAGGTAGGAAAAAATTATGATTATTGATGAGTTAATTGATCGATCTCTTGCCATGGTTCAAAGCAGAAAGGTTAAAGACGTTCGCGCAGGACTGGGTTATACCTGCGTTATGCTGGAGGATGGAGCCTGCGGATTAGCGTATACTTTTAGGAATGAACTTGGAAATTGCTGTGGGATTTTGAATGCTGCCGGCAGTCTCATAGGAATGGACGCTGCTGAAATAATACCCTGGGTAAAAGAGAATAACCGGCTTAGAGCTGCTATCGGCCTTGCTGCTATTAATGCTGTAATAAATAATTCAAGGCAAGACTGGGATACTGGGAATGTATTGAAAGCGTTTACACTTAACGAATCTGATACATTTGGTATGGTAGGAGAGTTCAAGCCCATACTTTCTAAAGTTAGAACTATGACAAAGAACATATATGTTTTTGAACTAAATGCGGCTAAGGGAAGTGGGCTATACTCTGAAGATGAGATTCCTCTTTATCTTCCCAAGTGCGATGTTGTAGTTATAACCGCAACCAGTATTATCAATCACACCATTGATGAAGTTGTTTCACATTGCAAAAACGCAAAAGAGGTATGCCTGGTGGGACCGTCTACCCCTCTTTGTTCGGAAGTTTTCAGCCAACATAATATAACAATGCTTGCGGGGAGTGTTGTTAAAAAACCAGAACGGATTTTGGAAATTGTGAGCCAGGGCGGAGGCACTATGTCTATGAAGTCTGCCGCCGAACAAGTTCTTGTGAGAGTATAAAATTATAATCTACAGAGCCTTTTGCTAAAAGATTATATACACACTGTGATAAATTAGTTCATACATTAAATATTAGTAATAAGTTATTTCTAAGGAGATAAATATGTATTCCTCTCCCAGTTTTTTTCAGCCAGACTATTATAAAAATCCAAATTTAATAAGATCCTATTTAGGTCAAAATGTGAGAGCCTCTATTGCAGGTTTGGGATGGATAACTGCTCAGATATTAAATATTGATGATGCAGCAGGAACTATTGGCTTAAATATTTTATCTAACCAAAGAGAAAAATATGTGGAAGTATTTTTAGAAGATATTTACAGCATTGAACCCCATGAATATTCAGCTACGCCAAAAGACAGAGCAGTCTCTGAAAAATTGTCTAAAAACACCAGGCAGGCAGGCAAAACCTCCTGGACCCGTGAACAGGCTATGCAGATTAAGGTAACAGCGGATAATATGGCTCCTCTAATTCACGGAGATGACTTTTTCCAAACTTCAATGGATTTATGGCTATGGGATACTTGGCCCCTTAACAATAAAGATGGATCAGTTACTGTAATAAATGGGTGGAAAATAGTTTTTTCCTTGTCTGCACCAAGAAGTGTAGGCCCTGAACAAAGACACGATATTGCTGCAATTAGCTATTTCTATTCAAGAGATGGTTTTAACTGGATTGAGGGTGGATTGGCATTCCCCATTGAGATGGGTTTAGGCTCCAGGCAATGGGCTGGCTCTGCTATGTATGATAATGGAAGGCTGTATCTTTTCTATACTGCTGCCGGCCGAAAAGGAGAACCTAAAGTTACCTTCGAGCAGAGAATTGTTTTGGGTGCAGCTGATGTAAGGGCTGATTTATCAGGTGTCTGCTTTACAAACTGGGATCAGCATAAGATAATTTTAGAAGCAGACGGTAAGTTATATCAAACTATGGAGCAGGCTGACGGACCTATAATTTATTCCTTCAGAGATCCCTGGTTTTTTAAAGATCCAAACAGCGGAGAAGAATATCTTCTCTTCGAAGGAAATACTCCGGGTCCCAGCACTACTAAAACATGTATGCCTGTTGAAGCAAGGGTTTATAACGGTTCTATCGGTATTGCAAAGCTTAAGGGAAATGATTATACAAAATGGGAGCTTCTTCCTCATATATTTGATGCAGAGTGTGTAAATCAGCAGCTGGAGCGTCCACATCTTGTTTTAAAGAATAATAGGTATTATTTATTCACTGTAACCCATAAGTTTACCTTTGCTCCTGGAATTACAGCTCCGGATGGTCTATACGGGTTTATTTCTGACAGGCTTATGGGCGGATATATCCCTCTTGATAACGGAGGACTTGTAGTTGCGAATCCAATAAATGAGGAGCTGCAGGCTTACTCCTGGTTTGTACTTTCAAATGAAACCATACTCAGCTTTATTAACTGGTATGATACTGGTGGAATTGACCCTGGAAGAGAGAATATAGAATTCCAGTTCAAACATTTTGGAGGGGCCTATGCACCAACTCTACAGATTTCTTTAAACGGAACCCATTCCAGAATTATCAGAGAGCTGGAGCAGGGCCTTGTAATTGCAGGGAGCTACGAGGAGTGGCAAAGGTTTGGAAGGTGATATAAATGGCTTCAGAATGGACGAGAGAACAAACAAAAAATATAAAAATCACAGTAGATAATGAGGCTCCCAGAATTAATTTCCCGCTGCGGCAAACAGCAAAAGATTTATGGATTTGGGATACCTGGCCATTGCTTGATGAAGATGGATCAGTATCTATAATTAATGGTTGGAAAATTATTTTTGCTCTATCTTCTCCAAGAAGTGTTTTACCTGGTAAGCGTCATGATATTGCCAGGATAGTTTACTTTTATTCAAGAGATGGTTTCAATTGGATTGAAGGAGGTAAATTGTTTTCAGAGGGGGATTCCCCAGGTTCCAGAGAATGGGCAGGATCTGCTCTTAATTCTAATGGTCATGTTTATATTTTTTATACTGCTGCAGGAAGAAAAGATGAGACAAATCTCACCTACGAGCAAAGAATTGTTATGACCTGTTCTGAAATTAATACAAATCTGAAGGGAGTTTGTTTTACTAACTGGAGTCCCCATAAAGTTATATTAGAACCAGATGGGGTATTATATCAAAGCAGAGAACAGAGTATGAAGCCAGGAAATATACCTTATACTTTCAGAGATCCCTGGTTTTTCAGAGATAAGAAGGATGGAAATTCCTATCTTTTGTTTGAAGCTAATACGCCAGGAACTGCAGAAGAAAGAAAATGTGAGCCCCCTGAAGCAAGACCCTTTAGCGGTGCAGTAGGTTTAGCATCTTCCGAAAACGATGAATTTACAGAGTGGAAATTCCTACCTCATATTTTAGATGCAGATTGTGTTAATCAGGAATTGGAGCGTCCGCATTTTGTATTTAAGGATGATATGTATTACCTTTTTATTAATACACATGTTTCAAAATTCGCCCCAGGGGTAACCGGCCCGGATGGTTTGTATGGGTTTGTTTCAAATTCACTTACTGGAAATTATGTCCCTTTAAACGGTGGAGGGCTGGTAACAGCAAATCCAATCTCTGATGCCTTTCAAGCCTATTCCTGGGTAGTACTACAAAATGGAACTATTATCAGCTTTGTTAATTTTTTCAACTTAGGAAGGCTGACTGAAGCTGATATTGGCAATAAGCCTGAAAGCTTTGAGCTTTCTCACTTTGGAGGGACCTTGGCTCCCACACTGCAGATAAATATAGATAAAGACCATACTGAACTTATAAACAGAGGCTTAGAGGATGGATTGGTAATAGCAGGAAGTTATACACAGTGGAAAAGAAAACATGCACTTTAAATCTTAATAAGCAGAGTGATATTTAGCAATTACTAAATATCACTCTGTATTTTTTATACTTTGTCATCGGCTATAGACTGCTCATGTCTGCTGATCCAGCTATAGGCAAGCCTGCCATTGAGCAAGTTCTTGTGAGAGTATAATTATAATCTATTGAGGTAAGCCTTTTAGCCAAATAGATTAACTTGGCAAAAGGCTTGTTTTGGCAAATAGAAAGCGCTGCAGATAAAAATAACCATTGGTTAAAACTTATCAAATTTTTTTTAAATCTTATTTTTCTCCCTTGACAAACAGAAACCAGCGTCCTTCACCATTATTTTCAAAGATTTCATAGGTACAACCGAGGGAGGAAAATAAATCAATATAGTCTTGGGTTGGAAGTGCTTTTGAGTCTTTTCGGGATTTTTGAAATGTATTTTTACCCATAGACTCCATTTGCTCTTTTATACGTGCTTGAAATTTTGCATTTCCAAGGCCACCGCCAATGTACGCTTTCCCGCCTGGTGATAATATGCGATATATCTCTTTAAAAGCCGTAAGCTGATTCTCCCAAAAGGGCATAGAACCTCGGCTGATTACCAAATCAAATGAGTTATCTTTAAAACTAAGATGATCAACATTGCCTAAAAATGCTGAGCATCTATTTTCGAAACCTAAGCTTATAGCCCGATTCAGTGTAAGATTAATAGCATCTGGACGTATGTCTATAAAGGTTCCTTTAAATGATGGAGCCAGTTTCATTACTGCAAAGCCCATATGTCCGCCTCCACATCCAATGTCAAGCATCTCTCCCTTAGTAATGCCTGTCCGTTTTAGAATTGCAGCTGCAATATCTTCATAGATTGGATAAAAAATATTCTCAGCAATGAAATCATACTCCTTGTATTGATCCATATTTATCATCTCCGCAAATTAAAATATATATTGATATGCAATATTGTAATTTTTTAGTAAAATATACCTCTATTATAAATAAAAAATAATATTTTATCAAAATAATTTTATAATAAATACTTTACGCTTATATTTAAATTTGAAAATATCAGCCAAAACCGTCCACTCTATTCCAGGCTTTGGCATGATTCTCGATTAAGGTGATAATTGGTGAAAATATAATGTAATCGAAAAATAGAGAGCAGCTATTTGATTTGGTTGTTCTCTGTTTATTCTTCCATCCGGATTTTCTGTGATTTTAATTTTGGAAGTTAAATTTTCACTATCAGTCCAAAGCTTAATTTCTGCTATCTGCTCATATATATATCCATTTTCTGCCGCAGCTTTCTTTTGCTGAAGTATTACATAGTCTACATTGAACCATCTTGCATCCTCTTCATCATTTCCGGATTTAACACTCAAGGAACTGCTGTCTACTAATGCCATGTATGAGGCGCTTATTACTCTTGTTCTTGGATCCCTGTTTACACCCCCCCAGGTATATAATTGCTCCATATATATATCATCTATATTTGTTTCAGCCCTTAATACCCTTAAAGCAGCTTCCTCCAGGCTCTCTTATACATCAACAAATCCACAGGGAAGGGCCCACTTCCTATGAATGGATGATCTACTCTTTTAACTAAAAGTATTTTCAGCATTTTTTCCGGAAGCTTCCGGTAATTTGTTTTTTTCTTCATCTGTCACTGTAAAAATTAACATATCCACTGAAAAAGATGGCTTCTTATATATATCAGCATCGTATAGTTTAAAAAAATCTTCCTCAGTTAAACCTTGTTTATTCTTAAAAAGTAAGTTTCCCAAAATACTGCCTCCAATTCTTATTGATATAAACAATATGATAATAACATTACATATTTAACAACTTTGACTGTCAGTAGCTGCCAAATAAATTTAATAAAAAAAGCTGTGTTCAGGAACTTTACAGCTACACTTTATCTATGGCTAATATTATCTGAAATTATGGAAATCATATATAATAAAGAAATTGCATAAATCATAAATCAACCTTTTCAGCTTAAAAAAATGTTGATAATTCGTTATTTTTAAACAGAAAATCATACCAAAGGTAATCATGTAATTTCCTTAATAAGCAGTTAATAACAAAATAATAGAGGTGGATAAACATGGATTTTTATAAAAGCTATAAATTAGTAGAAGATGCTGATGGCTTTACCCTTGAGATATATTTGGATCCTAATTCTGCAGAGTTTTCTCTGGAAAATTTAAAAGAGAATAAGGATAGTAAACTTAAACTTGATCAGCAGATTAAAAAGTTTGTTCAGGAAAAATTCTCGGATATTAAGATTAATTCCGTAAAGCTGATAGTTGGCTCTCTTGTGGTTGGAACTATTTCTTATCTTCCCGGCACCGCTGCCTTTGCAGCTACAGCAAGCCCAGCAGTAGTTGCCATTGACGCTGCAGCAACTGTTAAGGCATCCAGCTTAAATATGCGCAGCGGACCATCAACAGGTTACTCAATAATGCATGTATTATGGCAGGGAAATACTGTTAAAGTTATTGGAGAATCCTCCGGCTGGTATCAGATCAGATTATCAGATGGAAGAGTTGGATGGGCAAGCGGTCAGTACCTGAGCCTAAATAATCAGGCGGGCACAAGACAGCAGAAGGTGGATGCAGTCATTGCCTATGCAAAATCCTTTATAGGTCTGCCTTATGTTTATGGCGGTGATTCCCCAAGTGACGGGGGATTTGATTGCTCGGGCTTTACAAAATATGTTTTTGGTAATTATGGGTACACATTAAACCGCATATCCAAGGATCAGGCTTTAAACGGAACATATGCATCAAGGGCCTATCTGCAGCCCGGAGATTTAATTTTCTACTCCTTTGAAGGAAATGGAGTTATCAGCCATGTAGGTATATACCTGGGAAACGGCAGGATGATACACAGCCCCAAAACAGGAGATACTGTTAAGATAACCGATGTAACCACAAGCTATTGGAGGGACCGATATGTAACTGCACGAAGAATAATTCAATAAAATAATTATATAATGCTCAGCTTTTCTCCAAAAGGAAACTGTTTTTTGCCCTATAGCTATTGGTACTCGATTCAGTTGTCATCAGTAACCCCTAATATAAGACAACAGATATTTAACTGGATAAACAGAAATCTGCTGAATACTAAGCTATAAAAATTACATATTATTTATTATAATCAGTAAAACGGCTGCGACAAAAGAAACAGCAGAAAGCGTTATGGAAGGCTAGAACTGTTTCTAATAACTTATAATAAGTTAGGCTTCAAGGTAAAAGAGCTAATAAAGCAAGAAAATTAGTTAAAGAATTAATGGAAGAGGAAAGTGAGGTGAGTAATTGATAAGTGGTATCCTTCATCTAAAACTTGTCATGAATGTGGATA
>JBAXYJ010000138.1:0-7547 GCA_041670885.1 Clostridiaceae bacterium
GGATTATTTTAGAGCTTTAGGAAAGGACCTGGTACATATTCATTTTATAGACGGAAAACCTAGAGGACATTTAGCTTGGGGTGACGGCATACTGCCTTTAGAAAAGTATGTTGAAAGCCTTAATTCTAACAATTACGAAGGCTATTTAACACTAGAAATAACAGATTCCGGATATTTATTAAACCCGGAAAAAGCGGTGGGGAAAAGTATTGAAAAATTAAAAAAAGCTTTAGGTTAATAAATTAGCTTTGTAATTACCTTCCTGTTTAAATAAATGGGAAGGTTTTGTCATTGACAAAAATTACATAAAGTTATATTATATATTAAGCGCTTAACTATTAAGCACTTAATAATATTTAGAGGTAAAATAAATGAGTCATAAATTATATGAAATCAGCGGAAGGCTGACAAGCCTCCATTTGCTTAAACGTATTTCAATGCAAAAGGAAATGACAGAGATGGGTTTATATTTTGGTCAGCTGCCTATATTAGAATATATTAAAAGAAATGAAAACTGCACCCAAAGGGAAATAGCGGATAAGCTTCAGGTTACAGCCGCATCTATTGCTCTTTCAACAAAAAGGCTTCAGAAGGCAGGACTGATTAAAAAAGTAACAGATGAAGATAACTTGCGCTGCAATAAGCTATCCATAACAGAAAAGGGACTGGAGATTACTGAAAAAGGCAGAAAGATGTTTGATACCTTAGATGAAAAAACGTATCAGGGATTTTCTGAAGAGGAGCTGGAAGATTTATATAATTATCTTAATAGGCTTATTTTAAATCTTACAGGTGGTGAAGGAGCTAAAATTAACATGTACACAATAACAGCTCTGGAAAATCAATTGAAAAATAATGAAAAGGATATGGAGAATGGAAAATGATTAAAAAACTTTTGCCTTGTCTAGGTGAGTATAAAAGGCCTGCTATTATAACACCAATTCTCGTAATATGTGAAGTAATACTGGAAATATTTATCCCGTTAATTATGGCAAAAATTATAGATGTGGGAATTAAAAATAATGATATAGCTTATGTACTGAAATTGGGACTGATGATGATAATCATGGCTTCACTTTCACTACTCTCGGGAGCTTTATCCGGAAGATTTGCTGCTGTAGCCAGCATGGGATTTGCAAAAGGAGTCCGCAAAAAATTATT
This sequence comes from Clostridiaceae bacterium, assembly GCA_041670885.1. Lineage (GTDB taxonomy): Bacteria > Bacillota > Clostridia > Clostridiales > Clostridiaceae > JAJBWD01. The sequence continues at coordinate 1,162 of JBAXYJ010000138.1, forward strand.
TGATAAAATACAGGAGTTTTCCTTTGCAAACATTGATAAATTCAGTACAGCATCATTAGTTACCCGTATGACAACAGATGTTACAAACACGCAGACTGCATTCATGATGATTATAAGGATACTTGTACGTGCACCTATTATGCTTATTAGTGCAACTATCATGGCGGTCAGCATAAATGCAAGACTTGCGGTAATATTTCTAATAGCCATACCTGTTTTGGGAACAGCCTTATACTTAATAGGTACAAAAGCACATCCAAAATTTAAAGCCATGCTTCAAAAATACGATAAGATGAACCTGTCCGTTCAGGAAAACCTGACTGCTATCCGGGTGGTAAAGGCTTTTGACCGCAGCAGCTATGAAGATGAAAAGTTTACAGCTTCCGCAGACCAGCTGAGGGATGCCCAGAGGAAGGCGGAAAAACTTATTATTTGGAATATGCCTATTATGCAGTTTTGTATGTATGCCTGCATGATAGCAATCTCCTGGTTTGGGGGCAATATGATTATATCAGGCAGCATGCAGACTGGGGAGTTTATGAGCTTTATCAGCTATGTAACGCAGATACTCATGTCCCTCATGATAATATCTATGGTTTTTATTGGCGTGGTTTTGTCAAGGGCTTCTGCTGTTCGTATAGTTGAAGTATTAGATGAAGAAATAGACATTAAAGTTAGTGAAGATAACAGTCATTTATCTGTGGAGGATGGCTCCATAATATTTGATAATGTTTCATTTAGCTATAATAAAAATAAAGATAATCTGGTGCTGGAGAATATTAATTTTAATATTAAGTCCGGGGAGACTATAGGAATTATTGGAGGCACGGGCTCTGCCAAAACTTCTCTTGTACAGCTTATACCAAGGCTTTATGATGTTTTTGGCGGGAATGTTATAGTTGGAGGCCATGACGTTCGTAAATATAATATAAAAACCCTTAGAAATCAGGTAGCTATGGTTTTGCAGAAAAATGTATTGTTCTCCGGTACAATTAAAGAAAATTTAAAATGGGGAAATGAAAATGCCTCTGAAGCCGAAATTGAAAAGGCAGCAAAATCTGCCCAGGCTCATGATTTTATTATGTCTTTTCCGTATGGATATGATACTGATTTAGGGCAGGGGGGAGTAAACATATCAGGAGGACAAAAACAGAGAATCTGTATTGCAAGAGCACTTTTAAAAAATCCTAAAATTATTATTTTAGATGATAGTACAAGTGCAGTTGATACAACAACAGACAGCAAAATAAGAAAAGATTTTAAAGAAAATTTCTCAAAGACAACCACTATTATTATAGCTCAAAGAATTACATCAGTATGTGATGCTGATAGGATAATAGTTCTAAATGATGGGAAAATTCATGGAATAGGGACTCATATGGAGCTTCTTAAAAATAATAATATATACAGGGAAGTATATGAATCTCAGCAGAAAGGAGAGGATTAATATGCCGGGACCTATGACAAAACCAGCAATTCAGAAGCCAAAGAATGCAGGAAAGACTTTAGGCAGAATTTTAAAATATATGCTGTGCTATAGAATACAGCTTTTTATAATATTAATAGGAATAATATTCAGTGCATCAGCTTCAATTGCCGGTACATATTTTTTAAAACCGCTTATTAATAATTATATAGTCCCATTTATAGGGAGGAAAAATCCTGATCTTTCAGGTTTCATAACACTTCTTTCTGTTATGACCGTTATATATTTGGTTGGTGCTTTATCCACTTATTTATATAACCGATTAATGGTAAATATATCAACAGGAACTTTAAAAAAAATAAGAATTGATCTTTTTACTCATATGCAGGGACTGCCTATAAAGTATTTTGACACACATACTCACGGATTTTTAATGAGTCATTTCACTAATGATACTGATGCTCTCCGTGAAATGTTAAGCCAGGGCGTTCCCCAGATAATTTCATCTGCCATAACAGTAGTTGGAATTTTTATTGCTATGCTTATTTTAAGCCCGGTTTTAACCCTTCTTATTATTGGAATGCTTGTTGTAATGATGTTTGTAATATCTAAGGTAGGAAGTAAGAGCTCTAAGTATTTCAGAAAGCAGCAGCAGGAAATAGGCAGGGTCAATGGGTATATTGAAGAGATGATAACAGGCCAGAAGGTTATCAAGGTATTTTGTCATGAAGATGACGTAATAAAAGACTTTGACAGTCTTAATGAAAGCTTATGCAGTGCCGCCACAAATGCTAATACCTATGCTAATATCCTGATGCCTATTATGGGTAATTTATCTTATTTTAACTATACATTCACAGCTGTAGCGGGTGCTATTTTAGTTATTAATGGACGCATGGACTTAGGTACAGTTGCTTCGTTTTTACAGTTTACCAGATCTTTCTCCCAGCCAATTACACAGATTTCACAACTGTTTAATTCTATACTAAATGCATTAGCAGGAGCAGAGAGAATATTTAATGTGTTAGATGAACCTATGGAAGCGGATAGAGGATATGTAACTTTAGTTAATGCAGAAATAGATAATATGGGGAACATAAAAGAGGTAGATAAATCTACTGGCGTTTGGGCCTGGAAGTACCCTCATAGTGATGGAACTTTGACATATACTCAGGTTAATGGGGATGTGCGTTTTCAGGATGTTACTTTTGGCTACTCAGAAAATAAAACAGTATTAAATGACATATCACTATTTGCCAAACCAGGACAAAAAATCGCTTTTGTTGGTTCTACCGGAGCAGGGAAAACTACAATAACAAATCTTATAAACAGATTTTATGATGTACCTGACGGAAAGATTCGATATGATGGAATAAATATTAATAAAATAAAAAAGGCTGATTTAAGGCAGTCTCTGGCAATGGTTCTGCAGGATACTCATTTGTTTACAGAAACCATTATGGAAAATATACGTTATGGTAAGCTTACGGCTACTGATGAAGAAGTAATTAAAGCGGCAAAGCTGGCAAATGCTGATTATTTTGTAAGGCATCTTCCCCAGGGTTATAATACAGTATTAACCTCTGATGGAGCAAACTTGAGTCAGGGGCAAAGGCAGCTTCTTGCAATTGCCCGGGCAGCGGTTGCAAATCCGCCTGTACTTATTTTAGATGAAGCAACCAGCTCCATTGATACAAGGACTGAGTCACTGATTGAAAAAGGTATGGATAAGCTGATGGAAGGAAGAACCGTATTTGTTATTGCCCACAGATTGTCAACTGTCAGAAATGCAGATGCTATTATGGTACTGGAAAACGGAGAAATAATTGAACGGGGAAATCATAATGAGTTAATTTCACAAAGAGGTAAATACTATCAGCTTTATACCGGGATGTTTGAACTATCATAGATAAAGAAATTGCATTACATCCTGGCTTATTTTCAGCTTGTAAATAACAAATTAAATTTTCTGGTTTCTTGAAATGTAAAGGCATATTTCCTGCATTAAAATGTATGAGATATGTCCTTTCTGTTATATAATAAAAATAATATATTAAAAAAGGGTGATTTAGTTGGCAAATTTTAAGACAAATGCAATGAGAATTTTAGATAAAGAGAAAATTTTATATAATACATACAGCTACGACCACAGCGACGGATTAATAGACGGAGTATCCGTAGCAAATAAAATGGGACAGCCACAAGATAAAGTATTCAAGACTCTGGTAACCATTGGTGCAAGCAGGGAATACTATGTTTTTGTAATTCCAGTAAATGATGAGCTGGATTTAAAGGCGGCGGCCAGAGCTGTAGGAGAAAAATCTGTTGAGATGATTAAGGTTTCAGATATTAATAAGGTTACAGGATATATAAGGGGAGGCTGCTCTCCTATTGGGATGAAAAAAGACTATAAAACGGTAATACACAGCTCCTGTGAAAATATAGACATGGTGATAATAAGTGCAGGAAAAATTGGACACCAGATCGAAATTTCACCATCTGACCTGATTAAGCTGATTAATGGAAAAGTTGAAAGCATAATAGATAAATAATTCACATCACATATATTTCACATAATTAACCCAAATTGTTTCTGGAATTCTATGATAAAATAGTATATAAGAAAATATAAGAATGTTTGGAGTGATGGCTTTGTCAAGGAGGATATATCTTGTTGAAGATGAGAGAAGTTTAAATATTTTATTGAAAAAATATCTGGAAAGAGAAGAATATGAAGTAACTACATTCTTTGATGGAAGATCTGCCATTGAGAGGATAAATGATATGCCGGACCTTTGGATTTTAGATATAATGCTGCCGGATACCGATGGCTATGAAATAATAAAAGCTATAAAGCAGAGAAGTAAAAATACTCCTGTAATTTTCATGTCAGCAAGAAATGAAGAACTGGACAGAGTAGTGGGCTTAGAGCTTGGCAGTGACGACTATTTATCAAAACCATTTTTGCCAAGGGAGCTGGTTATAAGAACAAATAAGCTTATAGAGAGAATATATGGGAAGGAAAATGTTCAGCCTAAGGCTATGGATATAAATTTTGACGGATATATAATAAGTAAAAATCAGAGAACGGTTGTTTTTCAAGGAGAAGAAATCCAGCTTACTAATAAGGAATTTGAACTTCTAAGCTATTTTATAGAAAATAAAAACAATCTGATAACCAGAGAACAAATTTTAACCAGCGTTTGGGGAATGGATTATTTTGGCTCAGACAGGGTAGTAGATGACACTATCAGGAGGCTTAGAAAAAAGATGGAAGAACTTAGTATTGAAACTGTATATGGATATGGTTATAAATTGGTGCAAAAGCCATGAAAAAATTTAGGTTTAAGTCTTTGACTATGAGAATATGGACTACATTTACAGCTATTATTCTGATAATAATATGCAGTATATCAATTATATATTTGGTTGCTTTTAAAAGGATAAATGAAAATGCTAAGATTCAAGACTTGAAGGTAGCCCATGATTTTTTGCTAAACAGTGACAATTATAATCAGGCAAACAGATTTGATGGGCTTAATAATCTTCAGGGGAGCGGTCATTTTATTTTTACCGTAAACAGTAATAATCAGACACTGATTAAAGAAATAAACAGCAAGATGGACCCGCCTCCAAACAGCGGGAACAATGTACCTCTTCCTAAGGGAAATGATTTGACTACAAAAACCTGGATGGCCAGCTTTATTAAGTCTGGAAACACCATAAAAGAGCAGCAGTACAAAAAAACATATAATAATCAGAATTATATTTTTATTATAAGTTCAATGACCAATACAGATTCAAGCAAGTCTTATTTAATATCTTATATGCCAAACAGGCAGAATAACGGACTTTTATACACAGTTTTGATTATTGGAGCGGTTTTTATAGCTATTGGTTTTGTAACTGCTAAGGTGGTAGCGAATTATATTTCAAAACCTCTAAAGAAATTGGAGGATTATACAGTAAGGATTGCACAAAAGGATTGGAAAACTCCTATTGATTTAAAAAATGAAGATGAAATAGGCCGTTTGGCAGATTCAATGAATCGAATGCAAAGAGAACTAAAAAGGGCAGACGAAGAGGAAAAAATGTTTCTTCAGAGTATTTCCCACGATTTAAAAACGCCGGTTATGGTAATAATGAGCCATGCAGAGGCAATAATAGATGGAATTTTTGTTAAGTCTTCTGAAGAAAACGCGGAAATAATAAGAGACGAAGCTATAAGACTGAAAAATAAGATTACTCATCTGCTTTACTTAAATACATTGGACTATGTTCTTGATAATAATAATGAGAACATCAATATTAATTTACACGACCTGCTTTTACATATTATCAACAGATTAGAGATGGTTAACAGTAAAATAGAGTGGGATTTAGATATTGATCAGGTTAACACTTCTGGGAATATGGATAAGATTCAGGTTTCTATTGAAAATATTCTTGATAATGGGCTTAGATATGCAAAGGAAGAGATTCGTGTTTCGATGAAGAAGGAAGATTCCTTTGCAGTAATAGAAATTTATAATGATGGTGACAATATACCAAAGGAACATATAGATCATATTTTTGATAATTTCTATAAAGACAAAACAGGAAACTTTGGGTTAGGCCTTGCGATATCAAAGAAAATAATTGATTTTTATAAGGGAGAGATTAAGGCTGTAAACAGAGAAAAGGGAGTAAGCTTTATAATTAAATATCCAATATAGAAGGTGGGAAGGGCATTTTTTTACCTTATTCACCTTTGTTAAGAAATTTATTGAATATAAAATTTAAACGTATAAGACAAGCCCTCTTAGGAGATGATATAGATATTATTTCCAAGGAGGGCTTTTATGCATAGCTTATTTAAACAAGGAATGAATGAAAGAAAACTAAGCAAAATAATCTGTCCCCACTGCCAAAGCGAAGAGATAGTTAAATATGGTATTTATAAGAAAGAGCAGCGCTATAA
>JBAXYJ010000139.1:0-7508 GCA_041670885.1 Clostridiaceae bacterium
AAAACATGGATGAAAAAATTTCGTGGAGTATCCAGTAAGTACCTAAACAAATATGCTGCTTTCTATAAGGCTCATAAGGCATTTAATACTATGGAGTTTACTATATTCTGCTGCCTTATTAAAAACTTTGAAATCAGCAATAGTTTGGCATCCAGAGGGGATGTCCTATTCTGATTAAAATAGGTATCCATAAATTTCGGAACAAAAAGTGAAAGACCCAAAAGGGCCCAGGGTAGTTTTATTACTTTGCTCTTTTATTTAAAATCGATAATTCATCTGATATTTTTTCAAGAAGATAATTTTTATATTTAATCTGCAGGAAAAGCTTATTAATAAGGATAAATCCCCATACAGATAAAAATATTATTGAAAACATAAAAACAAGACCAACTATTTCTAATGACAGTATCATGATTTTCCTCCCCTACCAAATTTATTAACAATATTGTAATATATTATATCACAATGTTTAATATTTTCCGATAAGTTAATAATATAAATGGTGATGTTATGAAGAAAATTATTTCAATATTGATTATAATATTTACTTTAGTTAACATAAGCGGATGTATAGAAAAAAAAGTAACGGGTAAAGAAGAACAGGCAGACCTTACCTGCAGAATAAAAAAATTACCTGATGACCTAATGTCAGATATGGATGAAAGCCTGAGCTTTCTTTTATTTGATGGCTTGTTTATAGAAGAGGAGGGCAAGATAAAAAATTCATTATGCTCTTCCTATACTGTTTCAAATGAAAATAAATGTTATGATTTTAATATAAAAAAAGGTATGCTGTTTTCAACTGGAGAAACTTTAAATGCCATGGACTTTAAGGTATATTTTGAATATCTTAAGGAAAAGGGTTTATTTAATAATGCAAAAAGTATAAAAGCGCTGGATTTAAATACTTTAAGGATAGAGCTTGTAAAAGAGGATAAAAACTTTATAAAACGCCTGTCAGATCCGGTTTTTCTTTTGAGGGATATTGATGATAAGGGAATGGATATAAAGGGAAGATTTAATAATCTGCATTATTCAGGACCCTATACAATTTCCTTTGTTTCTGAAAAATATATATTATTAAAAAAGAATGATCATTATTATAATAAAAAGCTTGCAGCTGCAGAAAGTGTTAAGATGCTTATAGAGCCTCTCGATGAAATGGCCCTGGCTATGTTTGACGAGGGCAAAATAGATATTCTAAGCTGTCCTATAGAAGAACAGGCAGGGAAGAAAGTTACTCTTCCCAGCAGTATAGATATAGTATTTAACAGCAATGAAATATTTAAAACTCAGCAGGAAAGAGAAGGACTGATTTTTAAGCTTAGAGAAAGACTTAAGCTTTTAGAGGGCCGGGAATGGACACTTGAGGCAAAAGATGCAAAACAGTCAGATATTAATAACATTTTACAGTACAAAGAATCTATAAACATATTGTGTCAGGATAAGAATTACTCTCTTTATGCAGAAAATATACGTGACATACTTATTGATAACGGGTATAAAGCAAAAGTAACTGAAAAGGGTAGTGAAGAAAATCAAATATCAGTTCAATATGAAAAATCTGAAAATTTGCCTGATGTATACCCTATAATATCTAAAAATGTTTATTTGTATAATAAGGATGTGGATGGATATTATTTTACCGGCAGCGGTACTTTGGTACTTATTAAAGCAAATAAAAAGCTCCCATAAGGAGCTAATTTAAAATATAGAGAATTAAATAATCAAGAAAAAGATTGTTTTCAGAATAGAAGGATTTTTTATTAAGCCTGTAAACTTGTTTTTTTCTGTTATAAGATATTTTTTTACCAAAGCAGGGCATTAAACCGGTTTCCTCTGGTGTCTTAAGAAGAGGCATCTTAAAGCAGTCTTCTCCCAGCATATCCTCCACTTTTTTGCTGAAATTTCTATATCTTTCAGCATCATCAGAATCAGGAGCAGCAGGCCAGCTTAAAACTATTGGAGAGTCGATTATGGTCCTTTTATATATATCGTATAATAATATTTTAGGTTCATCTTCCTTAAGCTTAGTAAAGTAAACCCAGGTGAAAAGATTGAAAAGTATTATTTCATCGCTGGTATAATCTATATCCTTTTTATTTTCATCGCTTTTTATCAAGCCTTTATCCTTGTCATATTCTTCGATAAGCCTATCACCCAGCAGAATTGCCTCATCTTTATATGAAATTAATCCTGTATTTTTATAAAGCAGCCAGTAGTTTATAAGCAGCAGACAGCGATAATCCAGTCTATCACTTAAAAGGACTTTTTTATCCTTATAATATTCCTTAAGGTAATCGCAGGAATCAAGCAGCAGTGACTTTACCTTATCATCTTTAACATAATCATAATAGATATTAAGGGACAGTGTAAGCATTAATAAATCCTGGAAATCAAGGGTGTATATTTCATCCCTATAGCTTATCAGCATATCTAAAATATCATTAGAAAAGTTTCTGAAGTCATTTTTATCCTCTGATTGAGAAGCGCATTTTTGGTAGGCTGCCATCATCAGGCTTTGATGAGAAAATCTAAACTTTTCATTTTTTTCTTCAAATTTGTAATCTTGAAGTACTTTCTCTGAGACGTCCTTTTTGTTTATAAATAGCCCTTCATTATTTCTAAGATTTTCTGCATAAAATAACAGCTGTTTTTCTGCTAAGTTCTGGTATAGATTTCCCATGAAGAACTTGTATTCATCTATATCTTTGAATCTTTTATAATAATCTGAAATGTTAAGGAGAGAAAGCGTCATAAAGACATTTGGATAAATATTTACCTCTCTGTTAAAGGAATCCTCCTTAAGTGAGTAATCATAGTCTTTATTTATCATTTTAGAATTTCCCTTTTTGTAAACACAAAGAAGTGGAGAAAATGATTTTAATATGCTAATATCAGAATTGGGAAGATTTTCTGTTGGAAAATCCTTCCCTTCTAAGGGTACACCGCATCTTGAAAACAGTACAATATGTTTTATTGATTCTCTTGAAAAATGGAGAAGTTGATTTTTTATATTTTCTTCTGTCAGGGTGTTTATTCTTAAAAATGGTCCAATATAGTTCAAAACTGCACCACCAATAATTATTTCTATATAATTAATATGTTAAACTTAGCAGAATAATTCTATTTTTTTAAAAAAGGAGTTTTTTATGAAACTGGACAAACTAAATACATTAGAACTTAAAGATATATTGAAATATTCCGGAGCAGAAAGACCAGATGTAATACAGGGAGCCAAGGTAGGAGAGGACTGTGCAATTATAAGAATCGGAGACTATGATATGGCGATTACAACAGACCCTATAACTTCAGCATCCTGTAATATAGGAAGCCTGGCCTTTAATGTAAATTCCAACGATATAGCCTCCTGCGGCATAAGACCTGTTGGACTTATGGTAACCATCCTGGCGCCGCCAAGTGCTCAGATAGAGGAAATAAGGGCTGTTATGATGGACATTGATAGAAATGCCAGGGAAAATGGTGCTGCAATCCTGGGGGGACATACTGAAGTTACAGACAGCGTTAACAGAATAATAATTTCAATAACTGCTTTTGGTTATGATAAAAAGGAAAGCCTGGTACTCAGCACTATTCCCAGATTAGGTGATGATATTGTAGTTACAAAAGAGCTTTGCATCGAAGGCAGCAGCATAATAGTTAATGATTTTCTGGAAGAAGTTTCTGATGTTTTAAATGAAGATGAAATTAAAGAACTTAAAAATAACACTAACAGGGTAAGCGTAATAAGAGATGGGGAGATAGGCCGGGAGTCCGGTGTATCATCAATGCATGATATAACTGAGGGTGGAGTCCTGGGGGCTTTATGCGAGATAACATCAAATAAAAATTTAGGATTCAGGGTATATTATGATAAAATGCCAATAAGTTTTCCTGTTTTTAAAATTTGTGATAAGCTGGGGCTTGACCCTCTAAGACTTATATCATCTGGAAGCATGCTGATTACCACAAGCGACAGCAGAAAACTGATATCCAGGCTTAATGAATCAAACATTAACGGAACCCTAATTGGCAAAATAACAGAAAAAAAAGGTATTTTAGTTAAGGAAGGTAAGGAGTATAATATATTTTATAATGAAAAGGATGAGCTGTATAAGCTATTTGGAGGTTATTAATGAGAGCAGACGGAAGAAAAAATGATCAGCTTAGAAATGTTAAGATTACCAGAAACTACACAAAATACGCGGAGGGATCTGTTTTAATAGAGGTTGGGGATACTAAGGTAATCTGCACGGCGTCCATTGAGGATAAGGTACCACCTTTTCTTAAAGGAGCAGGTAAGGGCTGGATTACCTGTGAGTACAACATGCTGCCTAGAGCAACTCAGGTCAGAAAGCCAAGAGAAATATCAAAGGGGAAACAGGATGGAAGGACCATGGAGATTCAAAGGCTGATAGGACGGTCCTTAAGGTCAGTGGTTGATCTAAAGGCCCTTGGAGAAAAAACCATATGGATAGACTGTGATGTTATTCAGGCAGATGGAGGAACCAGGACCTCATCAATATCAGGCGCATTTATTGCTTTAGTTGATGCAGTAAATAAAATGCACAGGGAATCAACTTTTAAGGTATACCCTGTCAGGAGCTTTGTTGCAGCTACGTCAGTTGGCATATTAAACCAGGAAAAGGTCCTTGATTTATGCTATATTGAGGATTCAAAGGCACAGGTTGATATGAATATAGTAATGACAGATGAAGGAAAGTTTATCGAGGTTCAGGGAACAGGCGAGGAAAGTCCTTTTTCAAGGAAAGAGCTGGAAGAACTTATAGCCCTTGGAGAAAAAGGAATAAAAAATATGATATTAATCCAAAAGGATTCACTAAAGATGGACTCTTTATGGATAGGAACAGGAGAAGAAGAATGAAGTTAATAGTTGCAAGTAATAACCAGCATAAAATTTCAGAGATAAAGAAGATTTTAGAAAAACTGGACATGGATGTAGTATCATTAAAAGATGCAGGAATAGATATCGAAGTAGAAGAGGACGGGAAAACCTTTGAGGAAAATGCCTATAAGAAGGCTAAGGAAGTATTTGATATAGTTAAGGATGCCTATGTCCTGGCAGATGACACAGGCCTTATGGTAGATGCTATAAATGGAGCTCCAGGGGTTTATTCTGCCAGATTCTCCGGAGAGGGTGCTACCTATGAGAAAAATAATGCTAAACTTCTGGATTTATTAAAGGATGCTGCTGATAAGGACAGAGGGGCTAAGTTTGTATGTGTTATAGTTCTTATTATGGGAGACAGCAGAATTGTAAAGGTAAGAGGAGAAATAGAAGGCAGGATTTTAAGGGAACCAAGAGGAGAAAATGGCTTTGGTTATGATCCGCTGTTTTATGTGGAGGAGCTTGGAAAAACCTTTGCAGAGATGTCAGATGAAGAGAAAAATTCTGTAAGTCATAGAGGAAGGGCATTAGAAAAGCTGAGAGAAGCTTTAAAGTAAGGGATAAGGTATGAAGTTAGGTATAATAAGTGATACACACAGGGACCATTATTATTTAAATAAGGCTATAGAAAAACTGGAGAAGGCAGATTGTATATTTCACCTGGGAGATAATATAGCAGATGCGGTATACCTGGAAGAGAGACTAAAAAAGAAGGTATACAAGGTTAGGGGAAACTGCGACTTTTCTTATGAGACACCTATTGAAATATTTCAGGAGATAGAAGGAATAAAAATATTTGCTTCTCATGGTCATAAATATTATGTAAAATATGGATATGATGACATTCTAGAAAGAGGGAAAGAACTGGGCGCTGACATAATTTTATATGGACATACTCACATTTCTAGTGTAAGATATGAGAAGGGGATTTGGATAGTGAACCCCGGAAGCCCTTCAATGCCAAGGGATTCCTTTAATTCTATAGCTGTTATAAATATAAATGGAAAAGAGATAATTCCCAATATTTTAGAGCTGTAAATTAAAAAATAGAAAATAGGTATTGACGAATAGAGATATAACGTGTAGAATATTTTATGTCGCCGCAGGAACGCTGGTGGACAAATCGGGGTGTAGCGCAGATGGGAGCGCGCGTGGTTTGGGACCATGAGGTCGCAGGTTCAATCCCTGTCACCCCGACCATTTGCGGGTGTAGCTCAGTGGTAGAGCGCTAGCCTTCCAAGCTAGTTATGAGGGTCCGATTCCCTTCACCCGCTCCAATATGCATCTTTAGCTCAGCTGGATAGAGCAACGGCCTTCTAAGCCGTGTGCCGGGGGTTCGACTCCCTTAAGATGCACCATATGGTGGATATAGTTCAGTTGGCAGAGCGCCAGATTGTGGTTCTGGATGTCAAGGGTTCGAGCCCCTTTATCCACCCCATTTTATATGGTTCACTAGCTCAGTTGGTAGAGCACATGACTTTTAATCATGGTGTCCGGGGTTCAATTCCCCGGTGAGCCACCATTTAATATTATTAACATGCAGGTGTGGCGGAATTGGCAGACGCACTAGACTTAGGATCTAGCGCCTACGGCGTGCAGGTTCAACTCCTGTCACCTGCACCAAAATTTTGCGGGAGTGGCTCAGTGGTAGAGCGTCACCTTGCCAAGGTGAACGTCGCGAGTTCGAATCTCGTCCCCCGCTCCAAATTTCGCGGGTGTAGCTCAGTGGCAGAGCGCTAGCCTTCCAAGCTAGTTATGAGGGTCCGATTCCCTTCACCCGCTCCATTTTATTTTTTGCACCTGTAGCTCAGCTGGATAGAGTAGTGGACTTCGAATCCAATGGCCGCAGGTTCGACTCCTGTCAGGTGCACCATAAAAATCAAGGGTTTTAACACTGTATACAGTGTTAAAACCCTTTTGACAACATCATTGACAGCTAAATTAAAATTCTTATGAAACATAACATCATTTTTTTAAACATTATATATTACCCTTCTAATACTGTTTTTAGTTTTAACTGTTTTATGCTTACCACTAACTAAACTGTTTCCTATTAACTGATAGATTTATAGTTATCTTAATGAAAGTGAAAAGAGAGATTTAACTCTCCTCTTATATAAAATGTTTTATAAAGACTAAAAAAATAATGGATTCGTCTGTACAGACGAATCCATATTTCTTTTTAATAGGTTGCCTTCAAAGTATATGCTGCTGTTGTACTATATACACTACTGTAACCTATAACCTTTACATAATAAGTTCCGGCTGCAGCAGTATAAGTTATGCTCTCTGAAGTAGTACCCCCATTTATTGACCTGCCCACCTGTGTTCCTGATGAATTATACAAATACAAATCATAATCTTTAGGAAGTGTAGTCAGGCTGATGCTAATTGATTTTGCAGCTGAAACCGTAAGCTTGTAGTAATCAACATCTGTTGAGGAATAAATATATGAGCTGTATGAAATTCCTGAGGATATCCCATATGCCTCAGCAGTAGTATCATTTGGCTCATAGGTATCACCGCTGCCTGAACCTGCTGTGAAAGTAGGCTTCATCGCATAAGCTGTAGATGTGCTGTATGCTCCGTTGTATCCAAT
>JBAXYJ010000140.1:0-7505 GCA_041670885.1 Clostridiaceae bacterium
AGGCTTCCCTGGATTATCTTTTAATATTTCTATATCCTTAAATGAAAACCCTCTTATGCCTGTACCTAGTGCCTTAGAAACTGCTTCCTTGGCAGAAAACTTTCCTGCTAAGGAATTTGCTTTCAAGTTATTTCCATTAATATCCTTTAATTCATTTTCGTTAAATACTTTATAAATAAAGCTTTCATTTTCAATTGCTTTTTCTATTCTTTTAATTTCAATTATATCTGTACCGATACCCTTAATCAATTTATCACCCCTAGTATATTTTACACCAGAAAATCTTATAAATAAAAGACATCTCCAAAATATTATTCTGGAAATGCCTTAATTTTAAACTGATTTTTCTATTATGTTCTCTTCGTAGTCGCAGGCACATTCATCTACGTAGTTTCCTATTATATCTACCAGATGAATAGGCGAAACATTATTTTTATATATAATGTTTAAAAGTGCTTTTACCTTATGTCTGTAAGGGCTTATGTTTGAAATAGAGCTTCTTTCTATATTTTCTATAGAAGTTTCCTTAAAGTCTTTTCTTTCAACCTCAATGCCATATGCTTTAAACTTTGAAGCTTTATCTCCAATGCGAATACTGAAATCATCGCAGGTTAACCTGTAACAGTATGTATATATTACCTGTTCTTCTGGTTTTGTGGTGATTAACTCCTCCAAAATTTTCATAATATTCCCCCCTTTAAACAACTTCTATTTTATCAGATAAAATATTTATATTCTGTCATATTGTGTCCAATAAATAAAAAATTTTTCTACATAATTTTGCATTTTATTTTATTTTTTTAATGGTAATAGTAAATAAGGATTGTCCAAAGATAAGGTAAAGACTGCATTTAGCAGCCTTAAACTATTTCTTCTGCAGTTTTCTTATCGATGAATTGAAAGTCTGATGCTACCACTTCAATTGAGACCTTCCTTTTTCCATCAACACCATCGTAAGATCTGGTTTGGAGTCTTCCTCCTACACTAAGCTGCCTTCCCTTAGTCATATACTGGCATATTATTTCTGCCTTTCTGCCCCAAAAAATAACAGGAATGAAATCTGTTCCTCTCTCTCCATTTTCGTTCTTGAATGGTCTGTCTACAGCTAAAGTGACTTTAGTAAAAACTTTGCCATTACTTTCAACGATTTTCAGTTCAGGATCTTTTGTTAATCTTCCTAATATAACTATCTTGTTCATAGTATCCCTCCAAATTTTTAAACTACTGGTATTATTGACATAAATATAAAATAATAAACAAAATGTTTAAATATTAATAATTTATGTGATATTATTAATATAGAAAATTTTATAATTTATAAAAATGTTATTATACAATTTCCTTTAGTAGTATATTTAAGGGGTGGGTTTATGTCAGCTTTATCAAATAAAGATGTAGAAAAGGATTTAAGGTACCTTATACTTCTTTCAAAACAATACCCAAACACAAGAAAAGCCTCCACAGAAATAATTAATCTTCAGGCTATTCTTAACCTTCCAAAGGGGACAGAGCATTTTATTTCTGATATCCACGGTGAGTATGAATCCTTTACTCACAATTTAAAAAATGCATCTGGAGTTATTAGAAGAAAAATAAATGATATATTCGGCAATTCTTTAATGGAATGGGAGAAAAATTCTTTAGCCACTTTGGTATATTATCCTGAGGAAAAACTGGATATAGTAAAAGCAGAAGAAAAACACTTAGATGAATGGTATAAGATCACTCTTTTCAGGCTAATTCAGCTTTGCAGAGCAGTTTCATCCAAGTATACCAGGTCAAAGGTAAGAAAGGCTCTTCCCCAGGACTTTGCATATATAATAGAGGAGCTGCTCCATGAAAATGGTGAGATATCAAATAAAGAAAATTATTATAATGAAATAATAAATACTCTTATAAAGATAGACATTGTTGCAGATTTTATTATTGAAATATGCAAGGTAATTCAAAGACTGACTGTTGACAGGCTCCATGTATTAGGAGACATATATGACAGAGGTCCAGGAGCTGAAATAATAATGGATGAACTTATGAAGCATCATTCAATAGATATAGAATGGGGAAATCATGATATCGTTTGGATGGGCGCAGCTTCCGGCTGCCCTGCACTTATTGCAAATTCAGTAAGGATAGCATTAAGATACGGAAATTTCAAAACCTTAGAGGACGGATATGGAATAAATCTTCTTCCCCTTGCCTCTTTTGCGCTGGAAATCTATAATGATGATCCTTGCAGCTCATTCATTCCTGTAGATATTGAAAAGGTTATTCCCCCTCATGATATAGCCATGATAGCAAAAATGCACAAGGCAATTACCATTATCCAGTTTAAACTTGAGGGAAGTATTATAGACAACCATAAGGAATTTAATATGGATGACAGAAAGCTGCTTCATAAGATGGATTTGGTAAATAAAACTATAATTATTGATGGAACTACCTATTCTCTTAATGATACTTTCTTTCCCACAGTAGATAATCAAGATCCATATAAATTGAGTAAAGAAGAAAAAAATGTAATGAATCGGCTTTCTCAATCTTTTGAAAACAGCGAAAAGCTGCAATCTCATATTAAATTCTTATATAATAAGGGAAGTCTTTATAAAATATATAATTCAAATTTATTATTTCATGGCTGCATACCACTAAATCAGGATGGCAGCTTTAAAGAGGTAAATATATTAAATAAAAAGCTTAAAGGAAAAGCTCTAATGGATGAATTTGATTCTGCTGCAAGAAGCGCTTATTTCCTGAAGGATGGGAAAAGCAAAACCTATTATGGTGATATAGTATGGTACCTATGGTGTGGTGAGGATTCAACGCTTTTTGGGAAGAAAAAGATGACTACCTTTGAAAGGTATTTTATTGATGATAAAAGAGCCCATTATGAAGAAAAGCTTCCTTATTATAAATATAGAGAAGATGAAGGTACTGTCCTTAATATTTTATCTGAGTTTGGATTAAATGAAAATTCTCACATAATTAACGGGCATGTACCTGTAAAGACAAAGGATGGAGAGCTTCCAATAAAGGCAAACGGAAAATTATTAGCCATAGATGGAGGTTTTTGTAAGGCTTACCAGCCCCAAACCGGAATCGCTGGATATACCCTTATTTATAATTCCTATGGGCTTCTCCTTGTTTCCCAAGAGCCCTTTGAAGGATTGACAAGTGCACTGGAGCAGGATAAGGATATAATATTTTCTTCAAAAATTCTTGAAATGGTACAAAAAAGAAAAACCGTTGGAGATACAGATATAGGAGCTGAGCTTAGGTGTCAGATTCAAGAATTGATAAAGCTGTTATACTGCTATAGAAACGGACTTATTAAAGAAAATTAAAGAGCAGTCTCAATTTAATTGAGACTGCTCTATATTTTGAATATATTCTGTATCAGGTAATTAGACATATTGCTTATTTCAATATCAAGCTCTTCATCAAGCAGAAGCGAGAGTGCAAAGATGTTGGCTTCATGTTCTAAAACACTTACATCTCCACCATTATAGTACTCATCTATTATATGCTGAGCTACATCTGTGTGAAGAAGGGCATGTCCAAGTTCATGAGCACATATTATTTTCTGCTCCTTCTTATTATAATTATCATTAATAACTATATAGGCATCATCGAAAACCTTTCTATAATAGCCCTTAACTGCCCTGCTGTACTCTCTGTATTCGATTTTTATGCCAAGAAGTTTTGAAATATAGAAGGGATCATTAGTATTAAATACTTTTCTAATGCATTTCGCCAATGAAACTATTTCTTTTTTATCCATAGCTGCCTTTTACCGCTTAAGCCCTTAGCTTCCCAGTAAAAATCAGATATATCCTTAAATATCTTTTCCTTATCCTCCCGGCTTAGTTTATCACTCATAAAAAGAGCTTTTGCCTGAAGAATAAAATTATCCTCATGAGATATCTCAAAGCCTTCCTTATGGCCTATTGACTCCCCCTCTTTAAAAAGCATATATAGGGGTACATTAAGACCTTCTGACAGCTTGCTCAAAGTATCCACAGATGGAAGCTTTTTGCTGTTTTCTATGTCAGATAAGAAGGATGAGGTTATCCCTGTTCTTAAGGACATTTCCTTTAATGTTAAGCATTTCAGCTTTCTAATAATTTTAATATTTTCACCTAAATTCATAATTATCCCTTTCTTATTTCAATTAATTATATTATACATCAGTGTATAGAATGTGTAAAATTATAAATTTGTCAATATATTAAGATATTTTGAATATTATAGCGAAATACAGAGAGAAATTTAACTTACAGCGAATTTTTATACAAATTTAACTATTGATATTAACCCTCGGCGAATTTATTATATAATTAAGGGAATTGTATAATTACATTTGGCTTTTTTTGTATATTAAAAATATCGAATATTCAACGTTTTTTTAATATACAAATTAGATTATAAATTATACAATTTATATAAGTGTAGATTGGAGGGGAAAAGGTGGATATAGAAGTTAATAATTTTCATGCAAAAATTAAAGTAATCGGAGTTGGCGGCGGTGGAAATAATGCAGTTAACAGAATGATAGAAGAAAATATGACTGGTGCAGAATTCATTGCAGTTAATACTGATTTGAAGAGTCTTCACAGCTCTTTAGCTGATAATAAGATTCAGATAGGCAAAAAGCTTACTAAGGGCTTAGGTGCCGGTGCCAGACCAACAGTGGGTGAAGAAGCTGCCTTAGAGGATGAGGTGGAAATAAAATCATTTCTTATAGGTGCTGACATGGTATTTGTAACAGCTGGAATGGGCGGTGGCACAGGGACCGGAGCTGCTCCAGTTATCGCCAGAATAGCAAGGGATATGGGAATACTTACAGTTGGAATAGTTACGAAGCCATTTCCATTTGAAGGACGAATAAGGATGAAAAATGCTGTTTCGGGAATAGAAAATCTTAGGCCAAATGTAGATTCTCTTATTATAGTCCTTAATGAAAATCTTATTAAGGTATCTGATAAAAGAGTATCATTTTTAGAAGCATTTAAAATAGCGGATAATGTTCTTTTATCCGGGGTTAAAAGTGTTACTGACGTAATAAATAACCCTGGCATAATAAACCTGGATTTTGCTGATGTTAAAACAATTATGAAGGATGCAGGAATTGCACATATGGGTATCGGGCGCTTTAAGGGAGACGATAAAGCTATAGAGGCTGCCAAACTTGCTGTCAATTCTCCCCTTCTAGAAACAGAATTAAACGGGGCCACCTCTCTTCTTATAAATATATCAGGAGGCAGTGATTTATCTCTTATGGAGATAAATGAAGCTGTTGAGTACATAAGAGATAAAGCTGATAAGGATGCTGAAATTATATTTGGAACAACTACAGATGATAGTATGGATGATGAAATTATTGTAACGATTATTGCTACAGGTCTTGAAAAGGTAAAGGCCACCGTTTCGCCTTCCTTCTTTGATAATTTTAAAAAAGAAAAGGAAAAGGAAGATGAGTTTAAAGATTTATCCGTACCCTCAATATTCAGAAAACAAAAGTAGAGCTCTCCGCAGGAGGGCTTTTTTTACTGCAGCAGTTGTTTTTTATAAAACAGATCTAGCTATTAAATAGGAAATGGCAAACGTAATTATACACAATGCTATAAAACCAATTATTAAATATTTTTTCTTCATAAATCACCATTAAAATCTTGTGCTTTACTTATAATATATTTAACTATGGCTTATTTTATTATCTATTTTCTAATCTTTTATCTATCCAGCCATCAATAATTGATTTTATAACCGCAGCAGCAGGAACACCCATAAGCATTCCAAAAAATCCAAATAATCCGCCGCCTGCAAATATGGCAAATATTATCCATAATGGACTTAGTCCCATAGAATCACCAAGTATCTTAGGCTCCAGGTAGTTTCCATCAAACTGCTGAAGTATAAAAAGCAGAAATGCAACTAAAATTGCTTTCCCCGGTGAATATAAAAGAGTTATTATAATGGGAGGAACAGCTCCGACTATTGGTCCAAAATATGGAATCATATTAGATATTCCTATAATAATACTTATAAGCAGAGAATATTTAATTTTAAATAACAGCATTATCAAAAGGCAAAGTACAGCCACAATAAAAGAATCTATAAATTTTCCTATGATAAACTTAGAGAAGATTATATTTGTCTTCGCTAAAAAAAAATTTATTTTTTGATAAGTACTTTCTTTAAAAATGGCCCTTATTATCCTATGTGTGCCTTCACTGATTTTTTCTTTATCTATCATAATATAAATAGCAATGATAAATCCCAGCAAAACCTTCATAAAGCCCATTGTAAGCTTAAATACCTGTTCCATTATTCTGCCAAAATACATATTTATCCAACCATTATCTATATTTTCGGTGTATTTAATAATTATTTCAGAAATTTTTTCATTTATTTTTATGGACTTAGAAGTTATAAATTCAGAAGGAAGGTTATTAATGAATCTTTCAGTATTTGACAAAAATGTTGGAATATTTTTAAACAAATCCTTTATGTTAAGCTTTATCACAGGAATGATATAATTAATAATCAGAGCAAAAAGTAATAATATTATAAGATACAAAATCAATATGCTTAAACATCTTCTTTTCCTGCTGTTTGCTAAATACTTTTCATTTCTTTTGAACAGGTGCTCCTCTAAAAATTTCACAAAGGGATTAAGAAAATATGCAATAATAAGGGCATAAATAAATGGTTTTAAAAGATTCAGCGTAAATGCTGTTATATTTATAATATAAGAAAATAATGAACTTATATTATCAATTGCCTTGTATACTATTATTAGTATCAAAAGTAGAAAGAATACAAGCATACTGTTTTTGAAGAATTTATTATCATATTTCAATTTAATCATATCCACTCCAAAATCGATAAAAGATATACCTATTTCATTATTCCCTGAAGCTAAGATATTATGATTAAAAAAATGATTACCATTGTAAAATTCATTTAAATGAAATAAAATGGTTATAGAAATCCTTTTCTATGATTAGTTTGGAGGAGTATTATGGAAATAAATATATACCAAGAAATAGAAAGATTAATTAATTATGGCTTAAATAAACATCTTCTGGCAAAAGAGGATATTATCTACACAAGAAATAAGCTGCTGGAAATACTGAAACTTTATGATTTTGAAGTTACAAAGGTTCAGAATGAAAATTTAGAAACACCCACAGTTATTCTGGATAACATATTAAACTGGTGCTTTCAAAATGGATTGCTGGAAAGTAATACCCCTGTATATAGAGACTTATTAGACACAAAAATAATGGATACCTTAGTGGATAAGCCCTCTGTTGTCATTAATAAATTTTACAGCTTATATAAAAAGTCTCCTTGTTTTGCCACAGATTATTTTTATAGTCTAAGCAAGGCTTCAGATTACATAAGAGTTAACAGAATAAAAAGGAATCTGGAATGGAAGACAAAAACTGATTATGGAGATTTAGATATTACTATAAATTTATCAAAGCCGGAAAAGGACCCAA
>JBAXYJ010000141.1:0-7463 GCA_041670885.1 Clostridiaceae bacterium
AAAAGTTAAACATTGAATCTAAAAGGTTATCTCGTAGTGAGACAACCTTTTATTCTACTTTGAAACCTTTCTTGTCCTTTATTAAATATGCAATTGTCACCATAAGTGAAGGCATGGCTATTGCTACAGAAATAATTCCTATACAAAATAAAATCTTGCTTATTATATTATTATCTACAAATATTTCCAATAAACTGGTTAAAATAAGAATAGTTAAACTTATTATTAATGACTTAAGATATACACCTTTAGTACTTTTATATTTTTCCTGGTAATTTTCCTTATCCGTATATATGGCTACCGTTCCAGGCAGCGCTGAAAAGAAATGGAACGGACCATGAGAGCACATATGCGTCCACCCGCTGTTTTCAAAGATTTGAAAATATTCATCTTCATTTTCTTTTAAATCTTTATAATCCATGGCATATATTAATTCCTTTGATTCACCCTTTATCAGCTTATATCTGAATAAAGTCATCTCACTTAGGAACCAGCCGTCTTTTGATAAATCATTTAACCTTTTGATAACTCTGTCTTCATCAAAGGCCAAACCCATATTAAGCAGATACTTATTATTTTCCATTATTATCATCCTCCTCTAAAAATTTTAATGCTTCTTTTCCGTACTCCACCATAGCCATTCTTCTATTAATATCCTTTTTAAGAAAAGCCTTTCCCTTTTCTGTAAGTGCATAAGTCTTTCTTCTATCTTCATCATCTAGAAGTTTAATAAGGTCTGCTGTCTGCAGTTTTTTAAGTATTGTATAAAGGCTGGCCGGTCCTATTATCATATCTCCATCAGATAACTGCTGAACACTCTGCATTATTCCATAGCCATGGTTTGGTTTTGCTAAGGTTAATAATATGTAATAAGTGGAATCTGTTAATATTTCCTCATCTAACGCTTTTCCTCTTGCCAAGTTATCTCCTCCTTATATCAGTATATGATATATCATTTAATATTATATTATTAAATGATATAGTCTTTGTCAATAGATTTAAAAAAAATAAAAAAACCTAAAAATAAAATCAACAGGATTTTAGAGTTACAAATTTAAAATCATATGCAAATTCACATTGATTTTCACCCAAAATATAGCCTATATAACACAAAAATTTATATAGCAGATATAATAACCAGTCTATTTCAAGATAGGCTCTTTATTATTAAGATAATATTTAAATATTACTTGCATTACCCGTCATCTAATATTATCCATTATTGGTAGTATATTTAATTTATTTGCTTTATAATTGTATTATAATTAATTCAAAATAGCAAACTATAGTGAATTATTTAAAGGAGGAATTTGAGTGATTAAGTCTAGGTTAAGATTATTATTTGGTACATTTACGCAACTGATTGTGGTGATTATTTCTTATGAATTTATCTTTAGATATGCTTTAAGTCATGGGGGGATAGGTGCTGTAAATTCAATAAATGCTATCGACCCTCTTATATGGGTTATTATTGTTTTGGAATTAATTATATCAATTTGCCTTTTAGCGATTGGCATAAAAGAAAAAATCAACTCATCTAATGAGCATTAATTAGCAATTTTCTTTAAATTATTATTATACACAATATTCTTTTTATTTATATTATTTTTTTAAATTGTAGGGAGGGCTAAGATTTTGAGTAATAAAAAGATTGGAATATTTATTTTCACTATAATTTTGCCTTTCATTTTTGTTTCTTGTATGAACATCCCAGCAGGAAACTATACAAATGGAGGGTCATTATCAAAATCAAATTCACAGACTATTACTATTAATTATACTTATACATCAAATAATAATTTATCTGCTTCTCTTGATTTTGAATTAACTGATGGGAAAGTTGACTGGGAAATTATGAATCCTAAGAAAGAAACAGTTTTTAAAGGTTATGTAATATATGAAAATGGAAAGGTATATAGAGAATTAACATATCCATCAAACTATTCAAGTGGCTATTTAAATAAAAGAGGAGAAGAGACAATAAATATTCCAGACTTTAACTGCCTTCAATCTGGAAAGGTGAGCATGTCTGGTGAGTATACAGTTTATTTAAAGCCCCAAAATGCAGAAGGAAGTTATAAAGTACTTTGGAGTGATATGCTTCCAGAAAAATAACACATGATATAAGTGGTCTTTCAAAGATGGGTACTCTTCATCTCTTATTTGATTAAAAAATGTATTAATTGCTTTCAAATCAACTTTATATAACAGTTCCGCCAGTTTTATGCAAGGCATTTTTCTGTGCAAAATTGTTCAAATGGTCCTCTTTTAGCAACTCAATACCTGATTCAACGTCATAACTATATTGAGAACGCTCTATAACTTTTCTTTAGTATTGTAACAAAAGTTATATGTGGTATGACCCTTGATTTTGTAAATATCTTTCTAGGAAGTGATTATAATAAAAAATTTAAAAGAGCATGAAATAATAGTTTACTTAATTATGACTTTTCTGTTTACCTGGATATTTTGGAGTATTGCATTTACTTCAACCAATTTAAATGGACCTTTTCGTATAGCAGGCTCATTTATGCCAAGTATTATGTCTATGATTTTTACTGGTTATTATGATGGATTTAATGGCATAAAAAAACTGTTAAAGAAACTAGTCATATGGAAAGTTAATCCACTTTTTTATGCTTTTATATTTGTATATACAGCAATGTCAATATATATACCATCATTTATTTGTAGTATCATTGGAGTAAACTATAAAATCATCATTAATAACCATATTTCAAGTTTTCAGCTTAATTCACCTCTTACCATATTAAATTGTTTTTTTGCTGTTATGATTTTTGGTGGTCCAGTTGGAGAAGAACTTGGTTGGAGAGGGTTTGTATTGCCTAAACTTCTAAAGAGGATTAACCCTCTTATATCAAGCATAATACTAGGAATTATTTGGACAAGCTGGCATATACCTATGTTTTATTTTCATGTTCCGGGGTATGATATAAGTTTTATTAGTTATCTTTTGGAAACTATTTACTTAACAATTCTGTTTACCTGGTTGTACAATAATACGAAAGGCAGTTTATTAATCATAATCTTGTTTCATAGTATTGATAACTTTGTTATGTCAATTTGCTTTAATGATTTTATGACGAATTTCAACATCTACACAGTTATTTTGTGGATTATAAGAATACTTATTTTAATATGTATTACTTTTAACATGATTAGAAAGCCATTGAAACGATTAGAATATGAAAATCATATTAATACTTAATATCCATATATTGTTTAGTAACAACTAAATAATTAATATAAAAACCTATGCTAAAATATTAAAGCATAGGTTTTTTGATCTATAAACTATTGTAAAAATTGATGTGATTTTTGAGTTTGCATATCTTAAGTAAACCCGTTATGAAAATCAAGGTCCTTTTTTTTATAAAGCAGCTTCTGCTTCAGTTATAAGCTCTTTCATAAGCTCTTTCACAGATACTATTTTGTCAACTTTAAAGCCATTTGAGCCTGTGAAAATAAGCCCCTCATCCACATTTCCCTTTACTGCTTCTACTAATGCTTTCGTAATGCAATAAGGTGTTTCCTTAGGGTTACAGGTTTTTATACAGCTGAAACATCTCTTAATCTCAACGCTTCCCTGATCAACTCTATCTAAAAACTTATTTCTTACTGCTCTTCCCGGCATTCCAACAGGGCTTTTTACTATTTCAATATCTTCTTCTTTAGCATTTATATAAGCATTTTTAAATTCAATATCAGCATCACACTCGTCAGTTGCCACAAATCTGGTTGCCATTTGTACGCCGGCTGCACCTGCTTTTAAGCATTTTGCAATATCTTCTCCGGTATATACTCCGCCGGCTGCGATTACCGGTATCTTCTTGTTATACTTTTCTTCATAAGGCTTTAAAGCATCAATAACTTCTTTAACGATATCAGTTACTTCATGGTTTTCTATATCACTAAGCTGCTCTAATTTAAATCCTAAATGTCCTCCGGCTTTTGGGCCTTCAACAACTACTGCATCCGGTACATAGGAATATCTCTTATCCCATACCTTTGAAATAAGTGCAGCTGCCCTTCCTGAGGAAACAATTGGAACTGCTTTTGTAGTTGACCCTTTAACCATTTCCGGCAAATCCATAGGAAGCCCTGCTCCAGAAATTATAAGGTCAATTTTCTCCTTAACAGATGTTAAAACCATTTCCTTATAATTATTCATGGCAACCATTATGTTAACACCTATTATTCCGTTGGGGCTTAGGGACCTGGCTTTTCTTATCTGGTTAATCAGTCCTCTTATATTTGCTTCTTTATTATTAGTTTCAAAATCTTCTTCCATATACCCTACCTGAGCTGCAGATATTACTCCAATTCCGCCTTGATTTGCTACTGCTGAGGCAAGAGATGACATGGAAACTCCAATACCCATTCCTCCCTGAATTATAGGAACTGCGGCGACTAAATCGCCAATTTTAAGTGAAGGTAATTTCATTTCATCAACTCCTAGTTTATTGTATTTTTTAAGACAAAATTACTTTGATAATCAAAGTATATACGAGAAATCAAATCATGTCTACAAAATTTTTTTTATATTATATTGACATATATTCCCCCATTGAATATAATATTATTAACATATGAGCTATTATTCAAGTGTTCATATGATAAAATGAGGTGATTAAATGATTGAAAATAGTTCTGACTTTGACAGGTGTGACTGCACAGTGATTCATCAGGATATAGTAAATAAAGTTAAAGAAAAAATGATACCGGATGAAAACTTATATGACTTAGCTGACCTGTTTAAAGTCTTTGGAGATTCTACCAGGATAAAAATTTTATGGGCTTTATCTGAGTCAGATATGTGCGTCTGCGATATAGCCGTTTTGCTTAATATGACTCAGTCCGCTATATCCCACCAGCTAAGAGTATTAAAGCAGGCAAGATTAATTAAGTATCGAAGAGATGGGAAAATAGTATTTTACTCCTTAGACGATGAACATGTAAGACAGATATTTAATCAGGGGTTAGTTCATATAGAAGAGAAATAAATTAAAGGATGGAATTAATTATGAATAACAGCGAAAATGTAGAACTATATCTCCAAGGTCTTGACTGTGCTAATTGTGCAGCTAAAATTGAAAAAAAGGTTAATTCTTTAAAGGGTGTAAGTCATGCCAGCCTAAACTTTGCAACAAAGAAGCTGGCAATTACCACAAATGGACAAGATGATGATTATGATTTTGTATCAGAAGCCATAAAAATTATTAAAGCTATTGAGCCGGATGTTCAGGTAATTAATAAAAAAGCAGAGAATGCTGATTCTCAAGAAAGTGATGAGAGCAATATTTTAAAAAGAAAATGGATCATATTTGGTATCTCAGCATCATTGTTTTTTTGTGCAATGGCACTCCCCCTCCCCCTTTTGGCTAAAATTATCCTTTATCTGATAAGCTATATACTTTCAGGTGGAAAAGTAATAATAAAAGCTGTAAAAAATATAACAAAAGGCCGTGTATTTGATGAAAATTTTCTGATGAGCATAGCTACCGTGGGTGCTTTTGGAACCGGTCAATATCCTGAAGGTGCTGCTGTTATGCTGTTTTACCAGATAGGTGAGCTGCTTCAGAGCATGGCAGTAGATAAATCGAGGAGGTCAATTAAATCACTGATGGACATCCGCCCGGATTATGCTAATTTAAAAGTTGGAACTGACACTAAAAAAGTTTCACCTGACACTGTTAATATCGGAGATATCATTATAGTAAAACCGGGAGAGAAGGTTCCGCTGGACGGCATAGTTATTGAAGGAACTTCTATGGTTGATACATCTGCTCTTACCGGCGAATCCATTCCAAGAGAAATAGAAGCAGGAAATGATATTCTAAGCGGTTTTATTAATAAAAATGGTCTTTTAACTATTAAAGTTACAAAGGAATTTGGGCAGTCAACTGTATCTAAGATATTAAGTTTAGTTGAAAATGCAGCAAGCAAGAAAGCTCCTACTGAAAATTTTATCACAAAATTTGCAAGATTATATACTCCTGCTGTAACATTTGGAGCATTAATCATTGCTGTAGTACCACCTCTTATACTGCCGGGCGCGGTCTTCTCTGATTGGATATACAGAGCCTTAGTATTTTTAGTTGTTTCCTGTCCCTGCGCACTGGTGGTATCCATTCCATTAGGCTTCTTCGGAGGCATAGGAGGAGCATCTAAAGTAGGCATACTGATTAAGGGCAGCAATTATCTGGAAGCACTAAATAATGTGGATACAGTGGTGTTTGACAAAACCGGCACACTGACAAAGGGAGTATTTAAGGTTACAAAGATTAGCCCTAAGAATAATGTATCAGAAGCTGAGCTTTTAGAATATGCAGCAATAGCTGAAAGCTTCTCAAATCATCCTATAGCCATATCTATTCTTAAAGCTTATGGCAAAGAAGTTAAAAAAGATGAAATGGAAGGATATTCAGAAATCTCAGGGCAAGGTGTAAAAGTAAAAGTCAGCGGGAAAGAAATTCTTGTTGGAAATGCAAAACTAATGGTAAGTGAAAACATTTCTTATGAAAAATCAGATTTAATAGGCACAATTGTTCATCTGGCCATTGATAAAAAATATGCCGGCTTCATACTTATATCAGATGAGATAAAAGAAGATTCAGGAAAAGCAATAAAACTTCTTCGGAAAATAGGCATTAAAAAAATTGTTATGCTTACCGGTGACAGCAGAGCAGCCGGCGAAAAAATCGGAAAAGATTTAGGCATAGATAAGGTGTACAGTGAACTTCTGCCACAGGACAAGGTAGAAAAGCTGGAAGAGCTAAGCTGCGAAAAATCTAAATCAGGAAAGCTTATATTCGTAGGTGACGGAATAAATGATGCGCCGGTTCTTGCCAGGGCTGACGTGGGAGTTGCCATGGGCGGCTTAGGCTCAGATGCTGCAATTGAGGCAGCTGATATAGTTCTTATGACTGATGAGCCAATCAAGCTTTATAGTGCTGTAAAAATAGCAAAGAGAACAAAACTTATAGTTATGCAGAATATAATCTTTGCTTTGGGCGTAAAATTTGCTGTTTTGATTCTGGCAGCAGTAGGCTTAGCTTCTATGTGGGCTGCAGTATTTGCAGATGTAGGAGTAGCACTGCTGGCAGTTATAAACTCACTGAGAGCTATGAAGATAGACAAAACTGAAAATTGAATAATTTTAAAAGGAGCCTTGATTTTTCACCAAGGCTCCTATAATTTTTAAGCATCATATATTCTTTTATCATACCTAAACAATCGATAATTTCTATCCCATATATCCGAATCTTGTAATTATATTATTTTTTAATTCTTAAATTATACATCTAATAAAGATAATTTTCTATATCATTTCCCATTTTTATGGAAAGCAGCTGCTGGCTGTTATATTTTTCTGATATATCAAAACTATATTTATAAATACTGTTGACTTATGTAAAAATAAATAGTAACATACTCACAAT
>JBAXYJ010000142.1:0-7417 GCA_041670885.1 Clostridiaceae bacterium
ATACTTGAGTATAATGTAAAAAAAAGTATTTATCTATTTAGGATTTCCTCTGATATTATCCCCTTTGGAAGCCATAAAATTAATGAAATAAACTGGCAGAAGGAATATAAAAATATATTAAGAGATGTTGGAAATTACATTAATAAAAATAACATTAGGGTAAGTATGCACCCCGGACAGTATACGGTGTTAAATTCAAACAGAGAAGATGTGGTTTTAAATTCTATCAGGGATTTAGAGTACCACTGCTGCTTTTTAGACAGCTTAGAAATTGATTATCATCATAGAATAGAACTTCATATTGGAGGAATATATGGAGATAAAAGTGCAGCTATGCAGCGCTTTATTGATAATTTCAGGCTGCTGCCAAGTTCACTTTCGAAAAGGCTCACTATTGAAAATGATGACAAAAGTTATACAATAGAGGATGTACTTATGATATCTGAAGCGCTTTCCATACCTGCTATATTTGATAATCTTCATAACGAAATAAATCCTTCCTTAATTGATTTAAAAAATATATTAAGACTGGTAGACAAAACATATACAAAAGAAAATGGTCCTATGCTTCTTCATTATAGTCAGCAGGATAATGAAAAAAAGACAGGATCTCATTCCTCTACAATAGATACAGCTATTTTATATGAGTATTTAAAATCCATTGGAGCTTATGATTTTGATATAATACTTGAAGTTAAAGATAAGGATCTGTCTGTTATTAAATATTTAACATATAAATAGGTTTAGAGCTTTCTTCTAAACCTATTACATTTTTGAGAAACGCCCCCTAAAATAGAACTCGGTACCTTTACCAACTTTGCTGCTGACTCCATATTTAAAGCCATGAAGATTGAGTATTTCACTGCAGATAGCCAGCCCCAGTCCCATTCCTCCGCTTATTTTGTTCTTATAATATCTTTGCCAAATATCATCTAAGTATTTTTCATCTATGCCTATTCCATTATCCTTTACTCCTATTTGTATTTCCTCCCCTATTTCCTTGCCATATAGTTCTATAAAACCCAATTCGCCGGTAAATTTAATGGCATTATCAATAAAATTATAGATTACCCTATATAAATATCTTTCATCACCATATATCTCTATATTTGAAGCAGGTATTACTATATTAAAATTAAGCTTCTTTTGCTGCATTTGAATATTGAATGAATTTTTAAAGCTTAATAAAAATTCCGATATATTAAAATGTTCTTTTTTTAATATATCTCCCCCTCCCTGAAGCTTAGAAAGCTGGAGTATATCCATTACTAAATAATTTAATCTATCAACCTCTTTTATTATTCCTTTTAAATATTCCTTTTTCCCCTTTTCATCAAGTATGTCATCGTATATAGCTTCACTATAATTTCTAATTACACTAAGAGGTGTCTTAAAGTCGTGAGATACATTTGCAATAAACTCCCTTTGCAGGTCGTTCTTCTTTTCTATAGTGTCTGCCATAATCTTTAAACTTTTTGAGAGCTGCTCAATTTCGTCTTTTGTATTTACATCCACATCTATATCAAACTTACCCTGTGTAATATCCAGGGATGCTTTTTCTAACTTAATTATTGGATTTGTAATTTTCTTGCCTAATAAAGCAACAATAGGAATAGCTATAAGAAGAGCAATCAAGAAAATGACAGATAAAATAATATACATAGCTTTTAAAAAAGCATTTGAAAATCTATTGTTTTGAATAATAACTATATCTCCCATATCCGAACTTTTTTTATAATATAACAACTCTTCCTTATTAGAGCCTATATACTTACCCTTCTGAGGTAAATTATTCATGTCAATATTTTTAGTCATAGACATTATGCCCATTTTTGCAGCAGTAAGCACAGTTATCTCTTTATCTTTTACCAGAAAAGCACTGGCTATCTGATATTCTGATACTACGTCTGAATACTCTTCTCCTTTTTTCATAGCTTCATAAATTTTATTTGAAGCAGTTTCAAGCTGGGAATACTCCATGTTAGTGTAAATATAAGATAAGAATATACTGCTTGAAATAAAGCAGACTATAATTACAAAACTAATTATAGCAATAAAATGTTTTATAAGTCTTAATGTTAACTTTCCCATAGTATTTACCTCACACTATTTTAACTGCAGTTTATACCCCACACCCCATATAGTTTTTATGTGTTTCTCACAGTAATTTATCTTTTCCCTAAGGTTTTTAATATGTGTATCTACAGTTCTGGTATCTCCCATAAATTCATAGGACCAAACCCTATTTAGCAGCTGCTCCCTTTTAAACACCTGCTCAGGGTTTTGACAGAAGAAAAGAAGAAGTTCAAATTCCTTTGGTGTTAATAAAACTTCTTCTTCACCCTCTGTTACAATCCTTGTTGCCTGTGAAATAACCAGATTCTCCAAAACTATATTTCCACCTTTTTTATAATTAGTATTACTGTTTATTCTAAGCTTAACCCTAAGCATCAGCTCCTTCATACTAATTGGCTTAACCATATAATCTACAGCTCCAAGTTCTAAACCAAATACCCTGTCTTCCTCTTCTCCTCTTGCTGTGGTCATAATAACAGGGGTTTCCCCTTTACTCTTAATTTTACGCAGCAGTGACCAGCCATCTTTTCCAGGTATCATTACATCTAATACTACTAAATCAAAAACTTCATCTTCAATAGCCTCTTCTCCTGCTATTCCATCATTAGCAATTATAACACGATAGCCTTCTTTCTTAAGATAAAGAGCCATAACATCTGCCAGCTTTTTTTCATCTTCTACTATTAGAATTTTCTCTTTCAATTTTAAGCATCCCCTAAGTTTTCGGCATTTTTATCTATGACCTAAGACCTACACTTCTACACGCGGAGGTCTTAGATAATTTCCTTAATTATCTCACATTTACAGTATGCTTCTCAATATAATCTAAATTTTCTTTTGTCAAATTACCTTTTTCCTTTAGTATATTAACCGCTTCCTCAGGTAAATAAGTTTCCTCTGTTAATTCAAACTCTATTCCTTTATATAAAGCTACAAAATACCTAACAGAGTTAGTACCTATTTCCTTATCTATATCTTCCCCATAATAGCTTTCTAAATCCTTGCATTTAAAAGCTCCTAAGCTTTCTACATTTTTTATCTCAAAAGCCTTTCCAAGTTCTTCTGCAGAAATACCAAAATTACTGTTAATATCATTAAAACTAAAGGAGCCCTTTATATCCTTAGGGTCTTTTTGCCCTATTGAATTTCCTATTTCAATTAGGCCGGCATTTTTGGAGGATTCTGTCTTCCAAAAGCCAGCAAGACTGCTAACGAATATGCCACCAAAATACAGAACTACTATTATTATTGCCAAACCGGAAGTTTTTAGTTTCATATTACTTTCCTCCTTTAGTTTTTAAATTTACAGTATCATTTATTGGGCAAGCTACTTCTGATGTGCATTTTAAGCAGCTTATGCACTGATGGTCTCTTATACTGGTATTATTAGAAATATTTATATTCATAGGACAGGCATTATCGCATTTGCTGCAGTTAATACAGGTTTTAGGATTTCTTCTTATTTTAAATATTCTTATAAAATTAGTAAGTCCCAGCAAAGCTCCAAATGGGCATGCGTACTTGCACCAAGGTCTCTCAATAAATAGTGATGATAAAAGTGCTGCCCCTAAAACAATAATTCCGCCCACAGCAGCTTCTGATGTCCAAAAATTAAATAGTGCAAAGTATGGATCAATATTATTAAATAAAAGCTGGCCAGTTTTTGCTGTCATATATACTACCCAAATCAAAACCCCATATCTTAAAAACCTAAGATATTTATCATATTTATAAGGTATAAATTTGTTATATTTCTTTTTAAATATCTTTCTTCCTAAATTCCCTAACCATTCCTGAACTGTTCCCAGAGGGCAAATCCACCCACAGAATACGGGTCCAAATAAAACTCCTAAAAACAACACTATACTTAATATTACAAAAGAAGATTCATGAATCTTTTGAACAAAGCTGCCCTCTGTAATTAATGAATAAGCTGAAACTACTCCTCCAAAGGGACAAACTGAGTGCAGAGAAGGTGCACCACTCACATTAAGCTGATGACTTATGGCAATAAATATTATCAATACCAGAAAGAATGCTTGTACAGATAATCTTATTATTTTACTTTTATTTAAATTTTTCATCTTAATTCCTCCAATTTAATTTATTTATACTTTTATATTAAAGTAATATATTGATATAACTATGATTGAACTGTGAAGAATTTGTGAACACATATTAAATAAGGAAATTGCATAATAACCTTTTGGCTGTTTTCAGATGAAAATAACAAATGTTCAGTGTTTTTTCAGATGAAAACTTAATTTAAAATTATGCAAATTCCCAAGGTTAAGGAATCATAATAACATTTTATCTGATTTTTGAATTATGCAATTTCCTAAAATATTTTATTGCCCTGTCTTTGGCAGAAAAAAATAGCTAAGGTTTCCCTTAGCTATTCTTCTTCTTTGTCTTTATCTTTTCCAAGTTTCTTTGATTCTTTTGAGTAACCTATTTCATCAGAGGTTTCAACCTTCATACGGTCTAGATCTCTTTTTGTCTTATCGTTACTCTTTTTGTTATCCTTGGAATTCTTGTTGTCACTATGAGACATATCAAATCCTCCTTATGATTAATTCATGAGAAAATCACATAAATGTAATCTCCTGACATAAGGTAATATGCCCAAATTTAAATTAAAATATACATAAATTAATAAATATTATTCTTTTTTGTAACTTTTGTAATATTCAGCTAATTCATTAAAGCCATTATCAAGCAAAACATTATAAACTGCATCCCTAATCTGTGCTGCAGAAATAATTTTCACTTTTATATCTTTAAATTTTCTGTCTACATCCTCAATAAGGTTTTTTATATCAGATTGAGTCATCGGTGCATTAATATCGTCAGAAGCCTTTTGAAGACTTAACTTTATCTTACTGATACTAAGTTCTTGAATCCTTCCATCTTTTTTTATTACATTCATAAAAACATCTCCTATAAAATTTCCTTGATTTTATTAACTATTTCATCATTATCAATATTATCTATATTTCCTAACTTATCAAGCAATTTATATATCCTATCCTTTTTGCTTTCAATTTTAACCTGGTGAGCACTTCCACTGGTATCATAAGTATCACCATTATCCATTACTCTGCTTTTGTATCCTTTTGATGTGAGCAAATCCTTAAAGGAATTTGAAGCATCCAAATCCCCATGGACCAGCAAAATCTCCTTTGGTATTTTTTTAAATGCCTCCAGCCATCTTAAAAGTCCTAATCTGTCTGCGTGACCGGATAAACCCTGAAGCTGATGAATTTCTGCATTTACTGCTATCTCTTCGCCAAATATTTTTACAGTCTTTTCTCCACTCATTATCCTTCTTCCAAGAGTTCCCTCA
Source organism: Clostridiaceae bacterium (assembly GCA_041670885.1). GTDB lineage: Bacteria > Bacillota > Clostridia > Clostridiales > Clostridiaceae > JAJBWD01. The sequence goes on from JBAXYJ010000142.1 coordinate 5,423, forward strand.
GCCTGGTAGCCTACAAAAACTATAGAGCATTCTTTTCTCCATAAGTTATGTTTTAAATGATGCTTTATTCTTCCGGCATCGCACATCCCGCTGGCAGAAATAATAACAACTCCACTGTTTATTTTATTAAGTGCTGCAGATTCCTGAGATGATTTAGTAAAATTAAGTCCTTTAAATGCTAATGGATCATCTCCTGATGCTATAAGCTTTTTAGCTTCCTCATCAAAAACGTCTTCATGCCTTTTGAAAATAGCAGTTGATTCAGATGCCAAAGGACTATCTACATATATGCTTATATCCTTAAGTGCATCTTTTTCCACATATTTATTAAGAGCATATATAACTTCCTGTGTTCTTCCAACTGCAAAAGATGGTATAATAACGTTTCCACCTCTTTTAAAGGTGTCTTTTATTATCTTGTATAATTCCTGAAATTCATTTTCAGTGGTTTTATGGAGTCTGTCTCCATAGGTAGTCTCCATAATAAGATAATCAGCATAGTCAATATTTACCGGGTCATTAATTATTGGAATATTGACATTTCCCAAATCACCTGTATATACAAGTTTTGTTTCTTTTCCGTTTTCTTCAGTTACTATTTCTATTATAGCAGAACCTAAAAGGTGGCCTGCATCATTAAATCTTATTTTAAATCCCTTAAAGAGCTCTATCCATTTGCCATAAGGGTACCCCCTGAAAAGCTTCATTGAAGAGGCAGCATCTTCAGCTGAATAAATTGGTTCTATTTTCTCAAGGCCCTGTCTTTCTCTTTTTCTGTTTTTCCATTCCATTTCCATCTCTTGAATGTGTCCGCTGTCCTGAAGCATTACATTGCATAAGTCCAAAGTAGCTTCTGTGCATATAACATCTCCGGCAAAGCCTTGTTTGTACAGGAGTGGAATACGACCGCTGTGATCTATATGAGCATGAGTTAGTAAACAAAAATCTATGTCTTTTGCATTAAATACAAAGGATATATTTCCTCTTTCTTTTTCATCCTTTCCCTGAAACATACCGCAGTCCAGAAGAATTGTTTTTCCATTAACCTTTAATATGTGGCAAGATCCGGTAACACAAGAAGCAGCGCCATAAAATTCAACATTCATAACATCACCCCTATTTCTTATTTAGCTCCTGATAGTCAACATCTATGGCATCCTTTTTTAGCTCATCAAAGGTCTCATCCATAGTTTCTGTTTTAATTTCCTCTTTTACTTCTTTTTTTCTATTAAAATATCTAAATATCTTTGATGTAATCCATACTGCGATACCTGCCAGAATTATATAAGGCAATAAAGTTATAAATATGCTTCCCAGTATAATAACAATCAAAATAATGATTATAGTTCTGCTTAAATCTGATAAGTTAAACACTATTTCACTTCCTTCCTTACCATACAACTGTATAATTAACTTTTGGCTTATTTTTAAAGCAAAATTTGATTTTTTTAATTATGCAATTACATATATTATATCATATTTTAGAAGCAAAATAAAAAGTCCTCAAATGAGGACTTTATTCTACCTTTGTAAGATATTCCATATATTTTGGGTTTCTTCCCTTTGTCATCTCTTCAAATACTTTTTTTAGTTTATTGCATACAGGCCCTGCTTTTCCATCTCCTATCTGCCTTCTGTCCACATTTACAACTGCTGTTACCTCCATAGCGGTTCCGCTGAAAAACATCTCATCTGCTGCATACAGCTCGCACCTTGGGACACTTCGTTCCACTACTTCCATGTTTAACTCTTCCTTAGCAAGTCTTATTACTGTATCTCTTGTAATTCCTTCTAATATATCATCGGATACAGGAGGAGTAATAAGTTTTCCTTTTTTTACTATGAACAGGTTTTCTCCAGGTCCCTCACATACATACCCGTTTTTAGTTAAGAATACGGCCTCATCAAAACCGTTTGATAATACCTCAAGTGATGCTAATGCAGAATTTAAATAAGCCGCTGTTGCCTTTGTCCTTGGAGGAAGCATATTATCTG
>JBAXYJ010000143.1:0-7360 GCA_041670885.1 Clostridiaceae bacterium
AAATGTGATAATAAACCTTGCACCTTTTCCCCTGCAGCTTTCAGCTTCAATAATACCACCATGGGATTCCACTATGGATTTTGCCAAGGCCAATCCAATTCCTACAGAATCACTGCTGGAGTTTTTTGCTTTATAAAATCTTTTAAATATATGGGGCAGATCCTCTTCACTTATTCCCTCTCCTGTATCCTCTATTATAATTCTTCTATAAACAGGATTTTCAGAAAGCTTAATATTTATTTTCCCTCCTGATGGAGTATGTTCTATACAATTTTTTATGATATTTATAAATGATTCCTGAAGCCACAGTGTGTCATGTGGAAATACTATCTGCTCTCTTTCATCAAAAATTATATTGATATTTTTCTCCATAGCTTTACTTTCTAAAGCATCTATGGAATCCTGCATAGTTTCATTTAAGCTTTGTTTTTCCTTATTAAATTCTATAGCTTTAGCATCTAATTTAGCCAGTTTAAGCAGGCTCTTAATAAGCCATGTCATCCTATTTAACTGATTTTGATTTTTAAGTAAAAATACTTCCCTTTGTTCTTTAGATATTTCCTTTTCCAGCATGATGTCATTATACACTGTCATAGACGAAATAGGCGTCTTTAATTGATGGGATATATCCGCCATTAAATTTACTAAAAACTGTTTTTCTTTCTTCAGCTCAGTTAAATTATTTCTAATAATTTCTCTCATTGAATTAAAGGAAACTGCCAGCTTGGAAAAATCACCTTCCTTATTTTCATTAATAGATATATCATACTCTCCCTCAATTACCCTTTTTGCAGCAAAAGTTAATCTTCTTATTTTATTATAGAAAAATGCATATTGAGTATAATTAAGGCCAAACAGTATCAATGTCATAAAAACAAATATTAAAATAACTGAGAAATTATTTTTTTTAACAGTGCTGTTCATATAGGGAAAAAGAACATTTTCTAACTTTTCATTTAATCCATATTCATTTAAAAGAGTCTTCCCTTTTAATGCCTCTTCTTCTGATATTTCTTTTGTAATAAGAGGAACTATTTCGTCTTTAAGTTCAGGATTCTTTTCTGTTATCCTCTCAGTAATGGCACCTAAGCTTTTTATATAGTCGTCTTTCAAATTTTGATGATATAGCTTTAAAAGAAAACAAGTAAACAGCAAACATACAGTCATGGTACATAAAAGCATAAGTGAACTTATCTTTAACTCATAATTAATAAAATACTTGTTCATATACTCTGCTCCTTATTAACAATCTGATTCCACTTATAACCCAGGCCCCTTTGATTTACAATATATACCGGAGCTTTAGGATCTTCTTCTATTTTTTCTCTTATTCTCTTAATATAAACAGATAAAGTATTAGTATCAAAAAAGGCTTCTCCATCCATTAATTCACTTAGTATTTCATCTCTTTTCATTAATACCTGGGGCTTACTCATAAAAATCAGTAAAAGCCTGTATTCCTGAGCTGTAAGAATAATTTGATTCCCATTTTTCCATACAACAGCTTTCAAATTATCCACAACTATATTTCCGCTTTTTAAAATATTGCAAGCTGTGGTGCTTTTGCTGCTCCTTCTTATTAATGCTTTTATTCTGGACAATAACTCTCTTACCCTGAAAGGTTTTGTTATATAATCATCTCCGCCTATTTCAAGTCCTAAAACTATATTTACTTCCTCATCCAGTGCTGTTAAAAATATTATAGGAACATCACTTTTTATTCTTAAATATTTACACAGTTCATAGCCTGATCCATCCGGTAAATTAATATCCAGTAAAATCAAATCCGGCTTATCCGATCCAAATAACTCTTTTGCTTCTTCTACTTTGGATGCTCTATTAACCTGATAGCCTTCATCCTTTAAAGTAAATTCTATGCCCATAGCCAGGGCTTCATCATCTTCCACTAATAATATCCTGTTCATATATTTCACCTCTTTATCTGGTATATTTATATAATAGCCTAACTACAAATAAATGTCATGGCTTTATATTACTGCCATGACATTTATTTCTATTAGTAATCTTCTCTGACTACATCAATTAAATTTTCTTTTTTTATTCTGGACAGTGGGGATAAAACTGATATATATGATATTACTATTGCTGCAATTCCTGCAACGGCCATGGCATTCCAGGGAATACTCCAGGTAAATTCCCTTACATTGTAAAAGCCTTTAAACATTATATAGGATAATCCGCAGCCTATAATAGAACCATATACAGCTCCTGCTATGCCGTATAGTAATCCTTCCAGTACAATCATTTTCTTCAAACCCTTTTGAGTCAGGCCTATGGATTTTAATGCAGCAAATTCTCTTCTTCTTAATATTATATTTGTTGTTATTGTATTTATAATATTAACACTGCCAATTAGAGAAACCACTATGACAAATCCATATATAAGTATTTCAACCATTAGTATAGCTGTCTTTGCCTGCTTATTTCCGTCTATATTATCTATAACCTTTAATAATGCACTGGATTTTATAACATCTTCTATCTGGGATTTTGCTGTTTCCTCATCCTTTATATCTTTAATGGATATATTTAATCTTGCAGGATTGATGTTCTTTTCTCCCATTAATTTTTTAGCCATGCTTTCCGTGGTTATTATTTTTAATGTACTTTGATCTCCATTAAAATCAAAGGGTTCATCATAAGCTATGCCCATAATTTTAACTTTCACTGCATTACCTTTCCCAAATTGAATATTTTGTTTTGAAGACCCATCATACTGAATATATATTTCATCTCCTACATTTAAATCAGCCACTGGTCCCAGGTAGCTATTTTTTGTTTTTGGATTATATATTCGGTTTTTACCGATTATTATTACTCCATTTTCATTATCTAACTTCTGCTCATCAATACTCCCTGATTTTAAATACTTTTTAGCAGCACTAATTGAATTACTGTCATAAACTAAAAGAGAGCTTTCCATAAGTGATTTCTCACTGCCATTTACTTCCGCTTTTTTATATATATCTGTTCTCATTTCTTTGATTTTAGTAATTTCTCTGTTTTGATCTATAGCTGCATGGAAAGAATAAGAATCATATTGTTTATATACCTTATCTACCACTTTAAGTGATTTTATATTTTGAACCAGATTATCATCTATTAAATCTTTCTGTTTACTTCCCCCATCTTCCATAACTGAAAAGTGAATATTTTTCGATTCATTAAGACTGTTTGATATATGCAGTGTCATATCCATAAAGGATTTAAATGCAACAAACAGTACAACACTTATTATTATTGAAAAAACAGTAATTCTATATCTTTTTCTATTCCTTTTTATATTTTTAGAAGCCATTGCTCCTTCAAAGCCAAATATTTTTTGAACTATTGTGTTTTTTCTCCTTTTTATTTTTTCCTTTGTAATAGATGCTCTGCTGCTTATAGCTATAAGAGGTGAAATCCTTCCTGCGTAAAATGCGGGTATTAATGCTGAAATGTATATAGATACTATTCCTACTACGCCGCTTATTAACATAATTTTGGAATCTAATACTACTTTCATAGGCATAACTGAATCCGCACCAATTAATTTAAATACAAAGTTTATACCGTAGATAGCTATAATTCCGCATAGAAGTCCTATTGGAACACCTATTAAAGCCAAGATAGTTGCTTCCCGCAGCACAATTTTTCTAATTTGTTTTGGAGTTGCTCCTACTGCTCTTAAAAGTCCAAACTGCTTGATTCTTTCCACTACACTGATTTGAAAGGAATTATATATTACAGCTATTGTTGATATTACCACTATTCCTATTATTATGAAAAGAACTGTGTATATACCGCTATTCATTGAAGCATTGTTTCCTGCTCCCTCCATGGTAAGTACATATTCGTTTAGCTGATATTTACCTAACTTACCTAATTTACTTAGTTCATCTACAGCAGCTTTTATCTTTGTTTTTGAGCTTATTTCTGCTAACAATACTGAATTTTTCTTATCTATACTATTACTTTTGCACAATATTACAGCTTTACCATCCATCTGGTTTTTTATGTTATCTTCCAATATACCTACAAGTGTATATTCTTTGTTATCAAATTTAATTTTGCTGCCAATTTTAGCCTTACTGTCTATTTCAGACAAGGACCACTTTTCCATAGCTGCTTCATTTTCATTCTTAGGAAGTCTGCCCTTTTCTACCTTGTACGGGAGAAGCTCTAAAGCTTTATCTGTGGCAGATATTTGTGTAACCTTTATTTTCCCGCCTAAATTTTCTTCCTTACCTTCGCTGTAAAATCCATACCTGGATACTTTAGGGTTATTAATTACTTTTGAAACTAAGCTGTCATCAGCATTAGAATAGGCTATATGCCAGGATCCATATGTGCTTTTCATACTTTCTATCTGCATTTTCTGCACTCCATTGACGAAAAGCCCTATTGTACATATTAATGCAACAGATAAAATTATCCCTATAATAGTAAGCAAGCTTCTTTTCTTATTAGCTTTTAAATACTTTCCGGTAAGCTGTACATAACTGCTTAACATTGTTTTATGACCTGATTTCTTAAATATTTGTCAGAAACAATCTGGCCATCTTCAATGTTTATTACTCTATCTGCCATGGAGGCTATATTAATATCATGAGTAATAAGTATTAATGTCTGATTATACTTTTTTGCTGTAAGCTTTAAAAGTTCAATAACTTCCCTGGAATTTTTACTGTCCAGATTACCAGTAGGCTCATCTGCAAGTATTATTGAAGGCTTATTTAAAAGTGCCCTTCCTATGGATACCCTTTGCTGCTGTCCTCCTGATAATTCTGAAGGAAGATGATTTTTTCTATCTTTTAATCCTAATATTCCAATAATATCTTCCAAATAATTTTTATCTACTTTATCATTATCTAAGAGTGCCGGCAAAGCTATATTTTCCTCTACATCCAAAACAGGAATCAGATTAAAAAACTGAAATACGAATCCAATTTTCCTTCTTCTAAATATTGCTAAATTTTCTTCCTTGTAATCATAAATGCTTTCTCCATCAATAATCACCCTTCCCTCTGTGGGTCTGTCTAACCCTCCAAGCAGATGAAGAAGGGTGCTTTTACCAGAACCGGAAGCACCAACTATTGCAACAAATTCACCCTTACAAACAGATAAATTTATATTTTTCAGCGCCTCCACCTTATTTTCATTGCTGCCATAAGTTTTATTTAAGTTTTCAACCTTTAAAATTTCCATTTTATCTCTCCTAACTTTGTTTATCATTTCCATGTTTACATTATACTTTGCTTTTACATTTTACTCCATATCACCTGACTTACAAACAAGGAGGCTTATCTTACAGTTTAGTAATATAAAAAAAATTTAGGGTAAATAAAAAGCATGAAGAAACGTAAGATATAATCTTGCTTTCCTCCATGCTTTACTACAACCTTTGTTTTCTAATTATAACAAAGATAATATTGATGCCTTAATCACTAATGATGATGATCACTGCATTCCTCTGTTCCCTCATAGTTTCTCAATAATTTTAATGAGTTTTTTTCCATTAATTCCAGAGCATTTTGAACTAAATTATGATCGCCTATAAATCTTGTTACACAAGCATCTGCTAATATATCAAATGCTAAAGGCTTTATTTTACCTGTTATTAAAGCCTCACAATCATACTTTAATACTTCCTTGGCTAAATTTTCTCCAGTTGAGCTTTCTGATAATTCATTATTTTTGACAGCTGTAATACCCAAATCATCCATATTAACAATAAGTAAATATAAGCATTGTTCAAATTCTTCAGATACCTTACTGTCCAAGTTTTTGCCATCTGCCGCTACTGCAATATTCATTTTTATCCCTCACTTTACATATTTTGATTAATAAAATAATTTTTTTATTATAAGTAATATGGTCATTAATAGTCTATGTTCCTCTTTCTTCACTATTATTTAAAGAAACTACTTTACCAGTTTACTCTCTCCATTTTTTAAAATTTTTGCCAGCTAAATCATCTATCACTTTCACTGTTCCTACTGCATATTTTTTGGCAAAAACTACTTTTTTTACTACACATCACATTACTTGACCCACATTCTGGGCAAATCCTTCTATCTTCTTCATATTTTATTTCATATATATTGCCACAGGCTATACAACTGAATTGACATACATTTCTTGTATAGTTTCCACCACTTATATTTATTGCCTTTCCTTCTATAATAGCAGTTGCAATCTTTTTTCTTGCTCTATCAATTATATTTTGAAAAGTTTGTCTTGAAACGTGCATTTTTTCAGCACATTCTTCCTGATTTAAATCTTCAATATCTTTTAGTCTCATTGCTTCAAGCTCTTCGACCTTTATTATTATATCTTCTATTTCACATTTTCTTCTGCCTGCCGGTATAAAGTATGTATATTCCGGTAAGTTTTCTACTCTTCTATACTTGATTGGTCTTGGCATTTTTTATCCTCCCTGCATTTACTACATAGCCCAACTAAAATAATATTCATATCATTAATATCAATATTTTTAGTTTTTTCTATATAATTGTTTATTTTAATGAATTCTAAATTAATATTACTGTCGTCTATATCTATTATACTATTACAATGAATACATTTAAAATGAATATGCAGAGGTTTTTTACTATAAATTTTCAATTCATAATAACTTACTCCATTTATACTAATTTCCTTGGTTATACCTAATTGAGTAAATATTTTCAATGTTCTATAAACGGTTGCAAGACCAACTTTATTATAAATCTTTATCCTATCATAAATCTCTATAATGCTCTGGTGAGTATTTGATTCAATTAAAGCCTTAAGTATAATTTTTTTTTGACTGGTAAGCTTACAATTGTGTTTATCCAGCAACTTTTGGATTAATATAAATTCATCTTTCATAATCAAATACTCACTCCACAAATTATATTTATTTAACCATTGCAATTTTCTTCATGTTGATGTTCTATACATACACTACCTGTAGATTTCAATTCTCCATTTATATATTTTTGTACTGCATCGTCACATAAACCTTGTGCACCTACAACAACTTCTATTCCATTATCTCTAAATAACTGTTGTGCAGTTTCTCCCATGCCTCCTGCTATTATTACATTCGTATTTTCCCCTTTTAAAAATACTGGTAAAAATCCTGGCTTATGTCCTGGATTCTGAATAAAGTCCTTTTTTAAGCTCATGTTTTCTCCTACTTCATAAATCATAAATCCTTCACAATACCCAAAGTGTCCACTTACTTGTTTTCCTTCACTTGCTACTGCAATTTTCATTTACTATTCCCCCTTTAAATTTTTTATTATATTGTTAGCTATTGAATTGAATATTGAATATAAACTTTCGCCTATATGTTCACTGTCAGAAGTTAAAA
>JBAXYJ010000144.1:0-7335 GCA_041670885.1 Clostridiaceae bacterium
ACAATTGGCAGAAGCATTGCAGCAACTATTGGGGAAACACCTATAAATGTATCAGTATCAAGACTGGCTTTAAATACAGGAACAATCCCTGAATCAAAAATAGGCAGAATCCTGTCAATATTTATTTCAGAAAGGGATGCCATAAAGACTAGTAAGAAAAAAATTATGGCCATTGCAAAAGCAAAAACACTTATTCTTGCAATTACTTCAGGTCCTCCCCATACCAGGTAACATATTATGAAAACATGAAGCAGCATCACCACCAAAAAAGGTGTTTGCGGCAACAGGAAACCAGTAAGATGGTCAACGTACATTGTTATTGAACTGGAGGCAGCAAAGAAAAAGTATACTGCAAGGAGCAATCCCAAAACCTTCGCCAATACACGCCCCAGTAACTCCCTGCTGTATTCCACTATTGTTTTTCCTGGAAAGTTTTGTCCGATACGGGTAATAATTATAATAAACGGCAGAACAGTAAATACACTAATAATTCCGCATATCCACATGTCACGGCCTATCTTTCTAGCTAAAATACCGCTACCATAATTGATTGTTGCAGGCCACATAATGCAAATCAGAATATCTCTAAAATGCTTATTATTTATGAGTACCTTTCCTTTGTTCATATTATTTTTACTCCTTTACTGCACATTTATTGGTTCCAGCGGCTTTGCTAATGAAACATGATTTATATTGGCTTTTACATTAATAGTAATTTCAGTATCCCTAAAAATGTTTTTCCATTTTGAAGATACCTGGTACCATTCTTTCTTATGTTGTCTGTGCATTATGCGGCTTAAGCCAGGGAAGTCTATATTCAAGTTCTTCGCTGTTGTAATTGTAGATTGTATATCCTTGTAAACGGCTGTCTCCAGTACCTTAGACAACTCATTTAATTTCTGAGGGTCATTAAAATCAGTAAGGCATGCTTGTTCTGTTATACTGGCATCTACTTTAACATTAATTATAAAATGCGGAATGCTATTATCTAAACTACTTTTACAGGATGACTTGGCGCCTTTTATTTCCAATGTGACAGGCTTATTGTCCTCCGGACAATAGACAACCATTATGGAATCTTTCATTTTATTTTTAATCCATAAAAGACCTCTCGTTTCCTTTTCATTCAGTGAAGCAGATACTTTATGTCCATCAAAAACATATGCACCATTTGTTTTTAGAACAGGCTTTTCTTTTGATTTATCAAGAATAATCCTTGAAGTTACAGGGCCTACATTTGGGTCAAGATAATCCTCAAGAAAATCCTTCAGCATTATGCTGTAAGACTTGCCGCTGAAACTCTTATTTTCAATTATTTTTTCCAGGTATATGGCTGGGTCTTTTTCCATCTCAGGCTCAACCTGAATAAGCTTACCTGCCTCCCCTGGAGTAACTGCAATTAATGTTCTCAAACGAAGCTCAGGATTTCGGGAGAAGAAGTCAAATATCTCCAGGGTATTGCTTCTTGCCAGCTCCTCACTTATAATTATCACCTTAATATGAGCCCAAAAGATACGGCGGGAAGATATAGAAGCCATATTACGTATTGCTTCGAATATTGTTTTGCCGGTACTTACCACAATCAAGAAAGGTTTTTTTTCAGAGCTCCCAGAACCTGACTGTGATTTACTGAATGTCTCCGGACTTGCCATTTGTGCCGTTACCTTAAAGCCATCTTCAGTCTTATCCAGTCCAATACTTAATACGAAACCAAGCTCATTGATTTCCCTGGCATTCCAACAGCCAGTCAGCAAAAGTGAAGGTATAAGAAATAAGAGAGCAGCTATTTTTCTCATATAAACCTCTCCTTTTTAATTAAATTAAGTTATTTGCTGTCATTGTCCGGTCCCGGTTTCATGTTAGATTTCACTCTTCTAAATCCCCTGCGGGCTATATAGCTTGGAAGACGATTCATTGCCCACCAGTGAGACCTAATCATAATATCTTTAAATTCATTTTTATTTGCTGATGTAAAAGGCTCCATATAGCTTACCCCAAAAGAACGCAGGCTGTTTAAATGAATAATAATTATACTTAATCCTGCCAGTATGCCAGGAAGTCCAAGTATGGAAGAGAGCAGCATCAATGGAAATCGTATTAGACGACCTGATGCTGATGCGTTAAAAGCTGGAACGGCAAAGGAACTAATCCCTGTTAATGCCACCACAATTACCATGGCCTGAGAAACAATGCCCGCCTGAACTGCAGCCTGACCTATTACAATACCACCCACTATACTGACAGCCTGACCTGCCTGTTTTGGCAGGCGCAGACCTGCTTCTCTTAAAATTTCAAATGTACCTTCCATTAGAAATGCTTCTCCTATGCTGGGAAAAGGCACACCTTCACGAGAAGCTGCAATTGACAAGGCCAGAGTAGTAGGAATCATTTCCTGATGATAGCTTGTAAAAGCAATATACATTGCAGGAAGAAGAACTGAAATGAAATAAGCCATAATTCTAATAAACCTGGTCAAAGTTACAATAGAGGAACGTTCGTAATAGTCTTCCGATGACTGGATAAACTGAACAAAAATTGTCGGAACTATCAGGACATGAGGAGTTGTATCTACAAGTATGCCCACCCGTCCCTCCAATATTGCTGCGGAAACCTTGTCAGGGCGCTCTGTATGCTCTAACTGAGGAAATGGGGACAAAGGACAATCTTCTATTAATTCTTCAATATAACCACTTTCAAGTATGCTTTCGATTTCAATCCGTCCTAACCGGTTTCTAACTTCGTTTATAACCTCTTCCTTTGCTACACCTTCAAGATAGGCTATTAATACCTTCGTTTTAGTTTTTGCGCCTATTATTAATAGTTCCATTCTTAAATCAGGGCTTTTAATACGACGCCTTATTAGAGCAGAATTGTTTTCAATATTTTCTGTAAAACCATCTTTGGGTCCTCTTATCACGTTTTCAGCACTTGGTTCGGAAATTGCCCTATCCTTCCATCCTGAGCTTCCAACTATTAGCACTTTGTCTGTTTTATCCATCAGGAGTATTGTATTTCCATCAATCAATTCAGCTATTATATTATTAATGTCAGATTCTTCATTTACATAGGTACTTGGTATGCCATACTCTTTAAGTATTTGAAAAAACTCAATATTATCTTTGGCAGCATTAAACCTGTCATTTGACATCAGTGCCCCTATAACTTGTTCGTTAATAAGTTCTCTTTCAACCAAATCTTTAATCAAAATAACCGCTGCTTTTATTTTGATACCCGGGCTAATGCTAAATTCTCTGACTACTACGTCACTTGCATAACCCATTACCTTTTTTATCGCTTCAATATTAGAAGTTAAGTCTAAGGAAAGTTTTATCTGCTTCGGCAGTTCTTCATAACATTTCTCATCTTGTTCTATATTAAAACCTCCTTTAGAACAACTAATTTCAGATTTAGTATGGTTTAATATAGTTAGGATTATTCAATTATGAAAATTAAATGGAATAGAGATATGCAAATTATAAATAGAAAAAAAGCCAGCTCTAATAAGCTGACCACATTTATAATTTATTATAAAATTTTAGTTGTCCCATACTGGCTTCCCATACTCATCCTTCACCGTAACATGTTTACGATTGTGACACATTAAAAGAAAACTACAAATGAATAATTATTTTATTTGGCGAGCTAAAATGTAATTATTGCTAATACTGGTAATAATTAATTAAGGGGGCGTTTGTTATGAAGAAAAAAGCTTTATGTATCCTTCTAACGCTGGGACTAAATACCTGAAAATCTTAGTTCTTACCTTTCTGAAATACATGCACTTGTAGACTGGACCCAAGTGGGATATTCATCAGCCAGGGTGCAAGGATGTAACACTTCATATAAACGGTCACTATAGAGTAGGAGTAGTAATTTTTGGGAGACTTCCTACCTATATTACTACATTAGGTGCTTGGAACATCACTACTGACATAAATAATTATATTTAGTATGAATAAGTTAAATACATTACCACTATCAATCATATTCGTATGCATAAGTATTCTAATACCCAGTTATACTAGCGTAGAAAGAAAATTTAAATTTGGGGTATCCTTTAAAATATTTTACTTTCTATGATACTATAGTAATAATAAAACCTAACGAAAGATTGTTTGGTTATATTAGTATTGATGTAGGTATTTTCATTATAGATATTCTCATTGCATGCTTGATTCTTACTTTTCTATTAAATATAATTAAACACTTTAGAGCTAATAGTTAATCAATAACATCATTCATATTTATGCATTTGTATCACTAGAAATTTTATATTGTACTAGCCAGTATAAAAAACATATATTTTCACACATATGTTTTTTTCTTGTGATGTTATTCAATTTTTCTCAGTTTGCACCTCAAAAAGGAAACCTGCCTGCATTTACTTGAATAGTCTGCTTTAAATACTAGTGTACATTAATATTATATTTCAATTATATTCCGAATTCAAAATTATTGAAGTAAATAAAAAACAGTAATAATACTGATGATTAATATTATTACTGTTTTATGATATTATCCAGTTTATATCCTTGCTATACAGATTATACGATTTTTGTCGTCCACTCTTCACAGTCCCATACCTTAGTTACAATATCCTCATAGAATTCCTTCTCATGACATATGAGAAGAATACTTCCATTGTACTCCTGAAGAGCCCTTTTAAGCTCCTCCTTTGCATCCACATCTAAATGGTTTGTAGGCTCGTCTAAAATAAGAAAATTTGTTTCCCGATTTAAAAGCTTGCATAGTCTAACCTTAGCCTCTTCTCCTCCGCTTAATACCAGCATTTTGCTTTCAATATGCTTTGTGGTCAGGCCGCATTTTGCCAGGTCTGCTCTTATCTGGTACTGAGTATATGAAGGGAATTCATTCCATAGCTCCTCTATACAGGTGTTATAATTTGCTTTCTTTATTTCCTGCTGGAAATATCCGGTCTCTAAATAATAACCAAGATCCACTTCTCCTGATATTGGATTTATCTCTCCCAAAAGACTTCTGAGAAGTGTTGTTTTACCAAGACCATTAGCTCCAACTAAGGCTATCTTGTCTCTTCTTTCCATAGTCAGGTTTAATGGCTTTGAAAGAGGAGTATCATATCCTATAACCAGATCCTTTGTACTAAATATTAATTTACCTGAAGTTTTCCCTTCCTTGAAATTAAATTCCGGCTTTGGCTTTTCTTCCATAAGCTCAATTTTATCAATTTTATCCAGCTTCTTTTGTCTTGACATAGCCATATTTCTGGTGGAAACTCTTGCCTTATTTCTATTAACAAAATCCGTAAGGTCAGCTATCTCCTGCTGTTGCCTCTTATAAGCAGATTCTATTTGCAGCTTTTTAGCCGCGTAAACCCTTTGGAAATTATCATAGTCCCCTGTATATCTGTTTAGTTCCTTATTCTCCATATGATATATAAGATTAATTACACTATTTAAAAAAGGAATATCATGAGATATAAGTATAAAAGCATTTTCATAATTATTAAGATATATCTTAAGCCAGTCTATATTCTTTTCATCCAGGTAATTTGTAGGCTCGTCAAGCAGGAGAATGTCTGGTTTTTGAAGAAGCAGCTTGGCAAGAAGAACCTTGGTCCTTTGACCTCCGCTTAAATCCTCAACATTTTTATCAAGTCCAACATCAGATAGCCCTATTCCATTTGCTACCTCAGATATCTTTGCATCTATTGCATAAAAATCATTATGCTCTAAGGTATCCTGAATATTTCCCATATCCTCCAGCATCATTTCAAGATCTTGAGGTGCTGCATCTCCCATTTTGCTGCAGATATCATTCACTTCTTGTTCCATTTGGAACAGGTATTTGTAAGCATCATTTAGAACATCTTTAATGGTCATTCCCTTATCTAAAGCCGAATGCTGATCTAAATATCCAACTCTTACTTCCTTAGCCCATTCAATTACTCCCTCATCCGGTTCTAATTTTCTGGTTATTATATTCATAAATGTGGACTTTCCTTCTCCATTTGCTCCTATAAGTCCAATATGTTCTCCCTTTAAAAGCCTGAAGGAAACATTCTCAAATATTGCCCTGTCTCCAAAGCCATGACTTAAATTCTTAACTGTTAGTATACTCATCTGTTTTCCTTCCCGTAAAATATTTTTAAAACACCTTTTGATTATATTATATTTTTTATATATTTAAAAGAAAAAAATGTTGACAACAATAGAAAATTAATTTATTATATAGAAAATACAATAAAGGCAATGATAAGAAGAAGTAAAAGTATTTATCTTTTAAAGAGAGTTCCCATTTGGTGAGAAGGAATAAAGGTTATATTTTGAACACATCTTTGAGCTAAACACCGAAGCTTTTAGCTGTAGGCTGTTTTCGGTTCCCTGCATCCGTTATAATGCTAGAGTATAAACATTTTGTCGTACTCGAAGAGGTTAGTACTGTGAAGTATTAATAAATTGAGGTGGGACCGCGGAGTATAACTCTCGTCCTCAAGCGTAGCTTGAGGCGGGAGTTTTTTTATTGCAAAAAATTATATAATTTTCTTATTTACTTAAATTTATTAAAAATAGCGCTATATAAATAAAATCAAAAATTAAATATGAGGAGAAAAAAAATGAAAAAAATCTATGCAAAATTAATTACTGTACTTTTAACTATTTCAATTATTATTTCTTTAACAGGCTGTTCCGGCAAAAAATCCACCGATTCATTTACTAAAATTAAAGAAAGAGGATATGTAACTGTTGGTCTTGATGACACCTTTGCCCCTATGGGCTTTAAAGACAGCAAAGGCAATATTGTTGGTTTTGACGTAGACCTGGCAAAGGAAGTATTTAAAAGGATAGGTCTTCAAGTTAAATTTCAATCAATTGACTGGTCTATGAAAGAAACTGAGCTTAGCTCGGGAAATATCGATATGATATGGAATGGATATTCAATAACCCAGGAGAGGAAGCAGAAAGCTGCATTTACTAAGCCTTACCTTACAAACAGACAGGTAATAATTACCTTAGCAGATTCAAAAATTAATTCTAAGGCGGACTTAAAAGGTAAAAAGGTATCCACTCAAAGCGGTTCCAGTTCCTTAGATTCAATAAACAAGGACAGTGAATTTAAAGCCAGCTTGTCTGGAGGAGAACCTATACTATTTGATAATTACAACGATGCCTTCATGGATATGGAAGCAAAAAGATCAGATGCATTAGTTGCTGATGAAATACTGGTAAGATATTACCTGAAAGAAAGAGGAGCCGAAAAATATAAGATTATATCTGATAATTTTGGTACTGAGGAATATGGAGTTGGGCTAAGGAAAACAGATACTGAGCTTCTAAGCAAAATAAATGAAGCCCT
>JBAXYJ010000145.1:0-7287 GCA_041670885.1 Clostridiaceae bacterium
GTCACAAATTATTATGCCGGCGAAGTGTTAAAGGGGGAGGACCTTCCCATAAAGATAGCAGCATACAGCGCCTGCTTTCGGTCAGAAGCAGGTTCTGCAGGAAGAGATACAAGAGGACTAATAAGGCAGCATCAGTTCAACAAGGTGGAGCTGGTTGAGTTCTCAAAGCCCCAGGATTCATACAGCGAGCTGGAGAAGCTGACAAATGATGCAGAGGAAGTTTTAAAAGGACTTAAGCTTCCATACAGAGTAGTTAAGATATGCAAAGGAGATTTAGGCTATGCAGCTGCATTAAAATATGATATCGAGGTTTGGATGCCAAGCTACAACAGATACGTAGAAATATCAAGCTGCAGTAATTTTGAAGCCTTCCAGGCAAGAAGGGCAAATATCAGATATAAGGAGACAGCTAAATCCAAGCAGGAATTCGTTCACACAATAAACGGTTCAGGAGTTGCTGTAGGAAGAACCTTTGCTGCAATCTTAGAGAACTTTCAAAGGGAAGACGGAACTGTTGAAATTCCGGAAGTTTTAAGGCAATACATGGGCGGAAGAGAATTAATAAAGTAAACTGTATTATAACATTAAAGGGGAACCTGGTTGGTTCTCCTTAGTTAAGATTATAGCACTTTTTAAGTTTGGGCTCATATTTATCGAGTTCTATATTATAAAACTGAAAAGTACACTAATAAAGAGTTTTTCATTTAAAGCTCATTTAAACGGAATAAGTTGGATTTAAAAATAATATTGACAGTAATATGTTTCATTGATATAATGTTTATTGTCTCAATAATGTGGAAAGATGGTCGAGTTGGTTTAAGGCACCGGTCTTGAAAACCGGCGTACGGGTAACCGTACCTAGGGTTCGAATCCCTATCTTTCCGCCATTTATATTTAGCATGGAGAGGTACTCAAGTGGCTAAAGAGGACGGTTTGCTAAACCGTTAGTAGGGGTTTTCTCTAGCAAGGGTTCGAATCCCTTCCTCTCCGCCAATATCAAGGATTTGCAGGTTTTCTGTAAATCCTTTTTTTAATGCCCAAATTAGGTATTGGGGGCGGAGTTGGGGGCACAGAAAACCAAAAAAAATAAGGATGTGCATAATTTAACCTAATTAGACTTGGTATTTTCATTTTGAAATAGTATCTGACCCATCTTATCGGATGCGTCTTTATCCGCAGATTTTAAAACATGACTGTAAATATTTAATGTTGTGGATGTCTTTTTATGGCCTAATCTTCCTGAAACTTCTCTTATGTTTACCCCAGCATTTATTAATACTGTCGCTGATGTATGCCGCAAGTCATGGAAGGTTATTTTTCTTAAATTATTATCTTTTAAGAATTTGGGAAACCAAGTTGAAATAGTATAAGGGAACATGGCTTCTCCATTCCATTTGATAAAGATAAAATCTGTATCAATCCATTTATCACCACATTTTAATCTTCTCTCATTTTGCTGCTTTTTATATACTTTGAGAAGATCCAAAACTGGTTCAGGCAGCATTAGTTTTCTTGTAGATGAATCATTTTTAGGTGTTTTGGTAAGAAAACCTATTTCCGGAACATATTGATTGCTCTGGGTAACCCTAAGAGTTTGTTTCTCAAAATCAATTTCTTTCCAGGTTAAGCCCATAAGCTCTCCTACCCTAAGCCCGCTGCATAAAGTAAGTATTACTGCAACTTTATATTTTAGAAATTCATCATCAAGCTGATTAAGTTTTTCCAAAAGCAGTTTTATTTCATCTAAATCATAATACCCAGCTTCTTTATTAGGAACAGAAGGAGAGCTGATTCTAGCTAATGGATTTTCTCTCAGTACCTGCCATTTTACTGCATATTCTAATATAGAGTGAATAAGCCTATGATGATGGTTAATTGTACGTTTAGAAAGACCTCCAGGCTTACCGTCCTTTCTTATACCATCTTCCATTAGCATATTATAGAATTTAACGAAATGAATAGGCTTTAGCTTATCCAATCGTATATGCCCCAATGCAGGGATAATTCTTTCATCCAGCATTTCCTTATATCGATAATAGGTTTTGGGGGCGAGATTTTCCCCCCCATATTCTTCTTCCCACTTCTCAATAAAATCTTTAAAAGTCCTCTTAGAAGCTCCAACAAAGCTATTGTTTTCTACTTCTGTAATAAATTTTGCCATTTCAATTTCAAGTTTTTTATTTATTTCAGCTTCTGTTTTACCTTCAACTTTAACAGTTTTACGGTATTTGGCTCTTGTCTTTCCTACCTCATATCCTCCTGATACTTCAAGCCTATATGAGTTTTCCCCTCTTTTTTGAACAGAACCTGGCATATAATCACCTCAAATTTAGAACATATGTTCTTTATATTTTATATATTAACCAGTTGCTTTAATGGCTCACATGGAAGCTCTACACAACTGGCGATTTGCTCTATTGACATTTGATTAAGTTCTATTTCATCAAATGTAATTACACTTAACTTTAGTGCAAAATAATTTGCCTGCCTTTCTAATTTGCCTAAATTGGCCAATCCAATGTTAAACGCCGCGGTTGATAATGAAGTATGAAGTAACTTATGACCTAATTCATGTGATAATATAAATTTTTCATATTTAACAGGCAAATCATCTCTGATAAAAATAACATCTTTATCAGAATAATTTCTGTAGTATAATGCTGTATTATTTTTTAGTATAACATTATCTTTTTCGAGTTTAAAAATACTAATCTTAAAATAATCTAATATTTCATAAATATCGGAGGTATCACATACTTCTATTAACCCAACGACAATATTATCAATCCATTTCATAAACCTCATCCCCAAGTTAATTATTATTTTTTGTATTTATATTTTACTGTATCCATATGCTCCAACAATTCATTTGCAAATTGCAAAATTTCATCATCATTTAATTTGTCAGAATTAAAGCCATTAGAACCAAATATAACAAAAGATTTCACAAATGCTCTTGCTTCTACTGGATCCGTAAATTCTTCTGGAATTACTGGTAAAGTGGGGGCTATTTCTTTTGCTTTTTTGATTGTATCCTCTATTTCATTAACTTCCTTAGCCAATTTTTCAGAATCAGTTCCTAAAATATCATCAAAAGAAACATTTAATTTTTCGGCAATATTATCAAGCAATTCAAAACTTGGTTTCCGCTTATTATTTAATAAATAACTAACATAAGTTGTTGATATGCCAAGCAATTTGGCAAATTCTTTTGAATCAATTCTTCTATCTTTTAATATTTTTCTTAAATTATCACCTATCATTCTATCTCTTCCTCTCAATAATTAACTTATTGTTAAACACATTATAAACTAACAGTTTAATATTGTCAATGAAATATGAAGAGTAAGTAAGGAAATTAAAGCAATAAACAAATAGTTTAATATATTGACAGAAAAACATAAACTATGAGTTAATTTTACATTTTATTAAACAGATAGTTTATGTTATTATAAACATATAGTTTAAAGGGAGGCGATAAAATGAACAAAATTGCTGAAATGTGTAAAAGAAAAAATATTTCATTTTCTGAATTAGCAAGACAAGCTAATGTCTCAGCTATGTATATTGGATTACTTGCTAAAGGTCAGAGAAAAAATCCTAGCTTAGAGGTTATGCAAAATATCTCAAATGCATTAGGGGAAAAAGTAGAACGGGTTTTTAAAATTAATGAGCCTGTGAAAGATAAGGAGGTATCTTAATGGCAAATATTAAACCCACAACATTTACTGCACAGGAAGCAGCTGATTACATAGGTATAAGCTACTGGCTAGTCTTAGAAATGGCTAAGAAACATGAAATACCAGTTATAAGCTGCGGTTCAAGAAAGTTATTTAGGAAAGAAGCTATAGACAAGTGGATGGATGAGAAAGAGAAGCAATCAATGTTAGAGGATCATGAAAATATGCCTGGAGTTTTAAGAAAAATATATTAAGGAGGATAAGCATGAACAGCCTTACATTGCAGCAAAATAATTTACCCTCCACATTAGAAGATTTAAGTCAGTTCGTATTAGTTGGCAGAGAGAAGCTCACATCTGTAAGGGCTGAAATAAGAGCTATTGATAAATTGAATTTAGCTCAAGAGGTTAGGGATCAGAAGAAAGAAGAATGCCTGATGTTATCGGAAGCTCTATTGGATGCAGAAGTTAAACTGGGTGATTTATTAAAACAGATACCAAAAACCAGTGGCGGAGACAGAAAAAGCATAAAAATCAAAAACGACAGCGGTGTCGATTTTGAAAATAAGAAGCCTAAACCAGAAATTAAATATTCTTCATCCGGGTGGCCTTTATGTGGTCCAAGTTGCGATTACTGGAAAGATGGAATCTGCAAGTTAAGATGTGACTTAAAAGTGGGTGAAGGCGGCACATGCTGTGAACATACTGCTGCAAAGTGTAATCAGAAACCAAAGCATGAAGTTATAAAGGACTTAGGGTTTAATCAAAAGCAGGCTGAACGGTTCGAGACTCTGGCTAATAACAAGGACTTAGTTGAAGTTGTTAAGGCTGAAGCCCGGGAGAATGATGACATCCCAACCAGGACAAGAGTATTAGAGCTGGCGAAAGCAAGAAAGCAGAAACAGCAAGAGGAAACTGAAAAAGAAGAATCCTACGATCAGTACATGGAACAATGCAAGAAAACAGCTGACAAGTTTAATGACATTCTATATGACTTAAACGGATTGGATGTTGAGGACAAGAACCTTGAAGAGTGGGGAGAACTACTGGACAAAAACTTAATAAATACTTATCTCGAGGTAGCAAGAAATGATTTCCACAAAATAATTGTAATTCAAAAATTCTTAACCATGAAGGGAGTGAAAAAATGAGAAACCAAAGCTTAGAAAAAAGGGCAAAGGAAGTTATCCTGCAGCAGATGGAAGAGCTTGGAGAAATCACAAAGGAAAATGTAATGGAATTAATAAGACCCCACTTTTCACCGGATTTACAGATATTAAGAGAGCAGGCATTAGGAAGAGCTGCCAATAACCTCATGAGAAGTTATAAAGACGATAAAGGCATAAGAACCTGCTTCAATTGCAAAGATAATTCCGGTAATTCTAAATATGTAAATGTAGACAAGACTAAAGACCTAGGAGCCCTGAACTACATAGAAAAGCAGCTAAATAAAAAATACCTGGGGCTGAATCAATCAAAGAAAAAGGTAAGTCGAAGGAAACAGCAGCTTTCAGGACAGTTAATGTTTGAAGAGGTTATATAGATGGAATTTAGAAGATTTGAACTATTGACTAAAACTGAAGAAGAGCAGGATAAATTCTTAAAATTAATTGAATCTAAGAACTTATCCAGAGAAGATTTAGAGCTAATTTTGAGAAGTATAAAATTAAAAATTTAGGAAGGAGGTACTGTAATGGATGATAACTGGTGTGCATTGTTCATTGCTACTCAATTAGATGTATCACCGGAAATTGCATTTGATCTTCTTACTAGAAGGGAAAAGCCCAGGACAAACAAACTTATAACTGATGATGATACCAAAGATATGATAGCCCTTAAAAGCCAGGGGATTACCTACAGGGAAATAGGAGCTATGTATGGACTAACAGATCATGCCGCCTATAGACGTATGAAGAGATTTAAAGATAGGAGGAAAGCATAGTGGATAACCATGAAAGAGCTTTAAAAACTCATAAGGAACTTCAAAGAAGGAAGGAGGAAAAAATGAAAAAGGAAAAGATTACTAATAACGGTTACTTTTATGACAGTGTTTTCAGAAGCAAGCACAGAGCAGAGGTGGAAAGATGAAGCAACCAGTTCTCTGGAAATATGATTCAGAATTAGGAATTGCCTATTTCTGCCCCAACTGCAAGAATTTCATATGTTCCGGACATAACTGCCAGAAATGTGAGCAGGAGCTAGATTGGGATAACAAGGTCCAGTATAAGGGAAAATTTAAATGGGAATAGGAGGCTAAACATGGACAAGCTTAAGCAGGAATTAAATGAATTCATAAATCAATATGGTTTGCAGGATCCACGTACAGTATCAAAATCTCAAGAATTAGATATTCTCATTGTTAAGGAGATGAAAACAGAAAGATGGGAAAGTTTATAAAATCATTGTTAATAATCTTAATTCTTTCCTTATTTGTTGCGGCCTTTGCTAAGAAGCCTGTATATTACAAGCTTACTGGCTACACAAGATACATAGTCCAGGATGGAGATTCCATGTGGAGCATAGCTGATAAATATAGACCAGATGGTATGACTACTAAAAACTTTGTCAATGAACTTCAATTTGTTAACAATTGCAATGAAGTAATCTACTCAGGGAAAGAAATTTTGATTCCAAATGAGGTGAAACAATGAAAATCAAGACTAAGAACATACTGCTGAAAGTATTTTACAAAATAATTTATATCATTATTTGTGTACTGGCTACTGTTTTATTACTACTCTATGGCTCAATGGCAGTGAAATAAGTAGAAGGAGGTGAGACTACGGAAGAGATAAAAAATAATATTGAGAAAATAGTAAATCTATATTTTGAAGGTTATTCAGTAAAGGAGGCCATAGAAAAAATAAGAAAAGAGGAACTAAAAAATAGAGCTTAGCAACCTGGCAGTTACATAAGCTCCAAAGAAAATTTTATCCAAATACATTATATCGTAAGGAGGTATGAAGTGGAAGAGAAATATAGAAAAGCTCTGGAAGAAGTACTTATTAATCTTAGATCAATAGACATACCCAATGAAGCAGACAGTTATATTGATGATTCTATAAAGATTATAACAGCAGCATTAAAGGAGGAAAAATAGGAGGACAAGCAATTGGCAAAGAAGGTAGCTCTGATTAAATTCAGAGGGTATTTAGACTATATGGAATATTCATATTTCACAGATATAGAAGATCTAAAGGAAAATGATGTAGTTGTAGTTCCAACTAACGGCTCATATTCAATAGGTTATTTTTCAAGGTATACAACTAATAAGCAGCATACCAGGAATGCATCTAAGTGGATTGTTGAAAAAGTAGATATAGCTGCATATGAAACAAAATTATTTTTAGGAGGTTTTGATTAATGAAAATAGCACAGGTATGCTTCCCATTAGAAAGAAGTAAGGAAATGGGAGATAAAAAATACAGTTACTTTACAGATATTGAAGATTTGGATTGGGAGGATGTAGTAGTCGTAGAGACAAGGTATGGTTTAAAAACTGCGGTCTTTATGAATTACTTAGAAGATAATGAACCAGCAGCAGAAAAAGCAAGTGCTTGGATAGTTCAAAAAGTTGATACTTCAGAACTAGAAAGTAAAAAAGTAAA
>JBAXYJ010000146.1:0-7153 GCA_041670885.1 Clostridiaceae bacterium
CCAGCGTTCGTCCTGAGCCAGGATCAAACTCTTAATTTAAAAGTCTGAACAAAACTCATTATATTTGAATCAACTGGTTTATTTCTCTGTTCAATTTTCAAGGTTCTTGTCGTTTTTGCGACTTTCTCAGAATATCACATACTGCGATACCTGTCAAGTAAACTTTTAATTATTTATTAATAATCTACTCGGCTGCCTCTTAGCGACAAAAGTTATTGTAACATATATACTGCTTAAATTAAATAATTTTATACCTATATTTTTAAATTATCTTCATTTTTCTCTAAATGCCTGCCTATTATTCATTTATATATATGATGATATGCTTGGCAGCGTTTCTTGATTTTGTTCTATTCTAGATATTGATAATTTAAGAGTTTGGTTTTAAACAAAATAAATAGAAATGTATTTAAAAATTAATATAATTAGACAAACAGCAGAGCATATCAAATGATATGCTCTGCTAAAAACATTAAATTACAACCATGGTCGCTTAACATAAAACATTTAAGAACCGTCCCTATTTACTCAAATCTTAATGCATCTATTGGATTTAATTTTGATGCTTTATTTGCCGGATAAATTCCAAATACTAAACCAACAAGTACGGAGAAGGCAAAGGCTGCAATTACTATATCCTGAGATATGATAATTGATGTGGAGAAGAATGTCTTTCCTATATATGCTCCAATATATCCGACCACAACTCCCAAAATACCTCCAATTCCGCTTACTGTTGCGGCTTCAATTAAAAACTGGGTAAGTATGGTTCTTCTTTTAGCTCCAATTGCTTTTCTTGTTCCTATTTCCTTAGTTCTTTCAATAACTGAAACCAACATTATATTCATAATTCCGATTCCGCCAACTACAAGTGATATAGCTGCAACTCCTGAAAGCATATTTGTCATGGTGGAAGTTGTTTCTGTAGCTGTGGTAAGTAAACTCGTCTGACTTAATACTCTATAATAATTGTTTGTAGTTGTACTTTCAGCTAAATTGTCAAGACCGCATTTTTTATTCAAGAACATTTTTAAATATGACATTGCAGTATCGACTGTATCCTGACTTTCAGCTTCCACATAATAAGTACTTGCTTTGGAAGTTTTCAGCACTCTTTGTGCTGTTGATATTGGAAGTATTATTTTATCATCACTGGTGCCGCTGGTCGATGTTCCTTCAGATTCAAGAACTCCTACAATTTTAAATTGAATGCCGTTAACATACATTGTCTCGCCAACTACATTGGTATAGCCAAAAATATTTTCTGCAGTTTCAGTTCCGATTACCAGTACATTATATCTATTATTCACATCTCTTGCAGTTATAAACCTGCCTTGACTTACAGTATATTTTTTAATTTCTGCATAAACTGCATTAGAGGCTTCTACTGTAGTAGTGCTGGATTTACTTCCGGCTTTTATATTAACATTGCTAGATGAAATCTGTGGTGCTATTTCCTTAATTCCCGGCTTAGTCTTAAGCTCTTCCAGTTCTTCATCAGTAATTGAAAATCTATTTCTTGTAACATTAACTGTTATCAGATTAGTTCCTAAACTGCTTATCTGATCACTTACTTTCTGCTTTGTGCCATTACCCATTCCTACCAGAATAATCACAGATGAAATGCCTATGATTATTCCCAGCATTGTGAGAAATGAACGTATTTTATTACTCCATACAGATATAAGTGCTATTTTAATTAATTCTGTAATCCTCATGCTGACACCTCTTTATCATTTAGTTCATCAGATGTGATGCATCCGTCTTTAACTGTAATCATTCTTTTAGCATGGGCAGCTACTCCTTTATCATGGGTAATAACTACAATAGTATTTCCCTCATGATTTAAGTCTTTCAGCATTTTAAGAACTTCTGCTCCGGTTTTGCTGTCCAGTGCTCCTGTTGGCTCATCAGCCAATATAATTTCAGGATTCGTAACAAGTGCCCTTGCTATGGCAACTCTCTGCATCTGTCCTCCTGACAGCTCTGATGGCTTGTGTTTCATATGAGACCCAAGACCCACTTTTTCCAGTGTTTCCTTTGCTTTTACCCTTGCTGCTTTTTTTGTATATCCTAAATATAACAAGGGTAATAATACATTATCCAGAATACTTACCTTCATAAGCAGATTATAGTTCTGAAAAATAAAGCCTATTTTTCTGTTCCTTATTTCCGCAAGTTTATTATCATTACAATTTGTATCTAAACTATCTAAAAAATACTCTCCGCCGGTGGGTTTATCCAGGCATCCCATAATATTCATAAGGGTAGATTTTCCTGCACCTGATGGTCCTACAATTCCCACGTATTCACCTTTGGATATTGTTAAGTTTACATCTCCCAAAGCTTTGAAACTGCCGCTGCCCATACTGTATACTTTTTCTATATTTCTCATTTCAATCAAGTAATCATTATTTGCTTTTTCCATTGCAATTCACCTCCTGTGCTATTTTACTATATTAATTACCGGATTTTGTGCTGCTGCTATTTGAATTTCCGCTTGGAGCACTAGGTGGAGTGCCGCCGCCCATATTTCCTCCTTGGCCGCCGCCCATGTCGCCGCCCATTCCTTGAGACTGAGTACTGCTGCTGCTGGATGCCATCTGAACTAATATAGTCTGTCCTTCAGTAACACCGCTGGTTACTTCGATATAGTCTTCCGTTTCTATTCCTGTTTTAATTTCTGCCAGATTATTTGAGCTGGTTGAACTGTTTGTATTTTGTCCGCTGCTTTGGACTCTTACATATTTTTTACTGTTAGCTTCAACCAATGCTTCTTCTGGTATTACAAGCGCATTATTTTTACTTACTATAGCAATTGTAACATTGGCATTCATACCAAGTCTTATTCCTGTTGGTTTGCTTATACTTACAGCCACAGCATAAGTTGTTACACTATTGGAAGTTGTTCCTGTCTGAGCTATAGATTCAACACTGCCTGTAAAAGTTTTGCCTGTTAAAGCATCAAATGTAATAGTTGCTGCCTGTCCTGCCTTTACAGATGTTATATCCAGTTCATCTACTGAAACATTAACCTTTAATGTGTTCATATCTGTTACTGTAATTACGCTTTTACCAGCCTGCAGTGAATCACCATTAGAGCTGCTGACAGCTGTTACTGTTCCAGCTATAGGTGATGCAGCAGTTTGATTATCTACTGCTTCTTCAGCATCGGAAAGAGCAGCCCTTGCATCAGTTACTGTATACTCATCATCTGATATTTTTGATTTTGCATCGCTTATTGATTTTTCATCAGCTGATATTTTGGTAGAATCTACCATAGAAGCACTATTATCAGTTGCCAGCTGTGCTTTTGCAGTGGCGAGTGTTGCTTTATCAGCTGCCAGCTGTGCTTTTGCCTTAGTTAAGTTTCTTTCTGCATTAGTTACAGCTTTTGCCAGCTCTGAACTTGTACACACAAAAAGTTCCTGTCCTTTAGTAACGGTATCTCCTACTTTTACTGTCAAACCAGATAAAGTACCATTATTGCCTGCAGATACATCTTTAGTTGTTCCTGCATATGCTGAACCTGTACCTTGGATAGTTTTTGATAAGTTCATCTTTTTTACAGTAGCGGTATAGTATTTTGAAGTTACAGCACTTGTAGTTTTCTTAAAAAATTTATTATATGCAAAAAAACTGCCTGTACCTACTGCAACTGCTACTACACCTATTATTATCCCTTTTTTTACTTTACCTTTCATTTTATACCTCCTGCTGTTTGCTAATATTTTTCCTGCTCATTGAATATTTTAATTATAATTGCAAATTTAAGTGTAAATATCAAAAAAATATGTGAAGTATATGTGATTATTAAAGTTATGAAATTACTTAATTTTAAAATTCAGATTTTCATTTTAAAAATGCTCTAAATTCGTTATTTCCAAGATGAAAACTAAGCCCAAATGTAATTATGCAATTTCCTTAAGTAAGGCATATCATCAAAGGATATAGTTATAGAGTATTTGATAGAGTTAAGTGAAGCTATGCAGCATTGGAATGCTTTGTGTAAATAGTCTTTCAAGTTAAAATATATAATTCCTTATGAATATAAAAATATTCAAAGGTAATTAAATTGGTTCTGTCACCACATATGGTTGAAAAATAAACAAATTCATAGTATGTGTTAACATATTATGGTAATATATTAGATACATAGTTGTATAATTATCGTTCATAAAATGCGAAGCATGGATTATTTATTTTACAAGAAAGGAAGGGAGGATTTTTTTGAAAAAAGTAATTTCATTAATTTTGGTAATTGTTTGTATTTCAGTATTGGCTATGGGCTGTAATAAAACAAAAGTTAATGATAAAATACAGAAATTTTCGTTTGACAAAAATGGAAATTATGTTGGTTTTTCTGATTTACCATTAAAATATACAATTGAAAATGCAAAAGCTGATGGATGTTTTGTGACACAGAATTCAGAAGTTATTGTGAATCAGGATGTGTGGAATAATTTTATTGAAGCTTCCCTTCGAAAAGAAAACGCAAATATAAGAATGGTTCAATTTTATACAGAAAATAAAGAAAGCCCCTTTTTCACAGATTTATTTTATAATGATGGTTATTATTATTTATTTGATTCCAGTGCAGTGAATTTGAAAAAAGAGCCGTTTTTATATCTACTGACACTAGAGTGCAAAATCAAAAATCCGTTTAAGAATACAAGCGTTATTGTACTGACCAATGATAGCACTTTGACTTATGAAAAGGTAGAAATGAGACTTATTTCAAGTTATACGGATTATATGAAAAGCGTTCCTCCATTTAGAATAGTTATGTTTAAATAGATAATTATATTTAGTATAGAGTGTAATATTCATCAGTTATTTTCATAATGCGATTAAACAAAATGAACTGCTAAAAAACAATTTAACATTATTAAATATTTCAGGCTGTCCTGCTAAATACAAAGCTCTGGGACATAAAATCTCAGAGCTTGCATTTTAAACTTATTCTACTTTGACCTTTTCCAGCAGTTTCATAAAGTCCTCTTGACTTTTCTTCTCTAAATAAATGTTTAAAAGCGTTCTTGTTGACATTTTGTTATAGCCCTTAAATCCATTACTTAGCATTTCAGTTAATATATCTATAAAGGTTTCATTATTCTTATCAGCATTTTTTATCATAATATCCGCAAAATTCTCTATAAGTTCCCCTTTTATAGCTTCTCTAAGTTCTTCAGTATATTTATTTAAATATTCCTGGGTTTCTTCCGGATAAGAGGAAAAGTTTCCAGATAGTATATCTTCAATTTTAAACATAAATTCTCCTCCATAGATAATATACAGCTTACTATTTTAAAATCTGCAGAAATCTTCGCATTTTTAATTATTGGAATTTGAAGTCTTTTAATTTATCTTTAAATAAATCTCCTAAAGTCACTGAGGAATTTTCATCATCTTTAAGCTCTGGATAGTCTTCCGCCGGCTTTTCTGCAGCATCTTTTATGCTTAGACTAATTCTCTTATCCTTTTCATTTATATTCAATATTTTAACACTAACAGCTTCTCCGATGGTTAATTTATCCGATGGGTTATTAACTCTGTCATAACTTATTTCTGATATATGAACTAGTCCATCCAGTCCAGGTTCTAATTCTACAAAGGCTCCAACCTTAATGAACTTTATAACTTTTCCTTGTACTACTGAATTAACTTTGTATTTTGAAAAGATATCATTCCATGGATCTCCCTTAACATCTTTAAGTGCTAAGGAGATTCTTCCTTTTTCTTTGTCCACGTCAAGTACATATACTGAAACTTTATCCCCCACGGATACAACCTCAGATGGATCATTTACTCTATTCCAGGATAACTCTGAGATATGAATCAGGCCGTCTGCTCCGCCTAAGTCAACAAATGCTCCAAATTTTGCTAGTCTAACTACTATTCCTTCTCTTCGTTCTCCCTTTGTTATACTGTTTAATAATTCTTCACGTTTCTTTTCTGATTCTGCTTTCTCTACATCCCTGGCAGAAGCTACTATGTTTTGCTTATCCTTATCAAATTCTATTATTTTAACCTCCATTTCCCTGCCGTTAAAAACGCTTGCATCTTCGACTCTGGCAAAGGATAACTGAGAAATTGGAATAAATATTCTTATGTTGTTATAATATGCTACCGTGCCGCCTTTAACAGCTTCCTTTACAGTTACTTTTACTGTTTCACCATTGTTATAAGCTTTCTCTAAATCATCCCAGGCTGCAAATTTATCAGCCTTTTTTTTAGAGAGCAGCACACATCCTTCTCCATTATTAATTTCCATAATGCAAACTTTTATTTCTTCTTCCGGTTTAAAAATAGTCTTTAATTCAACTTCCTCATCATCAGTAATTTCATTTCTAGGCACTACTCCATCAGACATATAGCCTATATTTACCAATAATTCATTTTCGGTTACTGATATAATTTTCCCATTAACCAAATCCCCAGTGTGGATTCTGTGCATTGAATCATTAATTGAATCCATAACTTCATTCATTGACATATTCTCATTATTTTCTGACATTACTAACCACTCCTTCTAATATTAACTGCATTTGTAAACTTCTTTTATATTCTATAATAAATCAGGCATTTTAACAACTTATGTTTCCCACATACCTGACCCATTAGGTTAAAAATGACGAGAATGATCAGAGAAAAAGACATCTTTCGGTTCACGAGAACTCTTATATATAGATATATACTCTGATTATCCTAAAAATTCCGGATTATCAGCGTAATCTGAAACAACTGCCTTTTGCATAATAGTCAAATTAATTTCATTACTATAATCATCAAGTGATATAGGGTATTTTGCTCCGCACTTCTCACATTCTATATATTCATTTGAATTTTCTTTTTCCCTGTTATCAAATAAAAATGGTGCTGAATCAATTTTATCATCAGTTTCCTGTATATTATCTGAATTAATCTTATATGTATATAGATAAGTAACTTCCCGTTTAACAATAAAATTTTTCCCGCTGCATTTAGGGCAGGTTAATGATTTCTTTAAATCCATTAAGAATACCGTTACTGAAAACTTATAAAAAGTTATAAATTACTACATTGCATAATAATCCATATGCTTTTATGTTTCATTCCTTATTCATAGTGTTCTTTTTCATATCATTACTAATACTACTCAAGTGGTCTAACA
>JBAXYJ010000147.1:0-7141 GCA_041670885.1 Clostridiaceae bacterium
CAGAGAAGTAAGAGATTCTGTGCTGAATGACAGCGTTAAATTAGAAGATGCCATAAAGGTTATAACATCAAATGTAGCAGATCACTTAAACCTTAAGGGTAAGGGAAGAATAGAAAAGGATGCAGATGCAGATATTGTTCTTCTCACAAAAGAGGATTTAAATGTCCGCAGTGTAATTTCCGGCGGAAAAGAAGTTATGAAAAATGGAGAACTGTTAGTAAAAGGTATATTTGAAAAATAAAGGGCGTTTGTCCCTTTATTTTTTTATGCGTCCATATCATTTATAGCTGCATAACATAATAAGGTCTGGGAATAATAAAATTAAAATTTAAAATGAGGTGTTAATATGGCGGTTGCTCATAAATCAGTAATATCTTTTGGCCTTGTAGCTATTCCTATATCCATGTATACTGCGGTGCAGGATAATGATATACATTTTAACCAGCTTCATCAGGAAGATAAAGAGCGTATAAAATATAAAAAGATTTGTTCTCATTGCGGCAAAGAAATTACATCAAAAGAAATCATAAAGGGTTATCAGTATGATCCGGATCACTATGTGGTGGTAACAGATGATGATTTGGAAAAAATAAAAACGGAAAAGGAAAAATCCATTCAGATACTGCACTTTGCAGAGCTTAACCAGATATCACCGGTTTATTTTGATAAATCCTATCAAGCCATACCTGAAGCTGGAGGAGATAAGGCTTTTGAGCTTTTAAGAGAAGCTCTTATGGCGCAGCAGAAGGTTGCCATAGGTAAAACAGTTATGGGTACAAAAGAGACGCTGCTTGTCATTATTCCAAGGGAAGAGGGAATAATCATATCAACCATGTTTTATGAAGATGAGATTAAAGACCTTCCTAAAGGCTATAATAAACCTGAATTATCCGAAGCTGAACTTAGTATGGCAAAGACTTTAATTAATTCGATGGATACTCCGTTTAATCCATCTGAATATAAAGATGAATATCAGATTAAACTACGGGAACTCCTCGAAACAAAGATAGAAGGAAAAGAAGTTGTTTCTCCTAAGGAGGAGGCTCAAAGTAATATAATTAATCTTATGGATGCACTAAAGGCCAGCATTGAGCAAAATAAAAAAGATACGAAACCTAAGCCTAAGCCCAAACGGGAAACCCATAAGAAAGGGGCATAATGGATATCTTTGAAAGTAAAAACATAAAGCCCATGTTAATTGGAGAAATGCAGGACGCATTTGATAGCCCTGATTATATTTATGAGCTAAAGCTTGATGGAGACAGGTGCATAGCTTATCTTGATAAAAATGGAACTGATCTTCGCAATAAGCGTAATGCTAAAATGCTTGTGAAAGTACCAGAGCTGTCAGAAATACATAAACAGGTTAAGTATCCCTGTATTTTAGATGGAGAATTGATAGTTGTTAAGGATGGTAAGCCGGATTTTTCTGAAATACAAAGGAGGGCCATTACTTCCAATTCATTTAAAATTAAGCTGGCATCAACCAAGCTGCCGGCAACCTTCACTGCATTTGACATACTTTATTATAAGGATCATGAAGTAATTGATCTGCCTCTCATGCAGCGTAAAAAACTGCTTGAAATGACTGTTAAGGAAAATGAGCGATTAGCAGTTTCCAGATATATAGAAGAGCAGGGAGTGGAATTTTATAAACTATCTGAGCAGAATCAGCTGGAAGGTATAGTTGCTAAGCGAAAGGACAGCAGATATTATTTTGATAAACGGACTAAAGACTGGATTAAAATTAAAAATTTATTAGATGATGATTTCATAATATGCGGATACATTTTAAAAGATAAGGGTGCTGCCAGTATTATCCTTGGTCAATACTCAAATAACTGCCATAAGGAATTAGTATATAAAGGCCATGTGATTTTAGGTATGTCAGCGGCTGATTTTAAGATCATAAAATCCATGCCTGAAACAGGTATGCCATTTAATGATTTACCTTCCGGGAATGATAATGCAGTTTGGATAAAGCCTGAACTTGTATGCACCGTAAAATATATGATGAAAACATCAAATGGGGGACTCAGGCAGCCAGTTTACAAAGGGCTGAGAGACGATAAAAAACCAGAGGACTGCATAATATAAACCCTATGGTTTTCGCTCTAATCTAAGCGTAATTTTTTGTTTTGATATTAGCATTAATTTATCATGGATAACACTACAGTTTTAACTTCCTTAAAATTCATAAAGATTTCCTCTTTATAAATTGTTATACTATGATTATAATAAAAAAATTTAATTACTAAGAAGGGAATTTTTAGTAGTTATAGAATTAGATATATGAGAAAAATTATTGGAGGTATTTATGGGGATTAAAATATTTTTAACAGGGGACCTGCATATTGGAATGAAGTTTAACAGCTACCCTGAAAATTTAAGAAATCTTCTTGTAGAAGCCAGGCTCGATTCTTTAAAGAGAACAATTAAAGCTGCAAATGAAGAAAGCTGCAATATTTTTGCTGTGGCAGGAGATTTATTTGATAATATAAAGATAAGCAATAAGGATATTGACCGGGTTATAAAAACTCTTAGTCAGTTCAGCGGTGAGTGCGTTCTTGTTATGCCCGGAAACCACGATTATGATAATGGTATGGTGGATTTGTGGAAAAGGTTTAAAGAAAGTCTGTCTGAAAAAATTGTTTTGCTAAATGAGAACAGGCCCTGCAGTTTAGAGAATTACTCAATAAACGCTATAGCCTATCCTGCTTACTGCAGCTCAAAGCATTCTGATAATAATAATCTTGACTGGATAAAAGAAATTAAAGAATATGATGATACATTTTTTCATATTGGACTGGCTCATGGATCTCTTCAGGGGCTGTCACCGGATATGGAAGGAAACTATTTTCCAATGACCGAAAAAGAACTTTTAAGTATTCCAATGGATGTCTGGCTTTTAGGGCATACGCATATAAGCTTCCCATTTAATGAAAAGACTTTATCTGATAAGATATTTAATGCCGGAACCCCGGAACCGGATGGATTTGACTGCAGACATAATGGAAATGCCTGGATTATAGAAATAGATAATAAAAAAACTGTCCGGGGAAACAGAATTGAGACAGGTATTTATAGATTTTATGATGAAAGCCGGGATATCTTTGATCAGGAGTCTCTGGAAAATATAAAACAAGAATTTCTAGGCAAAGACCCTGAAAATAATCTGCTGAGACTCAGCTTAAAGGGCAGGATAAGTGAAGATTTATTTAATGACAGACACAAGTTTTATCAGGAGCTGGATAAAGCATTAGCTTATTTTAAAATAGATGATTCAGAATTAGGCATTAAAATATCAAAAGAAGATATAAAAAAGGAATTTATAGAAGGTTCTTTCCCATATCAGCTTCTAAATCAGGTTTCAGATGATCAGGAGGCTCTTCAGATAGCCTATGAGATCATCAGGGAGGTAAGCTAATGTTTATTAAAAAGTACAGCTGCCAGAGATTTGCAGGCTTAAAGGATAAAAGCATAGATTTAAAGCAGGGGCTAAACGTAATACTGGGACCAAACGAAGCTGGTAAAAGTACAATAGTTGATGGAATATATTCAACTATATTTAAAAATGTAAGGCTGGATAAAAGGAAGGATAAAGATTTTATAAGTCGGTATATGCCTTTTCCTGAAGGAGACTTTATTGATGGATTAGTTCAGATAGAACAGGATGGAAAGCAGTATACTATTGAGAGAGAATGGGGAGCTGAGCCTAAGGTTATATTAAGAACTCCCCAGGGAGATATTGTTAAAAAAGAAGAAAGCATAAGGGAACTTATCAGCAATATATTTATTCATGGGGAGGGGACTTACAGCAGCATAGTTTTTGCTAAACAGAGAGAACTTAAAGAAACTATAAGGAATATATTAGAAAGTCAGGAAACTAAGAGCACTATAAGCAACATTTTAAGAAGAACTGTTATGGAAATGGATAAGGTACCTGTAGATAAGCTAAAAAACAGATTAGAGGATGAAATAGATAGCTTATCTAAAAGATGGGACATCGATAACAGACGTCCAGAGGGCGGAAGAGGAATAAGCAATCCATATAAGACTGGTGTAGGTGATGTTTTAAAATCCTATTACGAGAAAGAAATGATAAGAGACTATATGGAGAAGGCTGAAAAAGCTGAAGCTGAATTTGAACAGGTATGTAATTCTCTTAAGGCATTAAAAGCAGAAATAGATTCAAAAACGGCAGAAATAAATGAACTTTCAAAGCCGGAAAATGATATTTTAAGAAGAGCAATACTAAATCCGGAAATAGAAATGCTGAAGGAAAGATCAAAGGAAATATCAGAAATTAATAAAATTTGGCCTGTTAAGGAATATATTCTTAAGCAGAAGAAAAATGAGCTGAAAGATCAGAGTGATAAAAAGACAAATTTAATAAGTGAAAAAGAAATGGCTAAAAAGCTGCTGGACAAGGAAATTATTCTAGGTAAAATAAAGAAGATAGAAGAAATAGAGAATAAAATCAAAGAAAACAAAGTAAAAATATCAAAAATTCCAAAAGTAACAGAGGAAGATATAAAAGAATTGGATTCTTTATATGAAAAGATGCTTTTTATAAGAGCCAAGATGAATGCAGGGCTCATGATAGGCAGCATACAAAGCTCTGATCTTAAAGATATTTGGATCACAAAGGATTTAGAAGATAAAAAGAAGATAGAGGGAAGCTTAGAGTTTAAAGCCAGCGGTTTTATTAAAATACAGGCTGGAGACAGCTTTGAACTGCAGATTAAAACCGGAGAAATGGATTTTGATGATTTAAGAAAGCAGTATTCTAAAAATAGAACAGAATTTGATAGTTTGTTAAAAAAGCTGGGAGTAAATGATAAAGAGCAGGCTAAATTAAATAAGAAGGAATATGATAAGCTTAATAATGATATAAATCTATATAATACTGAAATAAATGGGGTTCTTAGCGGTGATAATTTTCAGAATCTGAAGAAAAAACAGCAGGAATTAAATGATTTAGGTGCAGGAAGAAGCATAGAGGAAATAGATAAAGATATCAATGCTTTAGATTTAAAAGTCATGGATATAAAGGTAGAAATATCATCAACAGAAAATACATTAAAGGATTGGAGCTCAAAATACGGAAGCAAGGAGAAACTATTAGAAAAACTGGTAGATATAAAGGCAGAGCAGGGTATTAAAGAAAAAGAACTGGAGAATTTAGCCTCTCTTCCTGACATTTTTAAAACAGTAGAGGACTATAAGAGGAGTATCTCAGATTTAAGAAAGATAAATGAAGAATATAAAGCTGAATACGATAGTCTGAGAGATGCTTATTTTGATGCTGAAAAGGAGCTTCCCGATACATCCTGCGAGGAGCTTAGCCAGCAGTTTAAAGAAAAAGAAAAGGAATTTGAAAATTTAAAAAACAGGCTGGAGAAACTGATTAAAATCAAATCAGCCTTTGATAAAACCATTGAAGATATGGATAAAAATACTTTTAAACCTTTGGCTGACTCTTTCAATAAATATCTGTTAATAGTTACTCTGGGAAAATACAAAATTGAAAGCATAGATGACAGCTTTAATCTGGAGCTGAAAAACATGTATGATAATGTTATGCCTTTGGACTTACTTTCTGCTGGAACCTATGACTCGGCAGCATTGGCACTGCGGGTTTCTCTTTTAGAATATATTATAGGAAAAAATAACGGGTTTATTGTACTGGATGACTGCCTGGTGGATTTAGACCCCAAAAGAAAAGAAAAAGCTATAGAATTGATTTTAGAATATTCTAAGGAGAATCAGGTGATATTTACCACCTGCAGTCCTGAAACAGCAAAGCTGCTTGGAGGAAACATAATAAATATATAAAACGGGTTGATTGATTAATACTTGAATTTAATTCTCCTATTAAAAAACGATGAAGATTCGTTATTTTAATAGGGAAATTGGCCTAAATGTAATTAATCAATCATCTTAAAAAAATCCCCATTGGCTGCAATGGGGATTTTTATTCTACAACAACCTTTTCAAAACCAAGTCCGGTTAAAAGCTGGGTTATTGAAGTTTTTGCATTTTCTTTAGCCTTAGTAAGGATCCCATTATCTTTAGATTGTTTGTCCAAATCTTCCTTAAATTTATTTAAAGCGTTAAATGTATCCTCATTCTTTATTTCATTAAATAGACCATCCTTTTCGTCATAAGGCTTGTACTCAAGGATTTCCTTTGATGTTATAGCTGCAGCGGGCAGCTTGATATATATGGTTTTGCTGTCTTTTATATCTATATCTTTAACCTGCAGTTTACTAAAATCAATTCCTGCCTTTACCTTAGCTTTTACAGTAAATATAAACTGCTTTTTAGTAAAAGGAATTTGAACATCATTTAAATACTTGGCATCAGAAAAATCTATTATATCATTGTAATACATCTCTACAGTATTAAGTTCAGATATAGACTTTATTTTTTCTAAAACTCCTGAAACTTCTATGCTTGTACGGTGTTTAGTGCTATAAGCCTTAAACAGAAAAAAGCTTTGAAGTATTAATAAAAAAGCTAGTATTATTAATATTTTTGACCGTTTAATTTTCATATCATACCTCCTTATTGTTATTATAACAAAAAACAAATAACCTGTCATATTTTGTATAAATATATGTGGATAAAACTATGCTTTTATATTACCGCCCTTATGGTTTTTATTAGAAAATAATTTCTTGTTGCTTTTCATAAATATATTGAAGGATCTTTTAAACCACCCTTCTGCCTTTCTGGTTTCATACATCCAGCCACAAAAAGCCGTAAATAATGCTCCTATGCTGTCAACTATAAGATCCCACATGGTATCTGTGAGTCCTGACTTTTGCATATTAGTACCAAAGGTACAATCCATGGTATACTCAAATATTTCCCACAAGGCTCCTAAAGCAACAGCAAAAGTAAATGCAAAGAGAACCATAAAAAATGGGCTTAAATATACATCAACTTTTTCTTCTTTGTTTAATGTATATACTAATAAATATCCTATAAATCCTAGAATTATTCCTGAAAAAGTGTGAAGCATGATATCCCACCACCAAAATTTCAGGTAATAGTCATTCATCTCTCCTAAGTATTGAGCTGCAAAAATAAAAAGAATAATAACTATCTGAAAACTTGGAGGCAGCTTAATATG
>JBAXYJ010000148.1:0-7138 GCA_041670885.1 Clostridiaceae bacterium
AATTCCTATGAGCAGTCCTACCTTAACACCTTCTCCTGCTTTGACTACTGAAGCAATGCAGGTGCCAAAGGTTACCCCAGTTAAAGTTCCAACAACACAGGTTAATAAAATGTAGCCTATCTGGGTTCCAAAATTAATTTTCAGTATAAAAGTCAGGAATGACAGCAAAATGAAAATTTCTGAAAGGGATACTGTTGCAGCTGCCATTATAGATACAACAAAAACCTTTAGTTTGTGTGTAGGAGCCACATTAACCCTTGCTCCCTGGGGAGACAGATCCGCTTGTATTGCAATTACTTCATTTAGTCCCATAAAGCCTCCATAAAGACAGGCCATTGCAATTAAAGTATAAAAGTAGTTAACGGTGGTATCCGGTGTTGAATTACTGCTTTGTACTTCCTTAAGGAAATCTTTTCTATCAGAGATACTGCTTATTAATTTGCTGTGATCCACGGATGGATTCCTGCTTATAATAGTCTGTATTGTTGAAGCAGTCTGTTTATAATCATCTAAAAAACTTTTAATTATGGTCTGGTTTAATCCGGATTTCTTAACGAAAAGCTTTAATCCATTATCAAAATAAATGTAACCTTCTATCTTGTTATCCTGAAGAAGCTTTTCTGATTCTTCCTTAGATGTATACTTCACATCAAAAAGATTGCTCTTCCCCGGATTTTTGTCAGAATTTGAAACAGATGAAATTGCCTCTTTAAAAACAGTTTCTTTACTAAATTCTTCATTATTTACAATTCCAATTTTTATTTTAGAAAATGTTTCAGTGCTGGAAATGTTTTTTAAAGACAGATTAAACAGTATGGCCAGTATTATGGGAAATAAAAGAGTCCAGAAAATCGTTTGTCTGTCGCGCAGAATACATTTCAGCCTATATATATAATTATGAAAAAACATACTTTACCCTCCTTTAATCCCTAAGCTCTTTGCCTGTTATCTCCAGAAATACATCGTTTAGTGTTGGCGGCTCAGAATAAATTTTACCTATGGAAATATTTTTTGATTTTAAATAATCCAGCAGATAAACCAGATTGTTTTTCCCTCTGTGGGATTTTACAATTAGTAAATTTTCCTCTATTTCTGCTGATATTATATTTGGCATTCTTCGTACATCCTCAAGGATGCTTTTATCAAATTTAAACATTTCTATGGTGATTTTTTCACCGGATTTTATCATTCCCTTTAATTCCTCATTAGTTCCGGATGCTATTGTTTTGCCTTTATCCATGATTATTATCCTGCTGCAGATTTTCTCAACCTCAGCCATATAGTGGGAGGTATATACAACAGTGGCACCTTCCCTGTTCAGTCTTTGTATGCCCTCTAATATATTGTTCCTGCTTTGGGGGTCTACTGCAACTGTAGGTTCATCTAAAATGATAAGCTTAGGCTTATGGGCAACACCGCAGGCAATGTTTAATCTTCGGAGCAGGCCTCCGCTTAACTTCTTAGGATAAAACTTTCTGAAATCATTAAGACCTACAAAATCTATGGCTTCATCTACAAGCTTTTTACGCTTTTTTTTGTCTGTAATATAAAGCCCGCAAAAATAATCAATGTTTTCATATACAGTAAGTTCATTAAATACCGCAACATTTTGCATTATTATTCCGATATCCTGCTTTATATCGTATGCATCAGGAGACATTGGCTTATCAAAGATTTCTACGCTTCCCTTATCAAATTTAAGCAGCGATAAAATGCAGTTTATTGCAGTGGTTTTACCGGAACCGTTTGGTCCTAAAAGCCCTAACACCTCCCCCTCTTTTACTTCCATACTAAAGTGATCCAGAGCTATCAGATCACCATATCTCTTCACCAGATTATTAACTTTTATTATCATATAGATACCTCCAATTATTAATTCAAATTTCTAAAAGATGGCTGCATTTCTTTTATATTATTATCATACTTTTTTTCCATGTCATTTGTAAGTGAATATATTCCTAACAGGACATGACAAATGTAATGAAGTGAAGAAATTGCATAATTAATATATTGATTTTTTCAGTTAAAAAAACGTTGATAATTCGTTATTTTTAAACTGAAAAATCAGCCAGAATGTTATTATGCAATTTCCTTAAGTAACTTGAGAACAGGAAATTTTTATGTTAGAGTTTATATAAGGACATATAAACTGCTGTTTTTATCTGAAAGTAACGAATATCCAACGTTTTTTCAGATGAAAATCAATTAAATATTTTTAAATATTAAAAGTTTGCATAATAATCGAGGTTACAAGATATGAACAAGCTGATTGATAAGATCATAATTTTTATATTCTGCTTAATTTTATATATACCTGGTGAAAACTCAATTTATATGATTATACCTATTCTGGCAGCGGTTATATTCAGCGGCACCTTAAGCTGCCTGGAAGACCAGCGTATTATTACGGTAATATTTATAGTGTACATAGTAATTTGTTTTTTTCAGCCTTTAGCTTTATTTTTTATTCCCCTTATCTGCTATGACGTTCTGCTGTTTAAGTTCAGATGGATATGGGCTTTAGCTCTTATGCCCTATTTAAGCAATATTAATCAGCTGCTTACAGTTCAAAGGGGTTTAATCCCTGCAATAACTGTAACTGCATATATTTTAAAATACCGCAGTGTTTCCTTTGAGAAAATTAAAAAAGACTATTTTCATCTTAGGGATAACACAAAAGAAATATCTATTCAACTGGAAAAAAAGAATAAATCACTTCTGGAAAAGCAGGATTATGAAATAAATTTAGCCATGCTGAAGGAACGAAACAGAATTGCCAGGGATATTCACGATAATGTAGGCCACATGCTGTCAAGATCAATTCTGCAGATTGGAGCTCTTCTTGCAGTCAACAAGGATACGGAAACAAAGGAAAGCTTAAGATCAATAAAGGATACTCTATCTGAAGCCATGGACAGTATACGAAGAAGTGTACATGATCTGCATGATGAGTCCATTAATCTTGAGATTGAAATACAATCCTTAATTAGTAATTTTAATTTCTGTCCTGTTGAATTTTACTATGATGTTGAATCAAACCCGGATAAAAATCTGGAATACTGCTTTATTGCAATCGTAAAAGAAGCTTTGTCAAATATCGCTAAGCACTCAAATGCCGCAAAAGCTTCTGTGAAAATTATTGAACATCCGGCACTATATCAGCTGGTTATAGAAGATAATGGGAATCAAAATGACTGCAAAAGCAATAATGGCATGGGCTTAAAAAATATTTCAGACAGGGTAGCAGCCTTTGACGGCAACGTTAATATCAGCACAGATAAAGGATTCAGAATTTTTATTTCAATTCCAAAATAATCCCCGAGCCAGGGCATAACTGGAATAATTTCCATTATTTTTCGCCCCAGGGGTGATATCGAAAGGAGACTCATGAGAATAGTAGTTGTTGACGACGATAAATTAGTATGCGTTTCTCTCAAAACCATATTAGAAGCAGACAAAGATATAACAGTTGCAGGTACTGGAAACAATGGTATTGATGCCGTTAATTTGTATAACAGTCTGCAGCCTGATATTTTATTAATGGATATAAGGATGGGGACCATGACAGGACTTGATGCAGGAGAAACAATTTTAAAAACAGATAAAACTGCGAAAATATTATTTTTAACCACCTTTTCAGATGATGAATATATAATAAAAGCACTGAAGATTGGTGCTAAAGGGTATATTATAAAGCAGAATTTTGAAAGTATTGTACCTTCATTAAAGGCTGTATATATAGGGCAAAGTGTTTTTGGGAATGACATTGTTGCAAGAATCCCATCACTAATAAATAATATGAAAGAATCTGATTTTTCTGCCTTTGGCATCACAGTGAAAGAACTGGATATTATAAGGTTAGTGGCCGAAGGACTAAGCAATAAAGAAATAGCAAACAGCCTATATTTAGGTGAGGGCACCGTTAGAAATAGTTTGTCCACTATTTTAGAGAAGTTGGAACTCAGAGACAGAACTCAGCTGGCTATATTCTATTATAAGCATAGGTAAAGGGACAGTTCTCATTATTTTTAATCTTTGTTAAATAAAATGGCTATGCCGCATCATATGGCTGCAAAATCAAGCAAATAGCTGCATTTTCCCCTATCACAATAAACGTTTCCTAAAATCATCATATTATGGTAGTATATTGGTAATTTCTATTGTATAATTATAGTAGAATTAATTTGGAATCGTAAATTATGGCGATGCAAATATTAATAGGGGATGTACATTCATGGATATTTTTGGTATTACTACTTCCATTTACCTAATTATTATTTTAGTTTTGTTAGGTATACAAATTTTTGGATTTGTGTTATTTGTAAAACTTGCTAAAAGGGGCATTAAAGTACTTGATATTTACATCAAGAATAATTCCAATGATAAATTGTAGGTAAACCTATTTCATATAAGACAAACTAAGGGAATCGAAAATGGATTCCCTTAAAAAAGTGCCAAAAATTAACTATTAGTTGTGACATAGCCAGTGAACTCGCTTAGCTAAAGCTGAACATCGAAACTTCAGGGGGAAACTCTACCCTACCTGAAGCAGAATTATAGGATCACTTAACTTATAGAAGTAGGTGTCTTATAATTTAGATAAAAATTTCTCTTTTAGAAATTCCTTCATTTAAAACTTGAATAACTTTGTCTTCTTCAGGAAAATATATTCTTCCTAATTCAGACTTCTGCAAAGCAATTTTGCAGTCATTCAAACCTTGCTTTCCTGCTCTTATAATATAAATATTTATTAGCCCTTGTCCCCATGAATTTTAATAAGAAATTATTCCGGATTTGCTTTTTTTGTCTCTTTAATTCATGACCCTATCCTTTAGAAGAATTCTCTATAAGACTGTAAATATTAACCAGCCTGCTGAGTTTGATAATTTCCATACATGCACAATATTTATCGGCGAGTACTACGATGAAAGTTTCCTTGTATTTAGGAAGCTTTATTGTTAAAGGCCACATATGTTTCACTATAATATCCTTCTCTACATCATTTAAATCAAAAAGTTTATTTGCATTTTCTAATGCAGTGTAGGGATGCGTAAAGCCATGCAGTCCATTATTTAATTTCGTTATGTGCCAGTCATACAAGAAAAAATCATGAAGCAATCCCCCTCTGGCTGCACAGCGGTAGTCAAGTCCTAGATGTCTGCACATCAAATAACTAATATATGAAACATAAATACAGTGTTGAAGGCAGGTTATATTGCTGTGCTGTACAAAACTATCCATGGAACATACAGTTTCATTTTCAGCCAAATCACTAATGCAATTTTTATATTCCAGGAAATTTTCGGAATTTTCTTTTAAGTTCAACCTTGATTTTATTAAATCTATCATACAATATACTCCTTACTTCACTTCTAATATACACAAGCCAAAGTTTACTATTGAAATTATTTATTAAATGAATTATTTTAGAACCGTCCCTATAATTTTCTCAAAAGCTATTCTTTCACTTTTGTCTGCTAAATGAATTATGCCGCAATACTGAAAGCTGTTTTTCTGAAGCATCCTCTGCATAGATAGATTTTCTTTATGTGTATCCACCCTGATACTATATACGGCTTTGCTTAAACACATTTCTTCTATACTTTTGATAATTCCAGAGGATAATCCTAAACCTTTATTATAAGAGTCAATAGCTATTCTGTGAATAACTGCATATTCATTATTTCCGATCCACTTACCGCTATAAATAAGCTGATAGTTTTTCTCACCCTTAAAAGAAACTGCTGCAGTACCCACTATTTTTTCATCTTTTAATAGGACATAGCTATCTTTATCATCAATATCCTTCTTTATCACGTCTATGTTAGGATAATTATTCTGCCACTGATTAATTCCCTGCGCCGATAAGTAAGCCTGTG
Source organism: Clostridiaceae bacterium (assembly GCA_041670885.1). Taxonomy (GTDB): domain Bacteria; phylum Bacillota; class Clostridia; order Clostridiales; family Clostridiaceae; genus JAJBWD01. The sequence goes on from JBAXYJ010000148.1 coordinate 5,880, forward strand.
CCTGCATAATAATTTCCATTATACAGTTAATATCTGAATAAGCTGCTTTTCGAAATTCCATTAAAATTCTCCTTATGATTATACATCATTTCTTCTTTTTCAATTTATCTTCTGCTTTTTTTATGTTCTCTGCAACTCTAAATTTAACTATTTTGCTAACTAATTCATAGGGTATCAGCTTTCCAAATGGAAATTGAATGGTTCCCTTTCCAGTCTTATATTCGGTAAGCTCATTTTCAAATGCTTCCATTCCGCTTAAAGTTGGATAAAATCCAATATGGTTTTTAAAAGCAGCAAAGTATACCAGATTTCCATTCAGCACAAAAGCAGGCATCTGATAACTAATCTTTTCTTCAGCATCCGGTGCAGATTCCTTTATGACTTTTCTTAACTTTTTAAGTATTTCCTGAATCTCAGAAGGAAATTGTAAAATATATTCATCAATTGTACTATATGTAACCTTGCTTTCTTCCATGCTTTCTCCTTTTAAAGTTTCTTTAGCTTATATTTTATCATAATTATACTTTATAAGAGCAAATATTTTAAATAATGTATATTATAAATTGTACAATTATATATGGGAGGTACAGGTTTTGAATTATAATATAGGCATGAATTACTACCCGCAATTTAGAGAAATATGCACTTTGTAATAACTTTTGTTGATTACTTTTATCAAATATACTACTATATAATTAGTTTATTATAAACTATAAATAAATTTCAAGCTTATTAAGGAGTAATTGTGATTAAATATTTAAAATATTATTTTATCTTGGTAAATTTTTTAGGATTTTTATCTATGTATATTGATAAAGAAAAGGCCAAATCAGGTAAATGGCGAATAAAAGAAAGTACACTGCTTTCAATAGCGCTGATAGGAGGAAGCCTAGGCTCCTATGCAGGAATGAAAGTATTCAGACATAAAACCAAACATGCTAAATTTAAATATGGCATTCCCTTTATAATACTAATTCAGCTTCTTATTTATTTATACTGGGTAAAATTAATATAATATAAAAATTTCAAAAGAATTGAATAAATTAACCAAAGGAGATACAAATATGAATGGTCAAAATAGAGAAGATGTTTATGCTGGAAGAACAGTAGATATAGTGCTGAAGAAAGATCAGCCTACAGGGAAATTGACACGGGGCACTGTAAAAGATATACTTACAAATTCCAAATTTCACCCAAGAGGAATTAAGGTAAGATTAGAAGACGGCAGTATTGGAAGAGTGCAGTCTATAATAAAGTAA
>JBAXYJ010000149.1:0-7074 GCA_041670885.1 Clostridiaceae bacterium
CAGACTATGTTTTCATCTAATTTAAGCTCAGCACCCGGCAGTGTATCTCAGGTGAGAGAGTGTGCCAATAACCTTATGAGAATAGGTAAGAGCAGAAATATTCCCATGTTTATTGTGGCCCATGTAACAAAGCAGGGTGACCTGGCAGGGCCCAGAGTTTTAGAGCATATGGTGGACACTGTTTTATCATTTGAGGGAGAAAGAAGTGAGGAGTATAGAATATTAAGAACTGTAAAAAATAGATTTGGTACTACATCTGAGATAGGTGTTTTTGAGATGAGGGAAGAGGGTCTTATGGAGATACTTAATCCATCGGATGCTTTTATAAACAACTCAAATGAAAACAGCGAAGGATCAGTGATAGTTGGAATTGTGGAAGGAACAAGACCTATACTTGTTGAAATTCAGGCCCTGGTAACAGAGAGCAAGGCTACTTTCCCAAGAAGGACCTGTGTTGGCATAGAGCTTAATAGACTTAATCTGATTTTGGCAGTTCTTGAAAAAAAACTTAAGCTGCCTTTTTATAAGTATGATGTTTATGTTAATGTGGTTGGTGGATTAAACATAGAGGGAACCTATGGAGATTTAGGCTTAGCAGCTGCACTTATTTCAAGTATAAAATCAAAGGAGATAAAGTTAAATAAGCTTATAGTTACAGGAGAGCTTGGATTAACCGGAGAAGTAAGAAAGATAAGTCATTGTGACAGGGTTGTAAATGAAGGAGAAAAATTAGGATTTGCAAATATAATTATACCGAAAAAAAACATTGATAGAGTTAATAATAAAAAAATAAATATTATAGCAGCAGAAGATATAAAAGAAGTTGTAAAATATCTTTTTAATTAAAAAAGAAACCAAAAAGGTTTCTTCTTATTTCTATCTTAAATTATACTTACCAAGAGTATCTATTTTATTATACTCTTTTAGTAAAACATCAAACATATTTATGCCCAGAACATTGCATAGGGAAGCAAGATAAAATAAATTTTTCCCGATTTCCTGCTCAATGACATCCCGGCAGTTATCACATAGTTTTCCTTTAAGGTGAGTATTTAGAGCTTTTCTTATTTCTTCCATGTCTGGGTCATCATATTTTTGTTTTTTAGCATCAATCTGAATGCAGCCACAGTTGGTGACAGATTTTATAACGGCCCTATTTATTTTTCCTTCGGATTCCTGAAGCTTGGTTATTATATCTAAAATGCTTTTGTTCCTAAGCAAAGATTTTTGAGCAGAGTTTTGAAAATCATCAAAAATTAAATCCTTCATAGCTTTCCTCCTTACACAACCCATAATATAATTATAAATTTTATAATATTCATTTGTCAATTTAATAATATAACATTAATTAGAATTTTAATAGGGGGTATTAAAATTATATTGAAATATAATCATAATTGTTCTATATTTATATCAGCAATCAATTTTTGGAAATCACAGGAGGTGAAATTATGTTGATGAAGATTTTAAGAGGTCTATTTACATTAATAGGTCTTGCAGTAGGTTTCTTAGTAGGTCAGGTATTACTTAAAATTGACCAGATAGTAAATTTATTCAATATTAATACAAAGGGCTTTAATGTGGGAATTTTAATTTATTATGTAATTTTCGTTTTATTATTCGGACTTATATTTTTCTTATTAGCACCTGTTCTAAACAGACTAATTACAAAAGGCATATTGCTTTTGGAAAAAAGATTTCAGGACATATCAGCTATAGATATAGTTTATGGTACAGTAGGAGGACTTATAGGATTAATAATATCAGTTCTTATTATAAGCATAATAGGAAGCAGAAATTCTATAGTTATAATAATAGAGGTTATAGCGTCTATTCTTATTGCCTTCTTTGGAGCTGATATAGCCACAAAGAAAAGAGAAGAGTTTTCCGAATTTTTTCAGAGTATAAGAAGGGGAACAACAGTTAAAGATAAAAAGGCAAAAAATAAAGGAATACCTAAGGTGCTGGATACATCAGTCATTATAGACGGCAGAATATTTGATATATGCCAGACTGGGTTTATAGAAGGAACTTTAGTAATACCTACCTTTGTTCTTCAGGAGCTGAGACATATTGCGGATTCCTCAGATTCACTTAAGAGAAACAGAGGCAGAAGAGGCCTGGATGTGCTTAATAAGATTCAAAATGAACTTAATATTGAGGTTAATATTTATGAAAAGGACTTTCCGGATATTGCTGAGGTAGATGCTAAACTTTTAAAGCTGGCTCAGGTATTAAACGGGAAAGTAATAACAAATGATTATAATCTTAATAAGGTAGCACAATTCCAGAAGGTTCCCGTCCTTAATATAAATGAACTGGCAAATGCAGTAAAACCTGTAGTTCTTCCAGGAGAAGAAATGAGAATACAGATAGTTAAAGACGGAAAAGAAAATGGACAGGGAATTGCTTACTTGGATGATGGAACAATGATTGTAGTTGAAGGCGGAAGAAAGCATATAGGCGATGTGGTAGATGTTTTAGTAACTTCAGTTCTTCAGACTGCTGCAGGCAGAATGATATTTGCAAAGCCTAAAGAAATAGCATAAAAATAATTATTATTGACATAATATTTATGATTCTATATATTAGTATTAAAATTTAATATCTGCAATGAGGAAGAATAGTAGATAAATTACAGAGATAAAATCAAAGCTGAGAGATTTTAAACTTTCGAACCCGCTTCTAAGCAGCTGTGGCCGGAGAATTCCGTTATAAAAATGAGTACAAATTTAGGTGGTACCGCGATAAACTCGCCCTAAAAAATGGGTGGGTTTTTTTTATTATGAAGATTGCATAATAACCTTAGGCTGGTCCATCTTAAAAATAACGAATTTTCACCGTTTTTCAAAATGGAATATAATCATTAATTATGCAATCTTTTTTTAATTTTAAGGAGGATTATTATGAGATTATCAAAAACAATTATGGGAACTTTAAGAGAAGTACCAAATGAAGCAGAAATTAAAAGTCATCAGCTTATGCTTAGAGCTGGACTTATGAGAAAGAGTGCCTCTGGCATATATAACTATCTTCCTCTTGGAGTTAAAGCTCTTAAAAATGTGGAAAACATAGTAAGGGAAGAAATGAATAATAAGGAAGCCGTAGAAATACTATGCTCAGCAGTTATTCCATCTGAGCTGTGGAAGGAAAGCGGAAGATGGGAAGTATTTGGCCCTGAAATGTTTAAACTGAAAGACAGAAATGAAAGGGAATTTTGCTTAGGACCTACTCATGAAGAAGTGTTTACAGATTTAATAAGAAATGAAGTTAAGTCCTACAAACAGCTTCCTCTTAATCTGTACCAGATACAGACAAAATACAGGGATGAAAGAAGACCAAGATTTGGAGTCATGAGGTCAAGAGAATTCATAATGAAGGATGCATACTCTTTTGATAAGGATAATGAAGGCCTAAATATTGCCTATGAGAAGATGTATGATGCTTATCATAAAATATTTAACAGATGCGGTCTTACAACTAAATGCGTGGAAGCAGATTCCGGAGCAATGGGAGGCTCAGGCTCAGCAGAATTCATGGTAAAAAGTGAAGTAGGAGAAGATGAAATAGCATTCTGCAGGGACTGTTCTTATGCTGCTAATGTAGAAAAGGCAGAAGCAACAGCGCAGGAGGCAGAGACAGAGGAATTACTAGACGCTGTAAAGATTGAAACACCAAATGTAAGAACTATTGATGAACTGGTTTCCTTCTTAAACACCACATCTAAGAAATTTGCTAAAACCCTTATATATAAAGCAGATGATAAAGTGGCTGCAATAATGGTAAGAGGAGACAGGGAAGTTAACGAAATAAAAGTTATAAATAAAATAGGGGGAGTTATTGATTTTAACCTGGCAGATGAAAAAACAGTAATTCAAGCTACAGATTCTAAAATAGGATATGCAGGACCTGTTGGACTAAAAGCTGACTATCTTTTTGTAGATAATGAAATTACAGGCATGTTTAATTTTATAGTTGGCGCAAACCAGGAAGGGTACCACATTAAAAACGTTAATTATGGAAGAGACTTTGAAGGAATAGTTGGAGACTTCAGAAAGGTAGTGGAAGGGGATATCTGCCCAAAATGCGGAGGACAGCTTACAGTTGCCAGAGGAATTGAGGTAGGACATATATTCAAACTGGGAACTAAATACTCAAAAGCCTTTAAAGCAGAATTTATAGATGAAGGTGGAAAACCAAAGCCTGTTATTATGGGCTGTTATGGAATAGGCATCAACAGGACCTTAGCAGCAGTAATTGAGCAGCATAATGATGAAAAGGGAATCGTTTGGCCCTTAGCAGTTGCGCCATATCAGGTTATAATAATTCCAATATCAAATAAAAACGAAGAGCAGATGAGGCTCTCAGAAGAGCTTTATAAGGAAATAGGAAATATGGGAATTGATGTACTTTTAGATGACAGGGCAGAAAGACCAGGAGTTAAATTTAATGATGCTGATCTTTTAGGAATTACAATGAGAATTACAGTTGGAAAAAAGTGCAGTGAGGGAATTCTTGAATTTAAAATAAGAGACAGGGAAGACATAGAACTTATAGAAAAAGATAAAATACAGGACAGAATAAGAGAAGAGTATAATAACAGAGGCTTAAATATCAGGAGGTAATTATGAAAATATATAATACCCTTACGAAAAGCAAAGAAGAATTTATTCCAATAAATCCGGGTGAAGTAAGGATGTATGTGTGCGGCCCTACTGTTTATAATTATTTTCACATAGGAAACGGGAGAACCTTCATAGTATTTGATACCGTAAGAAGATATTTAGAGTGGAGAGGCTACAAGGTAAAATTTGTCCAAAACTTTACGGATATTGACGATAGGATGATAAATAGGGCAAATGAGGAAGGAATATCTGTAAAAGAGCTGGGAGATAAGTTTATTGCTGAATATTATAAAGATGCAGATAACCTAAATATTGAAAGAGCAACCGTAAACCCAAGAGCCACAGAGTATATGGAGGATATAATAAGCTTCGTATCTGATTTGGTAGATAAGGGATATGCCTACGAAATCAACGGTGATGTTTACTATGATACATCAAAGTTTAAGGAATACGGAAAGCTTTCAGGTCAAAATCTGGAAGAACTACAGGCCGGCGCCAGGATATCAGTAGATGAAAGAAAGAAAAGCCCCATGGATTTTGCTGTCTGGAAGAGCAAGAAAGAGGGAGAGCCCAGCTGGAAAAGTCCTTTCGGGGAAGGAAGACCAGGCTGGCATATAGAATGCTCCTGCATGGCCTATAAGATTCTTGGAGAAACAATAGATATTCATGCAGGAGGATCGGATTTAGTATTTCCTCACCATGAAAATGAAATAGCTCAAAGTGAAGGAAGAACAGGAAAGCCCTTTGCAAATTACTGGATGCATTCAGCATTTCTTAATATAAATAATGTAAAAATGTCAAAATCACTTAATAATTTCTTTACAGCAAGAGAGATATCAGAAAGGTATGATAGTGATGTTATCAGGTTTTTTATGCTGTCGGGACACTACAGGACACAGATAAATTTCAGTGAGGAGCTGCTTAAATCAGCTAAGTCTGCACTTTATAGAATTAAAAATGCTGTTTCTAATCTTTTGAATCTTTTAAAAGAGACAAAGGTAAGTAAAATCTCAGAGGAAGAAAAAATATATTTAGATAAATTACTTTCCTATAAGGATAAGTTTATAGAAAAAATGGACGATGATTTTAATACTGCAGACGGACTTTCAGTAATATATGATTTAATCAGGGATATTAACTCAAATATCAATTACAATTCATCTAAGGAGCTTATAGATGGTGCTTATAAGCTGATTAAAGATTTATTGGAGCCCTTCGCCATATTAATCACAGAAGGAAAAGATACCATAGAAGAAGAAGTAGAAAAGCTTATTGAGGAAAGACAGCAGGCAAGGAAAGATAAAAATTATAAAAGATCTGATGAAATAAGAGATTATTTAAAAGATAAAGGGATAGTTTTAGAGGATACTCCCCAGGGAGTAAGATGGAAAAAGGTCTAGGCTGGGGTTAAACCTTAGCCTTTTTCTCCATATCTCTTTATTAATATTTTTTATCTTGCTATAATATATCCAGAGTATTTAATCAGGAAAGGGTAATAATGTATTTATAATACTTAGATTTAAGGAGAAACAATTGGAATTAATATATAATAAGTATAGTAAGGAACAGGCAAAATCTTTAAATTCTCTTGTTTTAGCATATATGGGAGACTCAGTATATGAGTCTTACATCAGGCTGTATCTTATAAAAAAACATGAAGGATACAGCGCTCACAAGCTTCATATAAAAGCTGTTAATTATGTTAAAGCTAAAGGACAAAGTCAGTTTATTTTATATTTTATGGACAAATTAGATGAGGAAGAGACAGATATATTTAAAAGGGGAAGAAATACAAAAACTAATACATCTCCTAAAAACGGTAGCATTATCGACTATAGAAATGCCACCGGGTTTGAATCTCTTATAGGATACCTATACCTTATCGGAAATGAAGAAAGAATTAAGTCCATAATTAAAAGCTTGGTTGAATTTTACCATATGGATGAAGAAAATGGTTAAAGTTAATCTTTTCAATTGTACTGGAATGTAGTATTGAAGAGCTACTGGTTGAAGCAATGGCGAGTACATTAAAAGAAAAAAATAAATTAAAAGATATTTGGTACAAAAAATTATTGTGAGTAAGAAAGGAAGTTTCACTTTGAGTAAAGCAGATAATATTTTTATTGAGATGTGCAAAGATATACTTGTAAATGGAATTTCTTCCGAAGGAGAAGTTGTAAGAGCTAAGTGGGATGATGGTGCTCCAGCTCATACAATTAAGAAATTTTGTGTAGTTAACCGATATGATCTTTCAGAGGAGTTCCCAATACTTACATTAAGACCTACAAATTTAAAAGCTGCAATTGATGAAGTGCTTTGGATATGGCAAAAAAAATCTAATAATGTTAATGACCTTAATAGCCATATTTGGGATAGTTGGGCAAACGAAGATGGTTCTATAGGAAAAGCATATGGGTATCAATTAGGTATTAAACATAAATACAAAGAA
>JBAXYJ010000150.1:0-7019 GCA_041670885.1 Clostridiaceae bacterium
CTCCTCCTCTGTGGATAATATTTTGTGTGATAACATTTATTTTCTCACAGTGGAGGAAAATATAAAAGCTTAACAGCTTAAATGTTAGGCAAATCAACGATTGTGGTATTCCGCAATCGACTAGAGAACCTCATTATTAAGGAGGAAAATTTTATGGAAAAGAAAAAAGAAAATAAATATAAAAATGTAAATAATAAAAAGGTTATGGTTAGCATTGAAAAATGCACATTAAAATATAACAAAGCATTGAAAAATTTAGCAAAGTAACCTATGGATATAGAGCTTTTAACTAAGGAGCAAATATTTTTCATTCATAATGAAGCTATTATAAATTTTGGTGGAGAACCCGGGTTTGACAATAGTACATATGGTAAAATCGAGAGTATCTTAGATCAACAATTTTCACATTTTGGCTATGAGAAATATCCCAGTATTTTTGATAAAGCAGCAATGCTTCTATATTTTTTTGCGAAAGATCATTGTTTTAAAGACGGAAATAAAAGAGTTGCATTGTATGCAGTAGTTGTATTTTTGGATATTAACGGTTATGAGACAACATTTGATAATGATGAGGCAGAACTAGTTACATATGCAGCAGCTCAAGACAAATCAAAAGGAATTATAGTTGACCAATATATAGATAAATTATCAAATTGGTTATATAGCCAAACAATTAAAAAATAGTTAAATAATAAGCATCAGATAAAAGAAATTTGTCTGATGCTTTATTTGTTAATTGGTAACCCTTACAACCCCAGTAGTCCTGGGATCTACTACTTGCAGGTGAACAGAATGTCTCTGCAAAAGCCCACATAAGCGCTTCGAGAAGGAGCGTGACCAATGGCGTAAGGCCTGCATTGGTGCGGAAGCGACAAATGAGAGACAGCAATCCTATATCAAGAAGCTTGAAAGCCTTCTTATGAAGCAGGGAATCATTACCGACCGTATGAAGGCAAGATTCGGAGGAAGAGGGAAAAACCTTCCTGTAACATCGTAACTTAATATAAACCTGCAATTTCCTGATTTCATGCCATAAATCAATATGGTATCCGGGGTTGCAAAAGTAGGGAAATTCCAGTTGCCCCGATTCTCCATTTTTAACTTGCAAAAAACACTACTTTTTGAGCTGGCTGATATAACTCAAAATTTCCAAATACAATTAACTCCTTAATATAAATGCTATTTATCTATAAATATAATGAAATTGATTCTACAAGAGAATTACTCCTCTTGTCTTAACTGCATGGCACTGGAAACTCTTCCCTGGCCCGGGTGTCCTAGGAGAAGACTGGAAATCAGCTCCTTGATATTCTGCTGAAATTTATGAAAAATCAAGAAATGAAGTACTTAGATTTTTTGATGCAGATCCCAATTATTATACTGCTATATTTGTAAAGAATACTACTGAAGCCATAAATAAACTTGCCTACAGATTATGCAAAAAGACAAAAAAATGCATGATCCTCTCTACATCCATGGAACACCATTCAAATGATTTGCCCTGGAGAGATAAATACGATATGGATTATATTAATGTAAACAGTAATGGTACATTGTCTATAGAGGATTTGAAATTAAAGTTAAAGAAATATGAGAATGTAGTAAAGCTTGTAACGGTTACAGGAGCTTCCAATGTTACCGGAGCTAAAAATCCAATTTACGATATTGCAAAGCTTTTAAGCGTGATTAAAAAAGAAAACCTAAGGCCTGTAACTCCACCTGACTTAAGTATCACTGCCAAGCCTTCTGATTTGCCATTAATCATAATTAATGATGGTATATTATTTGAAGATAATCTAGCTAAATCCGGAGTAGATAAGAACTGGCTTATGACTAATCTCTCTATGTATAATGTACGTGATATATCCAGCGTTTTATTAGCTACCATAGATAAATCAAAAAGACTGTATGTCTCCAAAAAAGATTAATAATATATTAATTAAACAACTGTCGTTCTTTCTTACTATATAATCATCTATTATATTAACAAATTACACCTGCTAAAAAGGTAACCCTTTTTCCGAGTTACCTTCTTTTTGGTGCCACATAAGTCACATGTCATATTTTTGATTATTTTAGAAAGTGAATAGTGAACTGGGTGTTACCTTTCTTGTTTGTTTTTTCTGCTGGATGTATAAAACAGGACAATACCAGCCATAATTAATATTCCACTTATTATCATTAAACCGTACAAATCAACCATAGAGCCTGTCTTTGGAAGTACAGGTGTTGATGAAGCAGATGTATCTGCTTTAGTGAAACCAAAAGTATCAATAATATATGGTTTCCCACTATTTTTATTTTGATCTATTTCATAGGAAATAACCGAAAGTTTATTTCCGTCTATGGAAATGCTTTCAAAGTTTTGTATTTGACTACGTACTGGTCTGCTGGGATCACTTGGGTCTGCACCATATATGCTGCCATGGTTTTCATCGGCAACTTCAAAGAGATCATAATAGCTTGAATTAATTTCTTTGTTTTTGTAGTAAACCTTTGGGCCACCAGTACCAGGTATTAAATATGTGGTCCCATCAGGATTAACTGCATATTCAAAGGAGGTACCATTTACAGTTTCTGTTATCTTTGTTGTTTGAGCAGCTGTACCATCTGCCTTTATAGGTTTTGTGCGGGCATATATATGGTCATGTCCCTGTAATACAAGATCAATCCCTAATTCTGCCATTAAAGGAGCTACTTTAGTTCTTACTCCATTTGAACCCATTATGTCGCTGTCTGTTGCATGATTAGAGGTAGTATAAGGTCCTTTGTGCATAGTAACAATAATCCATTTAGAACCAGCAGCTTTTGCAGCTTTAACATCAGCCTTTAACCACTCTATCTGGGCAGGTGTAAAATCAGCATATTCTGGAGAATCTTCATTGTTGTTAAGAAAAACAAAATGAGCATTACTGTAATCATAGGAGTAATAAGCACCAGTAAGTGTTGAGGATCCCTCCGGAACCTTTAGGTTAAAATGATCAATGAAGGAATTTTTATCCTCGTCATGATTACCGGCAGCAGGAGCAATGGTTGTATTAAGAAAACTCTCCTGTGAATGTCCAATCAACCAATTCCATTGTTTCTCATTCATTCCCGTATCTACAATATCACCGTTATGTGCAATAAATGCAGCATTCTTTACAGTCTGAAGAGCCTTTGTTATTGTCTGTCCTGAAAGAATAGCCTCCTCCTCTGTCTTAGCCTGAGTATCTGCTATATCAATAAAAGTAAAGGCGCCATTTTGTGATGCGGTTTTAAAAGTACCTACATTACTCCAAATTCCCAGCTTAGAATCACCTACACGGAAAAAATATGTGGTACTAGGCTTCAATCCTGCAGCTTCAGCTTTATGCACAAGCTCTGAAGCTGAATTTGTTGATATTGAATACCTGCCTGTAAATGCTTTTCCTTTGCTAAAATCAGGAGCTGATCCGGTTTTTTCAACTATTTGCAAATCACTATTGGCTGAAGCAAGAGTTGTATACCATGTGAATCCCTTTGAGGTTGTTGTATCCCCATAAAATGTTACTGTAACTTTACTTACTGAACCTATTGGGGCATTAGGATCCGGAATAACTACCTCTGGATTTTCAGGTTCATTAGGTTCAGTTCCTGTTAAACCTTTGACAGACATCTCAAACCAAAGGTCAGAGCTGTCAGGACCATCCTGGTGAACTTCAGCTGCTATTGTATTTTCTCCAGCTTTCAGTGCAGTTACAGGAATTGTAAAGGTTTCTTCCTTTGCCTTAAACTTACCGGCTGTACTATATGTCACATCACCATCTGGAATTCCTTTTCTAAAGGCTTCCACGCCATTTATATAAACAACTGCTCCATCATCAACATGCAAGTAAACTTCAAGAGCTGAATATTTTGACAAATCAGCAGCATTTACTTTTGTTCTAAAGTATGTTGTCATATATTTATTAGCAGCGTCGCCATATTCAACTTTTGTGCCAATTGGTATGTTTGGATCTGTTTCAGATACATCATCACCATATCCAAGTGGTGCCTTTCCTTTTTTCCAGTTAGAATCATCAAAGTTCTCTGCACGCCAGGCAGTACCTTGATCAACTCCGTTATCTGAATAATTCCATTCTGCATCCCTTGAAAGCAGTACATTGCTGTCAGTTTCAGCCTGTACAGTAAATTTAGGTTTAATAGCAAAAGTAGTTAAAAGCAAAAATATTGCAAGGATTAGTGATACGGGCTTTTTTAATCTTTTCATAACTTCTCCTTAATAAAAATAATATTAGATAAATAACTTAATTATTAATCTAAATTAAGTTTACTAAAGTTAAGTAAATATTTTATTAATCGCCAGTTAAATTATGTTAATGATATTTTAATATTTACTATAGTCGAAAGATTTAGCATAACACTATGGATTTAATTCATTAATTTCTTTTATTTATGTACAATATTCTTTAATATTAAGGAATTTTGTACGTTTTTTAAAGAATATTTCTATAACTGCTAAGAAAGTGAACTGTGAACTGGGTGGCAGCTAATTTATCATTCTCTAATCCCGGAAACTTCTATTCTCAGTTCATATTACACCATAATTCAAAATAGACTGGCATTTTTACCACCAGTCTTTCCAAATTAAATGTTATTTAGTCTTTTCTGATTTTATATAAATTACAAATTCATATCTGTGTATATTCCATTAAACGGATGATATCATAAATCAATTTTCTAAATGCTACCTAAAAAATATTATATAAATTTTTAACCTTATTAAATTCAATTAGTTTTTCTATACTCCAGTCAATCATCTCATCATCATTTTTTACATCTGCATATACTGCAATACGGCAGGCTCTATTATCTTCAAGCTTCTCCCAGGACAATTCACCCGGTTCCTTTTCAATTTCTTACACCTCAGGACACGTTCAATAAAATAGATGGCAATAGGAATTCATTTTATGGTTACTTATCCAAATTACTTATTGAGGTCATTCCCAGCTATTCATCAAGGAAGGATAATTGTCTGCATTTTAAGCCCCCGGCTTTATTATATTCATCAAATGAATATCCTTTTAAGAGTGCACAGGGATATTGGTCGGCAATATCTGAAACTATCTTCCTGATTTTCTTAGTAAACTTTATATGATTCTCCTCCAGTACTTCCTCACACATTTCTAAAATACTATTCTTTTCCATCCCAAGCAAACATACCTTTGATATATTAGCAGAAAGCATAAAATATTCTTCCGGATCCATTTTTTTATCTGCCAATAAGTGTACTGACAAACAATGCAAACTTGGAACTAACATCATCTGATCTCCTGAAGTAACAGCCAGTATTTCTTCCTTATCAAGTTCCTTATATCTATTCACTTTGTACTTCTCACGATTTGTTATTATATAATCTGTCTCTTGCTCATGAAAAATTGATGATATGGCTAAATTTCCATTGTTCATGGTGAACATTTGCATTTCATTCCACATTGCTTTTTGATTTAGCACATTTCTTCTAAGGGTTTCCAAATCCACATTAATGTTAAGATAATTACACAAAAGCAAAAGAAGCTGACTTGTATCTATTACTCCGTAAATATTCATCATTGCAGTAACACTTATATCCAATTGATAGTTTATCTCCAGTTCTTTTATATAGTTATTACATTTTATAAACGCCGCAAACTCTTTTGCTTCTTTTGTAATGGATATTTTAAAATGGTCAAAGTCCTTATCCATCTCTAAAAGTCCACAGAATTGTAAAATAATAATACTATGTAATCGTTCCATATTGGACAGAACACTTTCCCTATCTTCTTCTGCTATTCTTAGCAGCATTTTTACAGCTGCAGGTGTTAAAAGCGTTAACATTTTCTCTTTGTGTGTGGTTAGCTCCATGACTATTTCTTTTGCATAGGCATATGATAATCCTTTTTTTCTATTTAACATTTTGATATTCAAAGCTTTCATCAACATACCTAAATCTGATTTATCTCTTCTTGATAATAATTCCATCATTGTGTGATTACTTTCCTGTATAGTTAGTCCATCATGGATTCCATAGTCTTCTTCATAATTTTCATTATCTCCGTCCTCCTCAAAGCTTTCATCTTCCCAGTCAGGATATTGTTTAAGTTCACCGTTCTCTTCGGTTACAAAGGTTATCGTTCTGACTTCACTTTGCTGAACTTTTTTAACAGTGATATCAAACATCCAATCATCGCCAAAGTCATATAAAAATAAAAACTTCCCACGTACCTTTAATCCTAGGCTATTTAGTTTAGCTTTTGCAGCATTCTTTCCCCCATCAGCAGAGGGATGATAGTATCCTTCCTCATCATATGGTTTTCGGTTCAAACTGAACAAATATAAATGATCGTTATCAAACTGAAAAGCAGAAATTATAGCATTACTTAAGTCATCCAAGGTGGCATTGCCATCTATCTGCAAAATTCTATAAATATCTATGTCAAGTTGAGGATTTACTTTTAATATATATGTTGTAAAATTACTCATTTAATCAATCTCCATATTATTCTGATTCCATAAAAATTAATTACATCCTTCTCATACCGGCTCTGGCTGATTCTTTCTTATGCCAGTCTATGGTCTTGTTCTTTCTTACCATTTCAGTTATTTCATGTGCCATGGCAACTAAAGTAGTATCCTGCATTTCTTCCAGCACTTTGGGATCAGCAATCAGTGCTTCATAGAAGGCATATTCTTCAGTGGAGAGACTCTTCTCTCTTTTTCGCTGCTGTAACTATATCTTTAGCTTATATTTACATTTATGTAAATATAAGCACCCCTGGGCGCTAGGAGAATAACGTTGAAGGTTTCCCCTTATAAAAAATATACTCCAAATGCAGCGCTCTTGTAAGAACTACGTATAATATCTTCTTATCCAATTCATTATTTCCATAACTATTCTCATCACAATTATAGATAACGCTGCAATCAAACTCTAAGCCTTTTGTCATATAAGATGGGATAATTATCTTTTCTAATTGAAAATTTTTATCCGTGTTTTTTATTAACTCCCAATCATTTTC
>JBAXYJ010000151.1:0-7017 GCA_041670885.1 Clostridiaceae bacterium
AGAAATACAGCCTTTATCGATATTTATATAGAAAGAGATCTGAAAAATGGTATAATAACAGAAGACACGGCACAGGAAATAATAGATCAGTTTGTTATAAAGCTTAGAATGGTAAGACATCTTAGAACAGGAGAATACAATGAGCTCTTTGCAGGAGATCCTAACTGGGTAACTGAATCAATAGGCGGAGTTTCTTTAAATGGCAAACCAATGGTTACAAAAACAGCCTTCAGATTTTTACACACCCTTTCAAACTTAGGTCCGGCTCCTGAACCAAATATGACTATATTATGGTCAGAAAAGCTGCCAAAACCTTTCAAGGATTTCTGTGCTGAAATGTCAATTAAAACAGATGCCCTTCAGTATGAAAATGATGATGTAATGAGACATTTATATGGAGATGATTATGGTATTGCCTGCTGCGTATCTGCTATGGAGCTTGGGAAAAGAATGCAGTTCTTCGGTGCCAGAACAAACTTAGCTAAGGCACTGTTAATGTCATTAAACGGCGGAGTAGATGAGCTTAAGGGTAAGAAAGTAATTCCGGATATTCCAAAGATGGAAGATGAAGTTCTGGATTATAAAAAGGTAAAAGGAATGTACAGCAAGGTACTTCAGTATGTAGCAGAAGTATATGTACATACTATGAATACAATACACTACATGCATGACAAATACGCATATGAAGCAGGACAGTTAGCTCTTCATGACACAAATGTGAAATACTTTATGGCTTTTGGTGTAGCAGGACTGTCAGTAGCTGCTGATTCCTTAAGCGCAATTAAATATGCAAAGGTTATGCCGGTAAGAGATGAAAATGGAATTACAGTTGATTTTAAAATAGAAGGAGACTTCCCTAAATACGGAAATGATGATGACAGGGTAGATGATTTAGCAGTTGAATTAATTAAAGAATTCTCATCTTACCTTAAACAGCATCCAACCTATAAGGGAGCAGAACATACACTGTCTGCACTGACTATAACATCAAATGTAGTTTACGGTAAGAAAACAGGATCTACACCGGACGGAAGAAAAGTTGGTGAGCCCTTAGCACCTGGAGCTAACCCAATGCATGGAAGAGATATAAATGGAGCACTTGCTTCCTTAAACTCCGTAGCTAAGATACCATACAGAGAGTATTGCCAGGATGGTATATCAAATACCTTCTCTATAACTCCTGATGCTCTTGGAAAGAGCTTAGAATCCAGAATAGATAATCTTGTAAATCTTATGGATGGTTATTTTGCTCAAAGTGCTTTCCATCTTAATGTAAATGTATTAAATAGGGAAACATTGATAGATGCTATGGAAAATCCTGATAAGTATCCAACACTAACAATAAGGGTTTCCGGTTATGCTGTACATTTTAACAGACTGTCAAAAGAACAGCAGTTAGATGTTATAAGAAGAACATTCCACGAAAAGTTCTAGTTAACACGCTTAGCTAAAGCTAAGCATCGGGTCTTCAGATGGGGAGTCTACACCATCTGAAGCAGAATTATAGGATCACTAACTTATAGAAGTGGGCGTCTTGAAATTTCGATTAAAGAGAGGTATTCAGATGATAAAAGGTAAAATTCATTCCTTTGAAAGCATGGGACTCGTAGATGGACCTGGTATAAGGACAGTAGTTTTTTTTCAGGGATGTTTTCTTAGGTGTGCCTATTGTCATAATCCGGATACCTGGAGCACGGCAGGAGGAACAGAGTATACATCAGAGGATCTGATGACTAAAATTCTAAGGTTTAAGCCTTACTTTGAAAAATCTGGAGGAGGAGTAACCTTCTCTGGGGGTGAACCCCTTCTGCAGAGTGAATTTCTGCTGGAGATGCTTAAAAAGTGCAGAGAAAACGGAATAAATACCGCACTGGATACCTCAGGTTATGGACATGGAAATTATAAAGAAATTTTAAAAAATGTAGATTTAGTAATACTTGATATTAAACATACTAATGATGAAGACCATTTGAAATTAACAGGAAAAGATAGAAAGGGCTCTGATGAATTTATAGAAGCTCTCAATAAGGAAAATAAGAAAGTATGGGTAAGACATGTGGTAGTTCCGGGTATTACAGACAGCAGGGAACATTTAATTAAGCTTTCTAAAATAATTAAAAGAATAAACAATGTGGAGAAAATTGAGCTCCTTCCCTATCACACCATGGCAGTTGTTAAATATAAAGAACTCGGCATTCCATACAAGCTGGAAGAAAAAGAACCTATGGACAAAAAAAAGGCAGGGGAACTTGAACACTTTCTTAAAGATTTATTAAAAGAGGGA
The DNA here is from genome assembly GCA_041670885.1 of Clostridiaceae bacterium. GTDB lineage: Bacteria > Bacillota > Clostridia > Clostridiales > Clostridiaceae > JAJBWD01. The sequence continues at coordinate 2,285 of JBAXYJ010000151.1, forward strand.
AATTCATAAATTACTTATAATAATAAATCATCTGACTGCAATGAATTAGCGTAAAATAGCAGGAATATATAAAACAACATAATATTGATAAGCAATAAGCAATAAGCAAGGAAGAAACTACTATTTCTTCCTTGCTTAATTTTTTTATCAATTATCGATATAAACAATGAAACTGCTTGATCCGTAAAATATTTTAATAAATAGGAGGAATTTACTAGGCTTTATCGAATAATACTAATATATGTATTATTATGTAAAATTAATAACAATTTGTAAATGATATTACTTTTATGATTAAGGAGAGCAGATATTATGGCTGGAGACTCTGGTGAAAAAAAATTACTTTTTATAATTAATAATATGCCCGGCGGAATTTGTGTCTTTAGTTTTGTTGATGATTATCCATTTATTAAGATTACATTATGGAATAAGTATCTGGAGGAAATAACAGGCTGCGATATAGAAGAAATAAATATAATAGGTCTTTCCCATATTAAAGGCATAGCACAGGATCGGGATAGTATTACTAAAGCATTTACTCAGACCATTAAAAAAGAAACACTGTTTAAAATTAAGGGGAAAGATGGCATAAACAGACTGCTCAAATTTAAATTTTCAATTGTAAATACTGATAACAATAAAAGCTATATTGCATCAGTAACTGAGATAGAAAAAGATAAAAATTCAAAACAGGAAATTTTAGAAATAAAAGAAAGTGAAGCTATCATGAGAAAGGTTGCGGATAATACATTAGATATGGTAGCTATATTTAAACCAAACTTTACAAGAAAGTATTTAACTCCTTCTTATAAGAATATATTAGGATATTCATTAGAGAAATTTAACAGCATGCAGTATAGTGATTGGATTCATCCGGAAGATCTAAATAAAATATTATTATTTAACCAAAACCTAATAACACTTAAGAAAAGTATGAAATGCCAGTACAGAGCTGTCTGTGCTGACAGCAAATGTAAATATCTGGAGACATTAGGTAAACCTTTATACAATAATGGTTTACTGGAAGGTTATATTTTTTCCAGCCGGGACATGACAGAATGGGTAAAAACTGAAGATAATCTAAAAAGAAGCAGAAAGAGATATATAACATTATTTAATAATGTAAACGATGCAATTTATTTAAACAAGCTAGATGAAGACGGAAGACTTTCTAAATATATTGAGGTCAATAATGTAGCCTGCAAAAGGCTGGGCTATACCAGGGAAGAAATGAAATCCATGTATACATATGATACTACACCGAGTTTAACAAAAGAGATGGTTTCTCATTTAGTAGATATATTAAAAACTAAAGGCAATACCCTATATGAAGCCTACCCTAAGGCCAAGGATGGGAAAATAATACCAGTTGAGATAAACAGTATATTTTTAAACTTGAATAATGAAGAATTTATTTTATCTATATCAAGAGATATCACTGAACGTAAGGAAAAAGAAAGGGCTGATGAGTATGAGAGCCTTAGAACCGAGTTTTTTGCAAATATATCTCATGAACTTAGAACACCAGTAAATGTAATATTCAGTGCCCTGCAGCTTACTAACTCTAATACAAAGGATTTTTCATCAGATGTAGCTCTGTACAAAAAATATATGCCTGTAATGAAACAAAACTGCTATAGGATGGTGAGGCTTATTAATAACCTTATTGACGTGACCAAAATTGATGCAGGATATTTACAACTGAATTTATCAAATGAAAATATAGTAAGCCTGGTTGAAAATATTACTCTTTCTGTAGCCCAATATACTGAATCCCAAGGAATAACCCTAATATTTGATACCAATGCAGAAGAAAAGATAATGGCCTGCGATAGCGACAAGATTGAAAGGATAATACTCAATCTTATTTCTAATGCAGTGAAATTTACGAAAAGCGGCGGCAGTATTTTTGTGAATCTGACGGATATGGGAGACAAAGTAATAATATCAGTTAAAGATACAGGTATAGGTATATCTAAGGAAAACCAGAATTTAATCTTTGACAGGTTTATTCAGGTAGATAAGTCTTTTACAAGAAAAAGAGAGGGAAGCGGAATAGGTCTTTCATTAGTAAAATCACTGGTTGAAATGCATAATGGAAACATAGTGGTAAAAAGTGAGATTAACTCTGGCAGTGAATTTATTGTTACTCTGACGGTTTGTCTTGTTCCAAATAAAAATAATAATCTAAATACAAAGGATTTTATGATTCAGGATAATGTAGAGAAGATAAACATAGAATTTTCTGATATATACAGCATAAAGGATGCTGGTTATTTAGGATCTGACTATGGGGAAGTCATTAAGTAAAAAACAGGGGCTGATGCTGGAGTTTATGATATATTTATGATACCATTAAAAAGAGGTAATTTATGCAGCTCCAAAAAGTCAGCTTAATATATAAACGATAACTAAAGTGCATATTTTCATCATGTTTGCAGATTATATAATAAGAAGTAATTTATGATGAAATTTACAAATGAGGAGTAAATGAAATTGAAAAATAAAATAATTAGATTTTTTAAGAACATATCAGGTAAAATACATTTGATAGCTTATGTTATTATTCTTCTTCTTATAGCTTTTGCATTTACTGCTTTTCTGTCCATACGTGCAATAAGTTCTGCTAATCTGGCAACAGAGAATTTAAAATTGGCAGGTGCCAGAATATCCAGCTCAGCTAAGGCAGCAGCAGATCATACGATGATTTTGCGTGATACAGCTGAGGGGTATTTAAAAGAACCAGCCTCCTCAGTCCCCAGTGAATTATTCTCAAGTCTCACAGTTACTTCCCAAGGTAAAAAATATGAACTAGACAAATTACCTAAATATTACGATAAGGATTTAGCAAGTTACATAACAGGCGGCGGCAGCATCCCGGCACTGCATAGCGCAGCAGCACAGGAAATAGAAGCTTCCCTGAAATTAAATCAGTTGTTTGCTGATATAAAATATAACATTCCACAGGCATCCTGGGTATATTATTACTCTAACAACCGTTTTATAAACATGTATCCCTTTGAAAATCTGGCAGGCATATTTACCTGGACTGATGAATATTTAGTTCACCCTTTATTTATGCAGGCTAAGCCTGAGCAGAACCCTGACCGGGAAATCAGGTGGTTTAAGGCATATATTGATGAAGCCGGAAAAGGATTAATGACCAGCATCACAGCTCCTGTATATGATCAAAAGGATAAATTCAGGGGCATGGTTGGAATGGATTTCACGCTTCAAACAATGAAAAGTTATCTTTCCGCTGCAGGCTTAGATATTGGTACTCCTATACTTATTAATAAGCAGGGACAAGTACTTGCCCAGCAAAGCAGCGCCCATTATGATGATAAAACTGTAAAGCAGCTGAGTGATGTAATCCCTTCAAAGCTGAAAGACAGCTCTCAAGAAATACTAAACTATAGATCCGGAATCTACTATGATATTTCAAATTGGAAGGTTTATGTATTAGATATAGATTATGCACCATGGAGATTAATATTTTTAGTAAATAGAAATCAGCTTTTTTTAAATGCATTAAGGGGTATGTGGGCAGAGCTGTTAGGAATATTATTTTTTCTGATTATTCTTGGAGTACTGGAACAAAGACGCAGACTGGCATCTAAACTTAGAACCTATAAAGCTGCAGTAGACAGCAGTTCAGCCCCTATTATTATTACTGATCGTCATAACATTATTCAGTATGTCAACAAGAGCTTTGTGGAAACTACCGGGTATTTGGAAGGAGAAATCATAGGCTGCGATTCAAGTATATTAAAATCAGATAGAGTACCTGATGAGGTAAATACTAGTTTATTGGATGCTTTTAATAATAACAAAAGCTGGAAGGGTGAATTGCAAAATAAAAAAAAGGATGGAACTTTGTACTGGGCAAATATTTTAATTTCACCGGTTACAGGAAATAAAGAGGATGGCTGCTGCGTGGCTGTTATGGAAGATATTTCGGAACGTAAGCATATAATGGAAACATTGCATGAATTAGCAACTCTTGATGTGTTAACTAAAATTCCAAACCGGGGATATTTTATTAGTATAGCTGAGAGTGAATTCAATCGTGCAGTAAGGTATAATAAAAGCTTGTCAGTTATGATGCTGGATATTGACCATTTCAAACATGTTAATGATACTTATGGACATATAACAGGAGATATGCTTCTGCAAAAATTTGCCGTTAGATGCTGTGAGCTGATAAGAAGTGAAGATACCATAGGCAGATTAGGGGGAGAAGAATTTGCATTTCTTTTACCTGAAATAGATCAGGAAGGTGCAAGAGCAGTGGGAGAGAGAATAAGGCAGGAAATAGAAATGCTGGAACTTGAAGCACCTGATGGAAGATTGGTGAAGATAACATGCAGCATTGGAATTACTCAAAATGAAAAGGATGATGATTCTTTTGATTTATTGCTGTCACGTGCTGATAAAGCAATGTACGAAGCAAAACGCGGCGGACGTAACAGAGTTATGGTTTGGCCTAAAAACGAAAATAAACCAGATGATATAATGTAAAGGTAAAATTTTAGTACAGTTTGTCATCACATTATTAACTTACCGGGAGGATTATATAGCCATCCCGGTTTTTCTGCTTTAAAGTCAGGCTGCAGCGTAGCAGTATCTATGAGCTTTGTTATTTTTTTATATCTTGAAGTAATTCATTTACATCTGAAACTGTTATTAGATCAGCCATGTTATTTTTATGATAAAATCAATAAATATTGGAT
>JBAXYJ010000152.1:0-7000 GCA_041670885.1 Clostridiaceae bacterium
ATTTTATCATCCCAATTTCTTAAAGTTTGTGCTGATACATTGAGTATCTTTGAAAATTCGTTTATAGTGTAATATTTCATTGAATCATCTCCTCAATATTAATAATACACTATATAGTTATAAAAGTCAGCACTATTTTATAACTAATTATAAGTTATTAGAAACAGTTGTTAGCCTCCTTGAAATATGGAGAGTAAATTCTGATACTCTAATTTTAGCATAAATTTAACTTTTTTACTCTATAGAAAATAATAATTTAGAGAAACAGCGAAAATAAGAGATAATGAATGATAAACGGTTAATGGTTAGCATAAACTCTAAATACAGTTATAATAACCATATTAAAGAGTAAAATAAAACTTTTAAAGTGAACAATAATACTATATAATAAATTTATGGAAAGCATAGTGGTTTTAAAAGTAGACTTCTTGATGTATAATAATATTAGATGTTTTCTAAATAATATATAAGGAGGAATAATATGTCTTATTTATTTTTATGGATTGCCATAGCATTAGCTGCTTTATTTTTCGACATGCTTACTAGTGCCTTCTTATTCATCTGGTTTTCAGCGGGCAGCCTGGTGGCAATAATAGCGTATTTTCTTGGAGCCGCCTTTATAACTCAATTCTTACTATTTATTATAGTAAGTACTATTTTACTAATTATTGGATACCCAATAGTTAAAAAGACAATTAAAAAGACAGTGCCAAAAACATTAAAACAGGAAGAAGGATATATTGGCAGAGAATTCTTAATTGATGAAGATGTAATAGAAAAAGCTATTATGAAAGTGGACGGGATATACTGGACAGTAAAGAATGACGGAGAAGCCATTAATAAAGGAGACAGAATAAAGATAATTGGTCTGGAAGGAAATAAATTAGTAGTAAAAAAAATTTAAGGGGGAAATATAATGAATTTTTTAATAATCATTTTAGTAGTACTAGTTCTTCTTGCTTTTGTATCAGCTATTAAAATCGTAAACACAGGATACGTAAGTCTGGTAGAAAGATTTGGACAATTCCATAGGGTATTAGAACCAGGCTGGCATTTGACAATCCCATTTGCAGACTTTGTTAGAAAAAAAGTATCTACAAAGCAGCAGATACTGGACATTGAACCTCAGAGTGTTATTACAAAGGATAATGTAAAAATATCAATAGACAATGTTATATTCTATAAGGTAATTAGTGCCAGAGATGCAGTTTACAACATTGAAAGGTACCAATCTGGTATTATTTATTCAACAATCACAAACATGAGAAATATTGTTGGTGATATGTCTCTTGATGAAGTTCTGTCAGGAAGGGATCAAATAAACCATGAGCTTCTTAAGGTAGTAGACCTGATAACAGATGCTTATGGTATAAAGATTCTTTCAGTTGAAATAAAAAATATAATTCCGCCGGCAGAGATTCAGCAAGCAATGGAAAAACAGATGAGGGCAGAAAGAGACAAGAGAGCCGTAATATTAACTGCTGAAGGTCAAAGACAAAGTGAAATAGAAAGAGCAGAAGGAGAAAAGCAGGCTAAAATACTTCAGGCTGAAGCTGAAAAGCAGGCAAATATCAGAAGAGCAGAGGGCTTAAAAGAATCACAGCTTTTAGAGGCTGAAGGTAAGGCAAAGGCTATTGAGGAAATAGCAACTGCCGAAGCCAGTGCTATAAGACAGGTAAATATGGCAATAATAGAATCTGGTACAAACGAAACAGTTATAGCACTAAAACAGGTAGAGGCATTAAAGGAAATGGCCAAAAATCCTGCTAACAAGCTTATACTTCCAAATGAAACTCTATCCTCTTTTGGCAGCATAGCAGCTATAGCAGAAATGTTAAAAAAATAAGTAAATTAAAAAAGTAGCATCTGCTACTTTTTTTTTACGGAAAAACCAAATCCACCAAAGCTTTTTTTGGTTAATCCAAAATATTCTCCATGGCTATAGCAAAGGAGATTTGCTTTTTCTAAATGAATCTTACCCTTAGTGTCAAGGAGGGATTCATCAACAAGTACCTTAACAACCTCTGCCAAAAACATATGGTGGGAGCCCAGAGGCAGGATATTTTTTACCCTGCATAACAGGTTTACCGGGGAGTCTTTAATATATGGAGTATTAAAGATAGCGTCATAGCCTAAATTAAAGCCGCACTTTTTTATTTTATCCATATCTTTCCCTGATTTAACTCCGCAAAAGTCTACATTAAATGCTTGATTTATACTGGGAATGTTTATTACAAATTCTTTAGATTCACTTATGATTGGAAATGAATATCTCTCTTTTCTTATGGAAATTGAAACCATTGGAGGAATAGTGCATATTGTACCTGCCCAGGCTATAGTGAGTACATTTATCTTATCTTTATATTTTGATGTGACAAGAATGCAGGGAACAGGATTTAATAAAGCACCGCCCTTAAAAGTTTTTTTGTTCATAGTAGCCTCCTGATAAAAATCTATATAACAATAATAGCAAAAAAAAACAACCCAATAAAGGGTTATTTTAATTCACCTGTTCTATTATCATATATATTCCAAGTAGTATGAGACATTCCGGCCATAAAAACCGGTAAATTATAAGAAAACTACTTGTCTTTTTTATTATACTAAAACATTCAAACTGTTTTTAGAAGTGATTTTTAATGGCAATATAGGAATATTTAGAGTAAAATATACTTAAGAATTGGAGGTAATTTTATGTTGATATGCAGTATATGCGGTATGATAATAAATGAAGAAAATATCAGGTTAAATAAAGAAGCATTTATAAACAGTGAAATACTACACTGCCCATTTTGTGGAGTAGGAAAAGAATATATTATAGAAAATATTAAGCCTATTATTGAGGAAACAAAAGCAGAGAATGAAACTGAGAGAAAAATAATAGATAATGCCATGAAGCTGGAGGTATTTAATGGAGATTTTTATTCCAGAGCTTCCCAAATGGCAAAAAATGAAGAAATAAAGAAATTATTTAAAAGTTTGTCTTCTATTGAATATACTCATGCAAATGTTCACAGAAAAATACTTGGAGAAACTAAGCTTCCTGAAATTACTAAAATTGATTATACCAAATATGATACGGATGAAAAGCTTAAAATTCAGGCAAATATAAGAGAAAAACATGCTGTAGCATACTATAAAAAGTATATAGAAAAAATAGATAATATAAATATTATTAAAATTTTAGAAGCTTTGTCAAAGGTCGAAATAGAACACATATATTTAACAAAGTAAAAGTATAATTAGAATAAGAGTAATATATCAGGTGTTATTTTGAAAAAAAACATGTTAATAATCTATTCTGTAATTATACTTATTACATTTATAACTCTTGGAAAATTTAAGCAAAAATCTGATTATAAGGTAAACATCTCCGATAAAAAAATTTCAGCAAAAGTACTTGTTAAAGGAGTTAATGGAGCCCAGGATTTAACTGAAGATGATTTAGGCAATATATATATATGTTATAAAGACTCCATACAGTATGTGGGAGAAAAGGGTAATTCTTTTATTATACTAAAAGATGAGAATCTTAATATAAGCAGCATAGATTATTATAACAATATGCTGTATTTTACATCAGGCAGTAATTTAATATCTTTTAATGTAAAAGATAAAAAACTTAAGGTTTTGATAAATAATATTCCTAATTTTGGTGATTATAATAGAAGTAATATAAAAATAAATAAAAGCAGGATATACATTACAATTGGAGCTGCTACTAATTCAGGAGTGGTAGGGGATGATAACCTATGGAAGAATAAATATCCGTACTTTTGTGATATATCACCCAGGGATCTAACGTTAACCGGTGCTAATTTTGGAGCAAATAAGCAGGGATCTTTTATGATGGAAAATTCCAGTTCATCTAAAGAGCAGCAGATATCAGCTCATAAACCAGGAAACAGTGAAATAGTATCCTATGATATAGAAACGGGTAAAATTGAAGATTATGCTACCGGCATTAGAAATGTAACCGGATTTGATTTCAATTCAGAAGGTAATCTGATTGCTGGAATAGGCGGCATGGAATATAGGGGACTTAGGCCTATTTTCGGGGACAAGGATTATATATATAGGATCGATCAAGGAGTATGGTATGGCTTTCCTGATTTTTCAGGCGGTGATGATATACAAAGCCCAAGATTTAATGTAAATGGAATAAATAAAAATTTATTCATACTGGAAAAGCATCCGTCAAGTAATCCTCCTGCACCGATTTATCAGCATAAAAATTTAAGTACCTTAGGCTGCTTAGCTATAGATTCTGATGGTAAATTAGGGTATAAGGATGACATATATTTTTATGATAAAGAGGAGAATATAATATATAAATTAAACAATTTATGCATTCTGTCAAAATATATAGTTTTAAATAAAGCTTCAGATATAAGCAGCATTAAATTTTTTAAAGGAAATATGCTTATACTAGACAGAGGAAAAGGGGTTATTTACAAAATAATCACAAAGTAAGGTAGTGATAAATTGGTAAAAAAAATTGAAAGAACTTATGGCAAAACATTAAAAGGTTTGTTTTTCGCTGTAAACCCAATTAAAAAGCTGCTTCTTAAAACAAATTGCACAGTGCATAAATTCATTAATATTCAGGCAATAAGAATAATTGGGAATAATGGACACAGTGAAATAAAGCAGTTTTATAAAAAAAATATAGACAGATTAAATGAAGGAGTAACCTGGGCTGATGCTGATTTTAAATCTTCAAACCACTTTTATCATTATAAAGAAGGTAAAGGATTGTATGGCTTTTCAAATGCATTAGTGGAAGGAAAGAAATATTACAACAAAGCAGAGGATTGCTATAAAAAAAGTGATTTAGAAAATGCTGTGTTTTACCTGGGGGCTGCGGCTCATCTGATTCAGGATGCAACTGTTCCCCAGCATATAAATAATAAGCTGCTAAACAGGCACAGAGGCTTTGAACTGTGGATAATATCTAAACTTCTGTCAAACTATGAATTCTATGAGAAAAATGAAATAAAAAGATATAATGGGTTTGAAGAATACATTAAAAACAATGCCATATTTGCCAGTATAGCTTTTGAGAAATACGAAGAATTAGAAGACAGAGAAGAAAGATATTCAAAAATAGCACCTCTTATAATTAAAGAAGCTCAAAGCACAACAGCAGGATTTTTAATAGACTTTTATGAAAAAAACCATAAATGAAGTAATTTTAGTTCTCTCATAAGAGAGAATTGTTTTTTAGTTAGGAGAAAAAATGAAAATACTATTAGTTGGAATTAATTCAAAATTTATTCACAGTAATTTAGCAATAAGGTACCTGTCAGCATACACAAAGGATTTAAAATATAATATTAAAATTAAAGAATATACAATAAATGATTTAATGGAAAATATATTAAGAGGAATTTTAGAGGAAAAATCTGATATAATCTGCTTTTCCACCTATATTTGGAATACCGAAATAGTAAAAAAACTTGCACGGTTAATTAAAATTGTAACGGATAATACAAAAATTTTATATGGAGGTCCTGAAGTATCCTTTGATGGCAAAGGGTTTTTAGAAAAAAATGAAGGAGAATACATAATAGAAGGAGAAGGAGAGGAGACCTTCAGGGAATTTGTCATAGCTTTAAATAATAAAAAACCACTCAGTGGGATAAAAGGTCTATATTACAAAGAAAAAGATGGTATAAGATATAACGGACAAAGAGAAAATATGGATATGAACCTGGTTATATTTCCTTATGAAGAAAATGAAAATTTCGATAATAAAATAGTATATTATGAAGCCAGCAGGGGCTGCCCTTATAGATGTAAATACTGCCTTTCCTCGGTAGACCGAAACACCAGATCTTTAAATATCGAAAGAGTAAAGAAAGACCTTAAGTATTTTGTGGATAAGAAAGTAAACTTAGTAAAGTTTGTTGACAGGACCTTTAATATTAATAAAGAGTTTACATCTGAAATATGGGAGTATCTGATTGAATTAGGAGGAGATACCTGCTTCCATTTTGAAATATCTGCTAAACTTCTTACTGATGACCAGATTAAGATTCTGAAAAAGGCTCCTGAAGGAAAATTTCAGTTTGAAGTTGGTGTTCAGACTACAAACGATGAAGTACTTATAAATATAAACAGGAGAGGCAGTTACTCTGAAATAAAAGAAAAGGTAATAAAAATTCAAGAATCAAAAAATATAAAACAGCATCTTGATTTAATTGCAGGTCTTCCGGGAGAAAATTATAAATCGTTTGTTAATTCCTTTAATCAGGTTTATAGTCTAGGAGGAGAGGAGCTGCAGCTGGGATTTTTAAAGCTTCTAAAAGGATCCTTAATGTATGATGAGGCAGATTTATGGGGCATAAAATATTCACCTTATCCTCCCTATGAGGTTTTAAAAACAAAGGACATAAGTTATTATGAGCTTCAAAAGCTTAAAAAAGTTGAAAAGCTGGTAGATAAGTACTATAACAGTAATAGATTCAGCTTGATTTTAGATTATCTTATAAGTAAATTTGATAATTCCTATGATTTTTATTATAAGTTATCTCTATATTTTACCAAGATGGGCTATTATGAAAGACCTATTTCCAACGATAATTATTATAAGGCACTAATTGATTTTTACATTAATGAAAATGGACAAAAGGATAATTCATTTAGTGAAATATTAAAATATGAATACTTAAAATATAACAAAAAAAGAGGTATCCCGGATTTCCTGAAAAAGAAAATTGATAAGGAAGAATACAACAAAATAAAGGAATCAGTTTTTGCAGCAGGACTTAATATAGACAGGGAAAGCATGTACATAGAAAAATTCAGTATTGATATATTAAATTACATAAAATCAAAAGAAATTAAAAAAGATAACTGCTATGTAATATTTAATATTAAAGATGAAGAGGATATACATTATTTTGTCAATAATAATCTTATTAAATGACAAGACTGCATAAAACCATATAAATTTGTTATTTAAAGCTGAAAACGAAGACAAAATATAATTATTTAG
>JBAXYJ010000153.1:0-6956 GCA_041670885.1 Clostridiaceae bacterium
AAGAGCTGCAAAAAATTTATGATAAGGTATTTGAAGTTTTAGCTTAAATTAAGAACTAAAGCACATTTAAATGAATTTGAATAATTGCAATAATGAATGCAGTAAGACTAATTTACTGCATTTTTGCTTTATTTAAAAATAAAGTATAAAATTAACTGATAAATAATTTTAAAAAGCTATGGAAAAAGGAGGAAACTTAAATATGAAAAAAGTAATAATAGCAGAAAAACCTTCTGTAGCTAAAAATATTGCAGACGCTTTTAATATAAAGATGAGAAAAGATGGTTATTTTCAAGGTGAAGACTATATAATTACCTGGGCATTTGGACATCTTTTGCAATTATATGATGCTAAAGATTATGATGAAAATATGAAATCCTGGAGGATGGATAAATTTCCATTTATTCCTGAGAAATTTAAATATAAGGTTAAATGCAATAGTACAAATAGAGCAGCAATAGATTTTGGTGCAGAGAAGCAAATCAATATAATTAAAAGTTTAATAGAGAGAGATGATGTGGATGAAATTATTTTAGCTACAGATTACGATAGGGAAGGACAGGTTATTGGAGATGAACTGCTCCTATATTTAAATGTAAAAAAACCGATATTTAGGATATTGCTTAATGAGTGGACAGAAGAAGAACTGAAGAAAGGCATGGCAGACCTAAAACCTAATGAAGAAATGAAATCACTTCAGGATGCCGGTATAAGCAGGCAGTGGTCAGATTGGATAATAGGTATAAATCTAACCTCTGCAGCAACACTAAGGTATAATCCGGGTGATAAGAAAATATTAAACATAGGAAGAGTACTGCTTCCCACATTAAAAATAATTTATGACAGGGATAAAGAAATCGAAAACTTTAAAGCATCAACTTATTATAAATTAGCAGCCACCTTTAAGACAAAAAATGGTGAAGAATTTGAAGGAACTTATTATGAAAATGATAATGAGAAATTTGATGATAAAGAAATTTTAGAAAACATAAGCAAGCTGTTAAAAGATAAAAATGCAGAAATTATAGAAAAGCAGGTAGAAAAAAAGAAAGATTATGCACCTCTTTTATTTAATTTATCAGGTCTGCAGGGTTACATCACAAGTAAGTATAAGGGATGGACCTCAGATAAAGTGTTAAAAACAGCACAAGTCCTTTATGAAAAGAAATTCACCACTTATCCAAGGACCGGAAGTGTTGCTCTTGATGAAAGCTTAAAAGAAAAAACGAAAAAAGTACTTGATGTAATTAAAAAAGGACTGCCCTATGAAAGTCAGATTCAGTTTATTGATAATAAAAGAATATTTGATAACTCTAAGGTAGAAAGCCATAGTGCCATAGTTCCAACATACATTAAGGCATCTGGCCTAAATGCTGATGAAGAAACTGTGTATAATGCCATAAAAAACAGGTTTATAATGCAGTTCCTGCCAGTATCTGTTTATGAAGAAACTAAACTTGTATCTAAAATCAGCGGGGAAACAGTTAAAGGGGTATTTATATCAAAAGGAAAAGTTCAATTAGCTGTCGGATGGCATATTGTGGAGAAATCAGAAACCAAAGATAATATACTGCCAATGGTATCTGAGAAGGATATCACAGAAGTTATAGGGAGCACAGTAAATGAAGTTACTAAGAAACCCCCTAAGCTTCATAATGAGAAGACACTGCTTAGAGTTATGGAGACATGCGGAAGAAGCTATAAAGATGAAGAAGATACGGACGCGATGATGGCTTCCATATTAAGTGGATTTAGTATAGGGACACCAGCTACAAGAGCTGAAACAATTAAAAAATTAAAAGATGCTTCTTACATTATAGCAAAAGGGAAAAGCCTTACCTGTACTGAGCTTGGGAAAACATTAGTTGAAATATTTCCTGCAAGAGAGCTTTTAGATCTGGAATATACGGGAAGACTTGAAAAAACTTTATCCGATATAGAAAAAGCTAAGTTTAAAAAGGCTGAATTTTTAGATATGATTAAAGAATTTACTGTTAATGCTGTAGATTCCATAAAGAAAGACACCTCAATGTTAAAGAACTTTAAGGCGGAATTACCTGAGGGAGCTGAAGCCATAGGAGTATGTCCTATATGTGGAAATCCGGTAATTGAAAATGAAAAAGGTTTTGGATGTACTAACTGGAAAAATGGCTGTGACTATACAATATGGAAAAATGATAAATTCATTACATCACTGGGCAAAAGTGTAACTAAACTGATGGTGGAGCTTCTGCTTAAGAATGGGAAAGTAGGCTTTAGAAATATAAAGAGTAAGAAGGGAACCACTTATTCAGCTTATTTAAGGTATGTAAGGGATGATAAAACAGGACATTATAAGTGGGAAATGGAATTTATAAGTTAAAACAAAAACAATTTTAAAAGCAGCAGAACTGCAGTCAGCCGTAAGATAAATACTATAGAAAATAAACCTGTATCTTATAATAAGTTTAAAAATGCTGCCAATCTGCATGGTAATATGCTCTGCTATATTTATACTGAAAATGATGTAATCGTAAAAGTAACGGACAATGTATACCTTAGATGATTAATATGCATTTTTATAATTATTTTCATTGTTATTAAAAAATCCTCCTGAATTAATATTAGCTCAGAAGGATTTAATTAAATCTTACATAAAATATTTTACAGTCTCCATGCTCTGGCTATGCCTTTTCCTTTGGCTTTTCTTCTGCTTGAGCAGCATTTTCATAGATTTCGCCGGAGTATTCCTCTGAAGCATTTTCTCCAAGCTGGTCGTTATAAAATGCCGGTCCCTTTGGAGATTTTTCTGAAAATTTTTTGCTGTTTTGATTTTTTCCCATAACTACCTCCTATATAAACAACTATTTTATATAATATTATGGTTATGGAGCACATAAATTATACAATAGAAAGTTATGGTAACAGCTGGGATGTATATTCTTTTACAATTAGTAAAAACTATAATGGGAATTTCATTAAATAATTTTTAAGAAAGGAGCTTAGATATGGCAGGTAAGGAAGGTAATAAAAATAAAGGTATAAACCGAACCCAAAACAAATCTCCGGGAAACAGCAGTAAAAAAAATGGTACAGGTGCAGATGTGCCTAAAACTACTTCTACAGAAAAATTCCATTAGTCTATGAAACCTGGAGCTGGCTGACATATATAATTTTACCCAGCCAGTTATTAGATAATGTAGACTCTAAGACTTATAGAAAATTAAAAACAAATTAAATGCAAGCTTCAATGGAGTTGATTTATCCGATTCTTTTGAAGCTTTTATTTGCTTAAAGCTGCTGATAGCAATTATAATATATTTATTACCATGCACTCGTTTATAAAATATGCTAGAGAATAAATATTAAAGGGACGGATAAATTAATGGAGAATAAAAAAATTAGCAATGCAGTTAATCATTTTAAGACTATTACAAACCATAAAATGCTGGTGATGAAGTATTGTTTTAAAGTTGGGCTATATAAACAAGGACTGATCCATGATTTATCAAAATATTCATGGGTAGAATTTTCGGCAGGAGTAAAGTATTTTAGAGGAAATATAAGTCCTAATGCAGCTCAAAAGATGATTGAGGGATGTTCCGAGGCATGGCTTCATCATAAAGGCAGAAACAAACATCACTTCGAATACTGGATTGATCAGGGATCAAAACGTGAAGAAGGATATGTGGGAATGAAAATGCCTGTTAAATATGTGGTGGAAATGTTTATAGACAGGGTATGTGCTTCAAAGATTTATCGAAAAGAAAATTATACAGACAGAGATGCCCTTGATTATTACATAAGGGGGAAGGATTACTGCATAATCAATAAGGATACCAGGAAACTTCTGGAACTGCTGCTGTATAAACTGGCAGATGAAGGTGAAGAGGCAGCCTTTACATTTATTAAAAGGGAAATTTTAAAGTAACAAAAGAGAGGTTGAAAGAAAAAAGCTGAGGCTGAAGCGTTGGGATATTTAAAAGAAAGAGATGGATGAGAAAAGAGGCAGCTTTGTAAAAAAACGATGTAAGATTAATGGAGAGAAATACCACCAACCTGTCAGCAGCCTGCAATTAAGAATAAAATTACAATTGGTATAGCTAAATAATCTATTGTATAAAAAAAAATCCAGCCAGGTGGCTGGATTACTATGAGCAAATTGTTTGAGTTATCTATAAAGTAATAAATCATGCCTGCTGCCCAGACATTTAAAAAATGAGTCCTGTCTATAGTAATATACGTCTGCTTTCAGCTTTTTTTCTTTTTCAGCTTTTTCAGCCTTTCTTTTTTGAAGTTCCTCATATGTTTTTAAAGCTTTTTCATGGTTATTCATTTAATCCTCATCCTTTCTAAATTGTTCTTTACCTGTCAGGTACTTGTCCTAAGTAACAACTAGCATTTCTTTTAATAGAAATTAGACCAATTTTTAGAATACTGAAAAATAAATAATTAATATGAGCATTAACATTATTAATATGTAAATAGTATACTACATTACGAACAATAATGCAATATGAAATTGATAATATATGGATTGCCCCAAGGGCGGGAAAGTTTACCCCAGGGGCGGGAAAGTTTAGGTTGTTTACAGTATTAAGTTAAAAAAGTATAATTATACTTATATTAATTGAAAGAGGGACTAATATGAATAATATATTGACAAAAGAAGATTTAGAAACGCTTCAAAAAGAATATGATTATAGAAATACAACCTTAAGAGCAGAAATAGCCCATGAAAAGATGGTAGCAGCAGCTTTTGGTGACAGATCGGAAAATGCTGAGTATATAGCAGCCAAACAGCGATATTATGAAAATAACAGAAGGTGTGGTTACCTGCGCAATATGATCAGAACAGCTAAAGCAGCTGATGAAGTTGATAATGATAAATGCAACATTGGAGATAAAATACTGATAGAATTTGTAGAGGATAAAGAAGAACAGGAAATAACTTTAACTTCGACCTTAAACAGTAATCCGGTTCAATGGTTTATTGGAATAGAATCACCCTTAGGCTCTGTTATATATAAAAAGAAAGTGAACACTGTTTCCACAGTAAATTCACCTCAAGGCGATTATACAGTTAAAATACTAAAAATAATCAGATAAATTAATGCCTGGAAAATGTCTTGTGGCAAATATATAGGTATAAATTAATAAAAGGAGTTAAATTTATGATACAAGAAAGACTTAACAAAATTTTAAAATTAATGAGCGATATGAAAATGCCTCAAATGATAGTGTCTGACTCAAACACCATTTTCTATCTTACCGGCAGATGGTTTCATACAGGGGAGAGAATGATTGCTCTCTATATTAATTTAAATGGAAATAATAAATTGTTTCTTAATGAGTTATTCCCTGTAAATCAGGACCTTGGAATTGAAATAGTTAGGTTTAATGATAATCAGGAACCTGTATCAAAGCTAGCTGAACATGTGGAAAAAGATAAGCCTATAGGTATTGATAAAACATGGCCATCACGTTTCTTATTAAAGCTTATGGAACTTGGCGGCGGAAGCAGCTTTATAAATGGTTCTGAAATTACTGATAGAGTAAGAATGAGCAAGGATAAGAAAGAGAGAGAGCTTATGAGGGCATCTTCAAGGGTTAATGATGCTGCTGTGGACAAGCTGATAAAGTTAATATCTCCAAAATACACAGAAGAGGAATTGGGACAAATGCTTATGGGTATATATAAGGAAATGGGAGCAGAATCATTTTCTTTTGATCCAATAGTAGCATATGGAGCAAATGCTTCAGATCCACATCATGGAAATGATAATTCCACTTTAAAAGAAGGGGATAATATTGTTATAGATATTGGCTGCAGGAAAGATTCCTACTGCTCGGATATGACCAGAACAGTTTTTTATAAGTTTGCTTCAGAAAAAAGCAGGGAAGTGTATGAAATTGTAAAAGAAGCTAACAGGCGGGGAATTGAGAAAGTTAAGCCCGGAGCTAAATTTTGCGACATTGATGCTGCTGCCAGGGATTATATAGAAGAAAAAGGTTATGGAAAATATTTCACTCATAGACTGGGACATTCCATAGGAATAGAAGATCATGATTTTGGCGATGTTTCATCAGTTAATTTAGATACAGTAGAGCCGGGAATGATATTTTCTATAGAACCGGGAATCTACCTTCCCGGAGATGTTGGGGTTCGTATTGAAGATTTAGTTTTGGTAACTATTGATGGCTGCGAAGTGCTAAACAAATATAATAAAGAGCTTACAATAATAGAATAGAAGTTTGGCACTATTATGAGTTTGTTACACAGCCTCTGGGAATTATGTTAACTGACAGGAAATTAGGTTAGCTTATCATTAAATTCCAGGTCACTTGTTATAAAATTACTGTACCTTGAATAATCATGATTAGCAGGTGCTTTATTTATTAAAGGTAGCTGACTGTATATTTGTAGTGGGGGAAATCACTACAAATCGGCAGCAAATAATTTGTCTGGATTGAAAATGGCTATAAATTTACATAAATAAACAAATAAAGCCCTCAATTGGTTACATGTGCTTTCCAATTGAAGGCTTTACTTGAATTTAAAACTAATTATTTAATTCCTTCTGCTATCTTAATTATAATATTTATTCTTTCACCACCTAAAGCATTGGCTAATTTTGTTGGTATAAATCCATTTTTGTAAACTCTGTTTTCATTAGCACTTATTATAGCTGTTACAGTTTGCTCTAGTTTTTCATAATCAATTAAGCCATCAAGATATGTGTCAACTAAATCTTTTAATTTGCTTTCTAATTCCTTTGGATTTTTGTAGGCTGCTCTCATTTTAATTTTCTCCTATTACTTAATATTATTTTTTATAATAAGTACATTATACTATATGTTTAATAAATTTAATAATTATAATATGTATCTGTCATCTGAAGTTATGATAAACTTATCTTTGAAAGAGGTGTTAATTATATTGAATGAAGTTAAAACTTTTACAAATAGAAAATTCG
>JBAXYJ010000154.1:0-6933 GCA_041670885.1 Clostridiaceae bacterium
AGATAAAGAAGCAGCAAGAAAAGAAAATTTCATTAACATATAGTATTTACAATGCATTTGCATTTTGATATAATACATTGTGAACCTCATGCTAAGATACTCGAATTGCCAACGAGTCTCATGGGATAAGGGGATAATTTTTGGAGGTGTAAACATGGATAAGGCTAAAAAACAGGAATTAATTGAAAAATATGCTAGACATGAAGGAGATACAGGATCACCTGAAGTTCAGATAGCATTACTTACTGAGAGGATTAATAACTTAAATGGACATTTAAAGGTTCATAAAAAGGATCATCACTCTTACAGAGGACTACTGATGATGGTAGGTCAGAGGAGAAGTCTTTTAAAATATCTTAATGGCCTGGACATCGAAAGATATCGTACATTAATCAGACAATTAGGATTAAGAAAATAGTAAGGAGCGGGCAACCGCTCTTTATTTAGGTAATACAATTTTTTGATACCGAAAGGGGGTATTTTATGGAATACAATTTAAAAACTACCATAGCTGGTAGAGAACTTTCATTTGAATACGGAGTTACAGGTATGTTATCAAACTGTGCTTTATTTATTAAATATGGTGACACAGTTGTTATGGTAAATGCTAATGCTTCCAAGGAGCCTAGACAGGGTATAGATTTTTTCCCGCTGGCCATTGAATACGAAGAGAGGCTGTATGCTGTTGGAAAAATACCAGGAGGCTTCATAAGACGTGAGGGAAGGCCATCAGAAAAGGCAATACTTCATGGCAGGGCAATAGACAGACCTCTAAGGCCTTTATTCCCAAAGGGATACAGAAATGATGTGCAGGTTGTTTGTACTGTTGTTTCTGTAGATCAGGATAATGCTCCTGATATTTTAGCTATAAATGGTGCTTCACTGGCTTTATGCTTATCAAGTATACCATTTACAATTCCGGTTGCTGCTGTATCTGTGGGAATGACTGAAGATAAACAGTTTATCTTAAATCCTATGGCTAAGGAAAGAGAAAAAAGTCTTCTGAATCTTACTATTTGTGCTACAAAAGAAAGAATCATGATGATTGAAGCCGGCGGAGATGAAATAGCTGAAGAAGATATGATTAATGCTGTTTCCTATGGTTTTAATGAATGTCAGAAGTTAATAGCCTTCCAGGAAGAAGCTATAGCAAAATATGGCAAAGAAAAAATAGCTCCAGTGCTGCATCATCCGGATGTTGAGCTGGAAAAAGAAATAAGAGAGTGCGCTTATGATAAAATAAGCATTGCTATGCATATTGTAGATAAATCAACAAGAAATGTAGAAGCAGATAAAGTTAAAGAAGAAATAGTTAACCAGTTTAAAGAAAAGTATGAAGACAAGGCTTCTGATATAAATGAAATAATTTATGGTCTTCAAAAAGAAATAGTCAGGAATATGCTTTTAAATGAACATCGAAGACCAGACGGAAGAGCATTTGACGAAATAAGACCTATAAGCTGCGATGTGGCACTTCTTCCAAAGACTCATGGAACAGGCCTCTTTACCAGAGGACTTACTCAGGTTATGACAGTTGCAACACTGGGACCTTTAGGAGATGTTCAGATATTAGATGGCTTATCAGATGAAGAATTTAAAAGATATATGCATCATTACAACTTCCCATCCTACAGCACAGGAGAAACAAGACCACTAAGAGGACCGGGAAGAAGAGAAATAGGTCATGGTGCACTGGCTGAAAGAGCGCTAGAGCCTCTTATCCCATCTGAAGATGATTTCCCATATGCTATAAGACTTGTATCTGAGGTATTAAGCTCTAACGGTTCCACATCTCAGGCCAGCGTATGCGGAAGCACACTGGCACTTATGGATGCAGGAGTTCCAATAAAAAGGCCTGCAGCAGGAATTGCTATGGGACTTATAACATCTCCTGATTTATCTCATGAAGAGGTATTAACAGACATCCAGGGCTTAGAGGACTTCTTTGGAGATATGGACTTTAAAGTAGCAGGAACTGAAGTTGGAATAACATCAATTCAGGTTGATACAAAGATTCATGGTATGTCACAGAGCTGCATCAGAGACGCTATAAATGGTGCAAGAGTAGCCAGAATGTTTATATTAAACAAGATAAAAGAATGCATACCCGCATATAGAAGTGAGCTTTCACCAAACGCTCCAAGAGTTATTAAATTCTCTATAGATCCTGAAAAGATAAGAGATGTTATCGGAGCCGGCGGTAAAGTAATAAATAAGATTATAGCAGATACAGGAGTTAAGATAGATCTTAAAGATGATGGAACAGTATTTGTTATGTCAAATGATGTAACGAGTGCTAACCGGGCAGTTAAAATCATTGAGAATTTAACAAAGGAAGTTAAGGCAGGAGAGATTTACCTTGGCCGAGTTACAAAGATAATGAACTTTGGTGCTTTTGTAGAAATACTTCCAGGCAAAGAAGGACTTGTTCACATTTCCAAGCTGGATGTAAACAGAGTAAACAAAGTTGAGGACATAGTATCTGTTGGTGATGAGATTCTTGTAAAAGTAACTGAAATAGACAGTCAGGGAAGAATAAACCTTTCAAGAAAAGATGCTCTGAAAGAATCCGAAAATAAAGACAAAGAAAAGGAAGAAGAAAAATAGAAGGGCGTTTGCCTTTTTATTTTTTATCTTTTTGTTTCAGGAGGTATTTATGCATAGTATATTTAAGCTGAATAACGGTCTTAGAGTTGCAGTTGAAAGTTTGCAGGGAGTTAACTCAGTTGCAGTAGGTCTTTGGATAAAAAACGGCTCAAGAAATGAAGATATGACTAATAACGGCATATCACATTTTATCGAGCACATGCTCTTCAAAGGAACCTATAACAGAAATTCAAAGGAAATAGCTGAAGCCATAGAAGATGTGGGAGGTCAGCTTAATGGATTTACCGGCAAGGAATCTACCTGTTTTTACATAAAGGCTCTCAAAACCCATTTGGAGCTTTCCCTGGAAATTCTTTCAGATATGCTTTTTAACAGCAAGTTTTCAGATGAAGATATAGAAAAAGAAAAAAAAGTTATTGGTGAAGAAATAAATATGACAGAAGACTCTCCTGAAGATTTACTATCTGATCTTCACTGTATAAGCATTTGGGGAGATGATTCTCTATCTCTTCCAATACTTGGAGAATTTAATGGTATTAATTCTTTCAATAGGGAAATGTTATTAAAATATGTTAAATCTCATTACATTCCTGAAAATTCAGTACTTTCCATTTGCGGAAATATTGATGTAAAAGAAATAGAAAAACTTTCGGAAAAGTATTTTGGACACTGGGAAGAGGTAAACAGGGAGATAACTAACTATTCAAAGCCTGAAATTAAGAAGGATCATATTTATAAGAAGAAAAAAATAGAACAGCTTCATTTTAGTCTGGGAATACCAGGTCTTCCAATAGAGGATCCTGATTTATATTCTCTTATCGTGTTAAATAATATTTTTGGAGGAGGAACCTCTTCTGTTTTATTTCAAAAGCTAAGAGAAGAAATGGGTCTTTGCTATTCTATTTACTCATATATTTCTTCTTATAATAATACAGGCATATTTTCCATATATGCAGGTCTGTCGCCAAAAGCTTCCCAAAAAGCTATTTATAAAATTAAAGAGGAGCTGCAGAATTTTATCAGCTTAAATATCAGTGATGACAGACTATACAAAGCTAAGGAACAGCTTAAAGGAAGTTATTTTCTTGGAAACGAAACTCCCAGCAGTAAAATGTTTTCTAATGGAAAATCTCTTCTTATAAAGAACAAAATACTTACTGAAGATGATATAATGAGTAAAATAGATAATATTACTGCTGCATCTCTAAGCAGAGTTAAAAATAACACTCTAAAGAATGGAATATATAATTCTGCTTTTGTAGGAGAAAAATTTGATTTTGAGAGATGTAAAAAAATCATTTCCGAATAAGGGGGAAATTTTATGCTTCTAAAAATAAAAAAACTTGAAGGTACAGAGGATATTCCGGCACCAAAATATATGACAGAAGGCTCTGTGGGTATGGATTTATATGCATCTGTAACCTCTCCTGTAGCTATAGAAAAGGGAGAAATAAAACTGATTCCTACAGGAATCTGCCTGGAGATACCGGAGGGCTTTGAAGGTCAGGTAAGACCAAGAAGCGGTTTGGCATTAAAGTATGGTATAACTCTTCTTAACACCCCGGGTACCATCGACTGGGATTACAGGGGGGAAATAAAGGTTATTGTGATTAATTTAGGAAGTGAGCCTTTTATAGTTAACAGAGGAGAAAGGATTGCTCAAATAGTATTTAACAAGGTGGAGAAACCCTCCATTGAAATAATAGATAAAATCAGAGAAACAGGAAGAGGCTCAGGCGGCTTTGGCTCTACCGGAGTATAGAGTAATAAACTCTGATATTGTCTCATAATAATAAGTAAAATATTTATTGGAGGCAGTTATGGAGGATAAAGAAATATATTACAGTCAGCTTCAGCATTTTGAAATAATTAACGAATTTGACGGAACAAAATATAATGATATTGGAGACAATGATATTCTCATAAATGAAAATGGAGAATTCAGCGCTCTCGTAATTTTTAAACCAAGAGTTAAATTCAGCCTTTTTAAAAGCATGGATATCTTAAGCATTCCCTGGCATCATGTAAGGAAGATAGGCAAAGAAACTCTGATTTTAGATTACGATTTTGATGAAGAAAAGGAGTCTAAATAGACAAAAATGAAAATATTGGTGCAAAAATTTGGAGGAACATCAGTTTTAACTAAGGAAAGAAGAAAATTAGCAGTAAACAAGATTATCGGTGCAATAAATAATGGATATTCTCCGGTGGTAGTAGTATCAGCCATGGGAAGACAGGGCGAACCCTATGCTACAGATACACTATTATCTCTTCTCAGTACTGAATTTAAGCAAAAAGACAAGGCAGCCTGCGACCTGCTTTTAAGCTGCGGAGAAACCATAAGTACAGCTGTTATGTGTAATGAACTATACGATAACAATATTAAAGCCCAGCCTCTTATGGGCTTTCAGGCAGGTATAATAACAGACAACAATTATGGTTCAGCCAGCCTTATAGATATAGACAGTAAACTTCTTTTAAAATTAATTAATGATGGAATTGTACCGGTTGTGGCAGGTTTTCAGGGCATATCTCGTGATGGCTTTATATCCACCTTAGGAAGAGGAGGCAGCGATGTTACAGCCTCTATACTGGGAGTCTCCCTGTCAGCATATGCAGTAGAGATATACACAGACGTAGACGGCATCATGACAGCAGATCCAAGAATAGTTAATGATGCAAGTCTGATAAATGAGCTGGATTATAATGAGGTATTTCAGTTTGCAGAGCAGGGAGCCAAGGTAATTCATCCTAGAGCAGTTGAAGTTGCAATGAAAGGAAATATACCAATAATTATAAAAAATACGCTGAATTCCTGCACAGGAACTACTGTGAAAAATTCAGTTAAGGAAAGTGAAAAAATAATAACCGGAATTACTCATATGGCTGACAGAGTCAGGGTAAAAATAGAAAAATTACAAAATAATGATAAATATTCCTCTATTTTTAAAATTCTTGGAAATAACGGTATAAGTATAGACTTAATTAATGTTTTCCCTGATCATAAGATATTTACAATAGGAACTGAGGATTTATTTAAATTTACTAATTTAATGGAAAGCTTAGCTATTCATTATGACCTGATTAAAGACTGCAGCAAAATAGCTGTTATTGGCTCAGGTATGAGAGGAATTCCTGGAGTTATGGCAAGAATATTAGAAGCCTTAGACAGAGAAAATATTACGGTGCTTCAAACCTCAGATTCCCACTCAACTATCTGGTGTCTGGTAAATGGAGAAGATACAAAAAAGGCTATACTTTCACTTCATAAAGAATTTAATTTAGGCGCCTGAGAATAAACATTCCGCCAATAGCACATAATAATTATGTATTGGAGGAATGTTTATGTGCGATAAGGATAAGAACGTAGAGAATATTAAGGAACTGGGAGTGTCAGATGAAAGTAAAAAGCAGCGTATTCAAATGGTTCCCATTATAGGACAGATAGAAGGTCATAATGTTTTGCCTCCCCAGACTAAATCTACAAAGTATGAACACCTTATACCTCAGCTTATAAACTTTGAAAATGATGATGAAGTAAAGGGCGTCCTTATTATTCTAAATACAGTTGGAGGAGATGTAGAGGCTGGTCTTGCCATTTCGGAGATGATAAGAAGCCTTTCCAAAGCTACTGTATCTCTTGTAATTGGAGGAGGCCATTCCATAGGAGTACCCTTAGCAACTGCTGCGAATTATTCTTTTATCTCTCCCTCAGCCACCATGATAATTCATCCCATCAGGATGAATGGTATGGTAGTTGGAGTCCCTCAAACCTTTGAGTATTTCAACAAGATGCAGGAGAGGATAATAGAATTTATTTTAAGGACTTCATCTATCTCAAGAGATGACTTAAAAAAACTTCTTCTTCAGACAGATGATTTGCTTAATGATATGGGAACTATCCTTATTGGAAAACAGGCTGTTGATTATGGTATTATTGATGAAGTTGGAGGCATAAAAGAAGCAGTAGCAAAACTTAATGAATTAATAGATGAAAATCCCAGGTCCTCTTAACAGAGGAAATTGCATAATTCAAAATTTACAGCCCATAGACAATTATGCAATTTCCTTCATAGAGGACTTTTGAACTTAATAAAAGGATTATTTACATTCGTGTAGAATTAAACATGAGAGGAGTGATAAAATGGCCACAAGAAAAAAAAAGGTAAAAGAAGAAAAAGCAAAATTAAATATAAGCAATGATATTAAAGGGGTTATTCTGATAACTATATCAATTCTTATGATGTTCAGCATATATACCCATAAATCTCTTGGTATATTTGGAGCTGGGGTTAAGGATTTTTTATTTTTTATTATAGGCATAGG
>JBAXYJ010000155.1:0-6926 GCA_041670885.1 Clostridiaceae bacterium
CTTATCAGTCCAAACCAGATATTCTTTCTCATGATTATTTCCTGCTCTTAATATCTTATTTACTATATCACCGTCATTTGTAAGAAGTATAAGACCTTCTGAAGGTTTATCCAGCCTGCCTATAGGAAATATTCTTTCTTTATAATTTATAAAATCTATAATATTATCTGTTATCTTATGCTCTGTGGTGGAAACAACTCCAACAGGTTTATTTAAAGCTATATATACTTTTTTCTTCACCGAGGACAATATTTCCCCGTTAACAGATATATTGTCTTCCAGACTCACTTTCATGCCTGTAACTGCAGATATTCCATTTACAAAAACTTTTCTATCTTCAATTAATTTGTCTGCTTCTCTTCTTGAGCATATGCCCTTGTCAGATATAAATTTGTTTAATCTTACTTTATCTTCTCTATTCATTGTTTCCCCAATATTATCCTTTGATAAAAAAATATTAATTTAGATTTAGCCCTGTAAGGAAATTGCATAATACCTTTTGGCTGAAAAAGCTAATTTATGAATTATGGAATTTCCTCAGGTAATTAACATTATATCAATATGCATATTTTTAGTAAACTTAAATCGAATATTAGAATTTCATATTTTTAATTTATATTATATAATTAACTTATAATAATATTAGAATTAGGGGTGATATTTTGTTTAGAAAAATCAGGTATATATTAGCCTACATAATGCTTATCGGCGGTTCCCATTTAGCATATACCTTCTATGGAAATAGAAAACATTTACTATATTTCGCTTTTTCTATAATACTTATAATAAAAGCATTATTAGAATTTTTGAGATATTTTACTCATAAAGGGATAAATAGTTATATAAATAAGCTGCTTAAGAAAAGATCAGTAGTAAGCTCAAGTATGCTTATATTATCTTTTGGTATGTTTTTTATTCTGAGTTTTTATTTTTATAAGTATTTTATAAGTGCTCCACTGGTAATAGAAGGCTGGAGGGCATTATTAACAAAGGCAGTAGAAATAGTAGATTTATCAGCTGCTCTTATTTTCTTCCTTATAATTTTAGTTGACTATATACTCCTTTCAGGAAAAAAATATCAAATAGAAGATGAAATAACTGAATCAGGAAAAGCAGGAGAAAATCTTGTATACAGAGAGCTTAGGGCTTTAAAAAAGGAAGAAAAGGGATATTTGTTATACAGAAATCTGCTGCTTTTGTTCCAGGAGTTTGATTTTATTTTAGCAGGTGAAAATGGCATATTTAATATAGAGGTAAAGCATTATGACGGAGAAAATACTAAGATTAAAATTGCAGAAGATGGAAAGTGGACAAAAGAGAAGAATAAAAAAATAGTTGAGATAACAAACCCAGAGGAGCAGGTTGAGAGACACAGAGCTGTACTTAATAATATATTTGGAGACAAGTACCCTATAATTGACTTCTTGGTTCTGTCAAATGATAAGAATTTTATTGAAGGCTCAAATAACACAAAGCTAAGGCTGGTTAAACTGTCAAACCTTACTAATCTAATTAAAAATTATAAAAGCGAAACGCCTCTTTCAAAGGAAGATATATCTTCTATAAAGAGCTTAATTAAACAAAACTCAGAAAGCTCACGGAGCTAAAGCTTACTGAAATAATATTTCAAATAAAAAAGGCCGGCTGTGAGCATACCAAAAATAAATAATGGTATGCTCTTTTCTATTGCAATAAAAATAAATGGAGATAATGCTGAAACAATTAAAAATGCTAATAGATATTCCTTTAAAATGATTGAAGCAGATATATATATTAAAATCAAAATAATAAACACCTTAGGAGATAAAACAAGATTTCCTATAAAATAGGGAATTATAGGTGCATAGTTATAAATCGGAACTAAAGGATATATATTGCTGGATACTAGCGAAATAAATATTAAAGCAGGTATTAATGAATAGTTATTATAATATAGTAAACATATTGTATATGGTATTAATATTTTTGCTGTTTCAATAGTAAAATAACAGAAATAAGCTAAATTTTTATTCATTACTCCATTTGATATTTTCTTGCTTTGAATTAAGCCAAGCATAAAAGAAATAAAAATTAAAAACAGTTTCATTCTAACACCCCATATTAATTATACCAAATAATGTAAAACGTATGTATCGAAATGAATAAATTTTCTTTGAAATTATTATTTAAGCAGCAGGTGCATACCTTAGTTTCCTAGTGATATAATTGATTTAGATTATATTAGGAGGCAATATTATGTCAGATGGTCTTATCCTTTCATTAGACTGTGGAACTCAAAGCTTTAGAGCCATGCTGTTTGATAAATCCGGGGAACTTTTAAATATAGAAAAGATACATTTCGAACCTTATTTTTCAAAGGAGCCTGGCTATGCTGAGCAGGATCCACTGCTTTATTGGAACAGCTTATGCACTGCTGTAAAAAGATTAAAAGAAAAATATCCTGAAAATTTCAGCAGAATTATTGGGGTTTCACTAACAACTCAAAGAGATACGGTTATATTTTTAGATAAGGAAGGGAACCATTTAAGGCCTGCCATATTATGGCTCGATCAGAGAATGGCAAAATGTGAAGATCCGGTACCCCCCATTGAAAGTGCCAAGTTTAATATTGTAGGAATGAAAAGTACTATAGAGATAGTAAGGAGAAAATCAAAGGCCAACTGGATAAAGGAAAATGAGAAGGAAATATGGGATAAAACCTATAAGGTACTGCTTTTATCCGGATATCTTACATATAAGCTGACAGGAAAAATGGTGGATTCCTATGCAAATCAAATCGGGCATATTCCTTTTCATTATAAGAAAAAAAGCTGGCCAAGATCATTTAAAGTATATAGATATGGCATGTTTGGCATAGAAAGAGAAAAGCTGCCCGATTTAGTCAGCCCGGGAGATATTATAGGAGATATTTCCGATGAGGCATCAGAGGAAACGGGAATAAGTACTGATTTAAAACTTATTGCCTGCGGTTCTGACAAGGGATGCGAAACCTTAGGAACCGGCTGCATCGATGAAACATCAGTTAATTTAAGTTTCGGAACTACAGCAACAGCAGAGACAACAACAAAAAAATATATTGAACCAATAAGATTTTTCCCATCATATCCTTCAATTATTAAAGATTGCTATAATCCTGAGATTGAAATAATGAGAGGATACTGGATGATAAGCTGGTTCAAAAAAGAATTTGCTCAAAGAGAAATGCTTATAGCATCAGAAAGAAACATAGCACCTGAAGAAATACTCAATAAGACTTTGGATACCATACCTCCCGGATGTCAGGGACTTATTCTTCAGCCCTTTTGGGGAGCATCTCATAAGCTTCCCACGGCTAAAGGCTCGGTTATAGGCTTTGGAGATGTGCATACAAGGGCTCACTTATATAAGGCAATAATCGAGGGGATTAACTACTCTCTTATAGACGGAGTAGAAAAGCTGGAGAAAAAAACAAAGATAAAAGTTGAGAAAATACTTGTCTCCGGCGGAGGCTCTCAAAGCGATGCCATATGCCAAATTACTGCAGATATGTTTGGAAGAAATGTATATAAAGAGAGAACCTATGAAACCTCAGGACTGGGTGCTGCAATAAATGCCTTTGTAGCTTTAGGAGTTTACAAGAATTTTAAAGAAGCAGCAGATAATATGGTTCACTATAAAAAGGTTTTTAAACCTGACATTAGAAATGTACAAATATATAGAGACTTATATACCAGGGTTTACAAAAACATATATAAAAAGCTGAAAGGATTATATGATGAAATTCAGGATATAACCGGATACCCGGAAGTATATTAGATATTTCTATAAAATAAAAAATCGACGTTAGTCGATTTTTTTTACTCTATTGGAAATTATAAATTTTTACTCTGTGGATAATTAAATACTAACTTTTAATTATATAAATAAATTTTTATAGAGTAAAAAAGGATGGGTGCAGGGAAGGTACTTCCCGCTGGTTTCAGGAAGGTGCGGAGCTCTAAGTAGCGTCGAAGGGAACCTAAAGTTCCCTAGCGAAATCTGCGACAGCAGAATTTTTTACTCCAATATTCCTTCTTCTTTTAATACCTTTTCTATATGATCCAGCTTTTCTGTAAGCTCTAAAAATCTTTCCTTAATAACACTCTTTTCACTATTTCTATTTAACTCCTCCATTATAGAGTCGATGGCGGATAGTGCCTCTTCGATATCTGATTTTGCCTGTTCTAAATTACTATTTTCCATAGTTTCCTCCTAAATTGTATTCCTTTAGTATGTTATCAGATTTAATCTGCAAATTCAATACATATAATTATACTGAAGTAAATTATAGAGGTATTTATGATTAATTATATTTGGTTTTTCCTTATTTTTTTTGGAATTATATTTGGAATAGTATCAGGAAATGGTGAAATAGTTTCAAATACAATTTTAGATTCAGGAACTTATTCAGTAAAGCTTGTAATTGAGCTATGTGGGATACTCTGCATATGGAGCGGAATAATTAAAATAGCAGAGGAAAGCGGTCTGAATTCTTTTTTATCAGGACTTATCAAGCCGGTTATAAAGAGGCTCTTTAAAAACATAAATAAAAAGGCTTTAGAGTATATATCACTGAATCTTACAGCAAATATGCTGGGGCTTGGTAACGCAGCTACTCCTCTTGGCATTAAAGCTATGGAGGAAATGGAAAAAACTAATAAAAATAAAGAAGAGCTGTCAGATGATATGGCACTTTTCCTTGTCCTAAATGCTGCTGCCATTCAGCTAATACCAACAACCATAATATCAATAAGGGCAGCTTTAGGCTCAAAGCTGCCATCTGCCGTAATTGTTCCCATAATTATAATTTCATCTATAACTGCTGTTATTGGAGTTTTAATAACCAAGATATTAGAGAAATTTTTTTAGGGGGATTTATGGAATATATTGAAGCTTCTCTTATAGGTATAATATTTTCATTTGTCATTTTTTACGGCATTGTTAAAAAAGTAAATATATATCATGTATTTATTCAGGGGGCAGTGGAAGGACTTAAGCTGTCATATAGAGTTTTTCCTCCAATTCTTGCTATGATTTTAGCCTATAAGGTATTCTCTGATTCCAGGCTGCTTGGATTTATCACTAAAGTATTGACACCAATGTTTTTAAAACTTAATTTTCCACCTCAGCTTCTCCCACTTATAATTATAAAGCCTCTGTCCGGCAGTGGATCATTAGGAGTTTTTACTGAAATATTAAAAAATGCAGGGCCGGATAGTCGAATTGGAATTATGGCCGCTCTTATTATGGGAAGTACAGAGACTATATTTTATACTCTAACTGTATACATTGGAGGAATAAAAGCAAAAAAATCAAGACATGCCATAATCGCTGCAGTATTTACTGAGTTAATAGCAGTGGTAATTACTTTATTTTATTGTAATATTATGTTATATTAATAATATATAGATTAAAATTTAACAATAGGAGTGTAATTATGATCGAATTAATTAAGGTAAACAAAAGTTATAATGGTAAGATAAAAGCAGTTGATGAAGTAAATCTTACTATTAATGACGGTGAGATATTCGGCTTTTTAGGGCCAAATGGTGCAGGAAAAACAACAACCATAAAGATGATAACAGGAATATTAAAAGCAGACAGCGGAGATATAAAACTTAATGGAATAAATATTAATAAAAATCCACTGGAAGCAAAAAGGCAGTTTGGTTTTGTTCCCGATAATCCTGATATGTTTTTAAAACTGAAAGGAATGGAATATCTTAACTTCATGGGAGATATTTATAATGTAAGCAGGGAAGACAGAATAAAAAAGATAGATTATCTTGGAGAAAAATTTGAGATAAAGGATGCTCTGTCTGATCAGATTCAAAGCTATTCCCACGGTATGAGGCAAAAGATTGTTCTTATGGGAGCTCTTCTTCACGACCCTTCCATATGGATTTTGGACGAGCCAATGACAGGTCTGGATCCAAAGGCTTCGTTTTTATTAAAAGAAATGATGAAAAACCATGCAGATAATGGTAAGACTGTTTTCTTTTCAACACATGTTCTTGAGGTAGCAGAAAAATTATGCGACAGAATAGCGGTAATTAATAAAGGAAAGATACTGTTTTGCGGCACTATAGAGGAAATGAAGGAGCACTTTAAAGGCAGTGACTCACTGGAAAATATGTTCTTGAGGATGACTGAAAATGAGTAGTTTATTTAATTTAACCAGGATTTTATTTAAAAGCGGTGGAGGACTGTTTCAGGTAGAGGGAAAAAATAAAAAGATAAAGAAACTGGCCCTTATATTACTTATATTAGTATCATTTCTCCCTATGTCCATCGGTCTTTTCTTTGGGGTAAGGGGAATATTTCCTAGCCTTAAGGCTGTTGGAGCCGAAATTACCATATTAAGCATAACATTAGCTGCCATATCCTTTGTAATATTTATTTTTGGCATATTCATGGTTTTAAATATCTTCTATTTTTCCTCAGAAATAGAGTATTTGCTGCCTCTGCCTCTGAAACCATCAGATATATTATCTGCTAAGCTTTTTGTAGCCATGACTTATGAATATTTAATAATTATAATATTCTATCTTCCTGTAATATTAGCCTATGGGATTCAGGACAAAGCCGGAGTTTTATTTATACTATACTCAGTAGTAATCTTCCTGGTTCTTCCTATAATTCCGCTGATTATGTCTTCAATTATAAATATTATTATAATGAGGTTTACAAATTTAGGAAAGCATAAGGAATTCACTAAAATGCTGGGAGGTATATTTAGTTTATTTATAATCCTTGGGATAAATTTCTATACTCAAAATAAGGCCGTAGGTCTGGAAAATCCTCAGGATATGATAGCGCTGCTTACAAATAAGAATTCACTTATCAATCTAACTGCAAAGATATTTCCACTTTCAAAGTTTGGCAGCCTGGCCCTTCTAAACTCGGCC
>JBAXYJ010000156.1:0-6914 GCA_041670885.1 Clostridiaceae bacterium
TGTCATAACACTTTGAGCAAAATTTAATTCCTGCATGATTAATAGCTAACAAAAAATCCCTTGAGCAGTGAAATTCTTTCATTTGGTCTATGACTTCAATTTCCTGATATCATAATTTTTAATAATGCCGCTTAAGGCAAGCTTATTCTTATTAATAGTTATTGCCTTATTGTGCCTTATGTAGTACAATGAATTCAGATAAAGCAGTCAGTTGCTATCTGGGTTATATTATTAAAATTAGTAATTAGGATTAGGGAGGAATATAATATGTTCAAAAAGATTTATAAAACTGTTTTAACTTTGAAGGTTCCAAATACCGAAGGGCAAAATTTAGACTTTACTACAAAAATTTCAGAAATCAAAAGGGCGGAGGATTCATTCAATCAAAAGTTTGCAGGTTGGAG
Source organism: Clostridiaceae bacterium (assembly GCA_041670885.1). Lineage (GTDB taxonomy): Bacteria > Bacillota > Clostridia > Clostridiales > Clostridiaceae > JAJBWD01. The sequence goes on from JBAXYJ010000156.1 coordinate 405, forward strand.
AAAACGAATTATAATTACAAAAATTGAAAAAGATAGAATTGAATTGGCGCTGATAATGGAATGTGAAAAGGAAAATATTACGGCTCGGGAAATTGGTTATTTTTCAAAATGCCTTTATCATAATGAAAACTGGTCACAATATTCTTCTGAAGATACTAAACTTTTTACATCAATATTGTTTGAGGAAATAAGTTTAACTGAACTCAAAAATCTGGCTGCAGAATATAAAGATGAAAATTTTTGGGTTGAATTAGAGAAATCTGAACCAACAAGTTCAAATAATAAAGTTGAAGATTTAAGTGATGAAGAAGCTATTGCGGCATTAAAATATCTAATGAAAACAAAAAATAAAAATATAGGTGCAGCAAATTCACAGCAAAAAATTTGGGCGATCAATCGTATTAAAAAGATAATATTGGAATGTCTATAATTTATTACTTATAATCAACACTCTAAAAAAGGATAAGCAGCCTAGAGCTGCTTATCCTTTTCATTATTCTATTTTTTATTTTATTAATTCTGCATTATATACATCCATAGCAGCCTGAGCTACTTGCATGTCTTGTTCAACAGATCCGCCGCTTACACCAACACCGCCTATAGTTTTTCCATTATAAACTAGTGGGTAGCCGCCGCCAAAAATAATCATTCTTGAAACATTTTGAACACCATATAGAGCTGTCCCCGGCTGAGAAACCTTTGCAACTATATCGGTTGGAAGCTTAATTGTAGCTGCTGTATATGCTTTGTTCAATGAAATTTCTTTACTTACAAGTAAAGCTTCTTCCATTCTTTGTTCCATAATTAAATTAGCACCTTTATCTACTGCAGAGAACCACATTGGGACTCCTATCTCTGCAGCTTTTTTCTCAACTGCAATAGCCATTTTTCTTGCTAATTCAAGATTAATTCCATAATCAGTTATAGCAGCACCAGTTATATTTTTCGATGCCTCTGTTTGTGTTATTACAGTATCACTCTTCAAGCCTTCAACAATTTCTTTATATTTTGTCAAACCAGCTTGTGCTACTGACATATCCTCTTCAACAGAGCCGCCGCTGACACCAATGGAACCAATAACTTCGCCATTTAGTACCAGAGGGAATCCTCCACCGAAAATAACTATTTTGCTGTCATTTTGTATACCGTATAAAGCTGTTCCCGGCTGAGCAAGAGCTGTAAGAGTGCTGGTTGGCATTTTTAATGCAACTGCTGTATATGCTTTATTCTGTGATATTTTTTCACTAACTAAAATTGTGTTTGCCATTCTATTAATAGAAATTAAATTAGCATCAGCATCATCAATAGTAATATACATAGGAACCTTTATTTCCTTTGCTTTTGCTTCTGCTGCAGCAGTCATTTCTTTCGCCAGTGCTAAATTTACAATAGATCTTGGTACTTTAATGTTAGCATTTTTTGCCTCAATTGTTGGTACTGCAGTAGTCTTTTTGGCAGTAGTTTGGCAGCCGGTAAATGACAATACCCCAATAAGTGACAATGCCAGTGCTGCGATGATTTTTTTGTTTCTTTTCATTAGTAAAACCCCTTTCATACTAAATGTATTTCACTGAAAACTTTATATACTTCCCAGATCTATGAAATGAGGTGTGAGCTTTTTCTTAACCTCAGGCACATAATCCAAAGCAGATATGAATACGTTTTCAGATTTCTATTTCATTTTATCCATAATGCTTTCATATGTCAATATACAATTTTTTGAATTTTCTAATATTTTAGAAACATACTCCTATTATGAAATTGTTTGGTATTATTGGTATTAATATAGATTATAGGTAAATATTAATATTGCAAGAATACATTTACAGCGTATGCTGCGGAGGTTAATTATGAATAATGTACTTCTATTTAATTCATAATTACTTTCTAAAAAAAATAGCGCTGCGGTTATCGCAGCGCTGCTATATTGTAGATTTTATAAAAACTATAATATTATTTCCAAAGCTTTCATTACAGCCATTCCATAAGAAACAATGCTTTCTGAACCTTGATTTAGATTTATTCCTTCTTCATCTATTCCATCATAACAGGCACCAGTTTCTTTATCTATCATAGACAGTTTTTGAGAGTTTTCACCTTTATACCAATTGAAACACTTCAAAGCATTATTAAGGTACTTCTTACTTTTAGTTACTTCATAATACTCCATATACGCATAAAGCATCTCACATGCCTCTATAGGCTGTTCATCATATGGGGAAGCATCCTTGCCTTTAACTAACCATCCCTTACAGCCTATTGGCTTGAAAAAGTCTGGTTTCATGACTATGCTTTCAAGAAAATTCATACTTTCTTTGGCAGTTTCTAAATAGCATTCCTTCCCTAATAGTTTGTAGGCACAAAATAAAGACCAGGGAAAAAAAGCATTACCATAGGTCATAGAGTCTTCAAACCAGTGCCAATTTTTATCCTTAAATTTTTTATATTGTTCAATTAAGGACATGGACAGAATTTCAATATGGGTAATCATTTCTTCTGAATCTTTCAAAAAGCTTAATCCTACAATTGTATATGCTTTTGCTCTGGGAGAAATAATAGTTTCTATGTTTTTATTAGCTTTTTTTAACATATAGGTGCAGGTATTTTTAATATTTTGGGGAACAGAGGGGCTTGATATTGTACGCCCTAAAGCCCATAAGCACCTTCCAAAACAGTCTTCTGAGCCTTGGGGTTCTAAGAATTTTCTCTGATAATTCATAAAATTTTTAAACATGCCATTGTCATTTAGTGCATAATAAACAAATGACAAATATTTATAAATCAGGTCTAAATATCTATTTTCCCTATACTCTTCATAAAGCATAACGGCAAGTATAAGTGCTCTTGCGTTATCATCTGTTGTATATCCATGATTTCTATCAGGTACTCCATACTTACTATGCTGGAAAATACCTACATCGTCAGTAAATGCAAATAAGTAATTTACAAAGTCCATATCTTTATTTCTAGCTTCCATTATATTACTCCTGTTACTTCATTTAGCACTGCTGCTTTCAAAAATACATCTGTATAATGCTTTGCAACAATGTGCCAATACATTGTTTCACCAAGTTTAATCGTATTTTTTTCCATCCTTATTTTTTCATCCGGATTTTGCAGAATATAATTTAAGCAGTTAGAAAGAGATTCGGAATTTTCAAATTCAGCAAGTAATCCACGCTGTTCTGAAAGCATTTCTTTGGCGTAAAGATAAGGAGTAGATATGATAGCTCTTCCGTATCCAACAGCATAAGCCAGTGTACCGCTGACAGCCTGATCTCTTGATAGATAAGGTGTCATATAAATATCTGACATTTGCAGATATCTTATAATTTCATCTTTTGTAAGATATTTGTTAACGAACTTCACATTTTCTTCAAGATGATATTTTGTAACAAGTGCTTCTAATTTTTCTCTGTAAGATTCATCCTTTTGATCCGGATGGGTTTGCCCAAGAATTAAATAAATAATATTTTTGTTTACAGCAGAAGCTTTTGATATGGCTTCAATGGCATATTCAATGCCTTTACCAGGGCTTAAAAGGCCAAAAGTGCTTATTATTTGCTTATCCTTATAACCAAATTTGTTTTTTAAAGATTGCCTGGCAGGAACAAGTCTAACAGGTACACCATGATGAATTACTTCAATTTTATTTGGAGAAACTCCATATACAGTTTGTAATAATCTACTGGTGTTCTTTGCCATTGTAATGATTTTTACACTTTTTTCGCCTAAGATTTTGATTATTAATTTTTGTTTGTCGTTTGGTTCTCTTAAAATGGTATGAAGAGTAGTAATTACTGGAATATCTATGTTATTTACTAAATCTAATATATATTCACCATGATCTCCGCCATAAATACCATATTCATGTTCTATTACTAATAGATCTATATTTGAATGGTTTAATTTCTGTGCAAGCTCCAGGTAATCCTTTTGAGTATTTTGATTGATCTCTAGTATTACTTTACTGCCATAATCTCTGTGCACAGAATTATTTACAGCAATAACACTAGTTTCTACTAAACCAGATGCATCTATAGCATCTATAAGATCCTGGGTAAATGTAGCAATACCACATTCCCGGGGTGGGCTTGTGCTTAAAAAAGCAATATTTAATAATTTTTTATTTACCATTAATTGTATCCTCCTTACAAACTAAAGTGCAATATTTTTATCCAGTTCTTTAGTTTCAATAGTGTTTATATTGATATTACGCTTAGAAATCATAAATTTTGAATTAAGAATAATGTCTGAAAAAGTAGAATTATTTTGAATGTTGATTTTGTTCCAAACAATAGAGTTGGTGATTGTATTATTTGTTCCAATTTTACAATGGTTTCCAATTACTGTATTTGGCCCAATAGTAGAATAAGCATCAATTTTAGAGTTTTCGCCAATATACACAGGACCAATAATTTTAGCAAAAGGATTGATTATTGTGTTTTCACCTATGAATATATTCTGATTTTTATCCTTAATTTCCGGCAAATTGTAATCTCCATTTAGAATATCCTGATGGACCTGTGCATATTTTTCAATTGTGCCTATGTCCATCCAATATGCATCGCTTTTATAAACTGCAATAGGATAACCTTTTTTTAAAAGCTGCGGAAACGTTTCTCTTTCTATTGATACTACCTGTGAATCAGGTATTTCCTTTAAAACATTTGGTTCAAATATATATATACCGGCATTAATATAGTTTGATTTTATATCTGCAAGCTTTGGTTTTTCAGTGAAAGACTCTGCATAGAGATCCTCATTATATTCAATAACTCCATAAGCGGAAGGATTTTCAACTTGTGTTACAGCAATTGTAACTGCTGCACATTTTTCTTTGTGAAATTTCATCATATCCGTAATATTAATATTACTTAATATATCAGCGTTAAATATGATAAAAGTATCATTAAAAAATTCTTCAGTATTTTTAATTGCGCCTCCTGTACCTAGGGGGATATCCTCACATATATAATTAATTTTTAATCCGAATTTTGTGCCATCGCCAAAATATTCTTCAATTTTTTGCGGCTTATAACATGTACTAAGTATGATTTCATCAACACCACAGTCCTTGAGTTTTAACATGTTTCTTTCTAAAAGTGGCTTTACCATAATTGGTACCATAGGTTTTGGTAATTCATCAGTTAATGGTTTTAATCTGGTTCCCATTCCACCTGCAAGAAATAATGCTTTCATAAGTCTTCCTCCTTAATAGTATGGGAAATTGCATAATAACCTTTTGACTTGTTTTTCAACTTAAAAAGAACGAATAATTAACGTTTTTTTAAGTTGAAAAGGTAATTTTTTGAATTATGCAATTCCTCGTTAAGTATCTAAAGCACACTTCCTTCGCATAAGTGTTGTTATAGAGTAATATTTTGTTTTATTCATCTTCACTAGGTTCCGGGCAGTTGTTCATATATTGAAGCAGCTCACACAAATTAGCAGTTGCAAGACCAATACAGGAATCAGCTCCCCCATAATACATGTAAACTACGCCAGTTGGTTCATCTAGTATCCATCCACAAGGGAATACTACATCATTAACATCTCCAAACTTTTCATAAGGTTCTTCTGGTCCAAAAATCCACTCATTGCTTCTTTTTAAAACCTTTAATGGGTTTTCTAAATCCAGCAGTGCAAGCCCTAATCGGTAGATTGCACCAGATGCCGTGATTTTAACTCCATGATAAAGGATGAGCCAGCCTTCAGAAGTTTCAAGTGGCTGTGCTGATAGACCAATTTTATTTGCATCCCACCAGCCGCCGCTGCGGGCATTCAAAAGAATCTGATGCTCTCCCCAATGTTTTAAGTCAGGAGAACTTGATATCCAAATTTGTGCATTATGTCCTTCAGAATATGGCCTATGAATCATCAAATATTTGCCGTTAAATTTTTTTGGAAATAGTGCAGAATCTTTATCATTAGGAGACATTATTGATCCCTGTTTTTCAAAATTTATAAAATCACAGGTAAGAGCTAGGGATATCAGCGGACCTGTTCGAGAATAAGAAGTGTAAGTAACTGCCCATTTTTGTAAGTCTGTGATCCAGGTTATTCTGGGATCTTCAATTCCCCATCTTTCTTCTGGATAAATATTTGGTTCTGCCTCAATAGTTGGACTTTTATCAAATATCCAATTTGATACTCCATCTTTACTAATTGCTTTTGCCAAATGTGAAAAGCCTCGTCTGTCTTCAACCCTGGCAAGCAATAAAGTATTTCCTTCAAATAAAGCTGCTCCCGGATTAAAGATGGTATGAGCGGGATAAGGTAAGTCATTTGCGGTTATAATCGGATTTTTTGAATTTCTTTTAAAAAGCTCCGGATATGATTTATCCTCTGAATTTAATAATGTTGGTTTGTAATTTATCATAATAAAAAAAGCCCCCTTAACTTATTAAATGTGACATTTAAATCAGTTGGTGCTTCGCTCCCTAAACGATATGCAATTGATATAGTATCCTCACAATGGAGTACTATGTACCTAGTATACCACAATAA
>JBAXYJ010000157.1:0-6908 GCA_041670885.1 Clostridiaceae bacterium
CGGGAACTGTTAAGTCTGAGGCTCTATCCATATGCTCCAGGCATTGGAACAATAAGAAATAAAGAAAAAGAGTGATTTCTTGAAATTAACACTTGACAAGAGGTCACTTCATAACAGGAGGATTAAATCCTGCACGTTTTGCATTTAACGGACATGCTGTGTTCTTAACTCTTTTAATTGCTTCATCTAAGGTATCAACGACTTTATTTTTACCAACAACAATTATCACCTTATCTGGTCCAAAAGTAATAGCTGCTGCTCTGTTGCCGCTGTGATCCACGTTAACGATTCTCCCATCTATGGATACAGCATTTGAACCAGTTATATACCAATCTGCAGTAAGTGCCTTCTTCTTTATGGCTTTACATTCCTCTATGCTTTCTGCAAGTTCTTTGTCATATACAATATTTCCTCTTTTTAAAAGTGAGTTTGTAATATCAATTTTTTGAAGCGTGGCTGAATGTCCTATTCCCACAGTACAGCGGACTGGCACAGTATTCAATATATTTTCTCTGGCATTTTCTAAGGTTTCAAAATAACTTACTTCAATATTCCTTAGTTTAAAGTTGTTTTGTAATTTTTTTAATTTCTCTAAATTCATTTCATTCACTTTTATCCTGCCCCCTATATTTTTATTATTGAATTATTATCAACAATTATTGCTTCTCCACCATTTATACGATTAACAGAGATATTATATTTATTCTCAACTTTGCAAATCCGTTCTTCAAAATTATTATATCTATTGATAAACCTTGAATAATGAGGACATATATTTATTTCTGTTATATCTGCTCCAGTAAAATCAGTTAATCCAATATTATCGTTCATATTCATTTCAAATTCATGAACTAATTCAATTGTTGTACCTAAAACAATACTGCCTGCACTTGCTCCTGAAAATTGCATCTTAACAAAATATTTTCAATTATAAACTTATAACACTTTATTATATACGTGTATATTAAAATGTAATGTAGAAGTAAATGGCTTTAATTTATTAATTCTGCTTTTCATTTCATTTGTAATACTCCAAAAATATGGTGTCATTGTTATCAGATTTTGAATATCTTCACTGTCCCTTAAATCAATGCTATATTGAATTTGTCTGTGGTCTATGAGTTCAAAACCTTCTTTGAAATCATTTTTCACTTCATGTTTTCTAGGCTTTTCATATAATTTTTCTTTTAATTCAAATAAATGCTCCACACCTGGAGTTATAATAATAAGCTTGCCATCGTCTTTCAGTACACGACTAAACTCTTTAGCTTCACCTGGTGAAAAATTTCTAATTACGCAATCCAAAGAATTATCCAAAATAGGTAAATTAAAATTACTTCCTACTGCAAAATTAATGGCTTTGTCTCTTCCACTTGCATATTTTATTGCTGACTTTGATATGTCTATACCATAATAGTTAATATTCTTTCTATTAACCTCATTACTTAATTTATTTTTTAACATTGTTATGAAATAGCCTTCCCCACAACCAGCGTCTAGTATATACTCTCCACTAGGATTTAAATAAATGGCTACTGCCTCATTTAGTCCTTCCGAAAATTTCGAATAATATCCTTTATTAAGAAAATTCCTTCTGTTTTCCATCATTTCCTTATTATCACCTGGGTCTTTAGTTTTCTTTTGATTTGCCAATAAAAGATTGACATAATTTTTTTGAGATATATCAAAAGAATGCTCCTTTTCACACACATACTGACCTTCTAGTTTTATTAGCGGTAAACCACATACCGGACACTTATATATATTTTTTAATATTTTATTTTCCAAAGTATTCCTCCATAATTTGAAAGCTATTCGCGATATTCCACAAGATTGTACCAACATAGAACCTTAATTATTACAACATTCAAGAAACTTGTTCATTATTAAAACATCATAAGAACATCTTTAATCAATATACCCAAAATAAATACACCAACCAAAATTGATAATGTTCCATCTGTTTTTTTATTTTCCTCGTAAAAATATAAACAAACCATTAAACATTTTATATTAAGCCAGTTTAGAATTGTAATCTTGTTTTGTCATCAAATATGAAGGGTGATTTAATCCTGTTGGCGGATAGAACTCATCATGGGTATATGTAAATCCAAGTTTTTTAAGAAGTTTAGCAGATGCTGCATTTTTAGGATTATGCCCTGTAAAAATTGCATTAACTTTAAGAGCTCTAAAAGCATATTTAATCACAGCTGCGCACGCTTCCTGAGCAAATCCCTTTCCCCAATATTCCTCTTTTAAGTGTATCCCCATTTCGAAAATGTTATTTTCAGAATCATATGGCCGCAGTCCGCAGCATCCTAAATTCTCATTGGTATCAATTGAGTAAATAGGCCAATACTGAATATTATATTTTTTATAAGTTTCTATTTCCTTTTTTAATCTTTGCTGTACCTGATCCTTTGACATTTTGCCCTCTGCTGTAATAAATTTTGTAACTTCCGGATCACCCCAAAGTTCTAAGGCATCAGGCAAATCTCTTTCATTCCATACTGAAAATCCTAATCTTTCTGTTTTTAAAAAATATTCTCTCAAAATATACACTCCTGATAGTTATTTTTTATCTGTTTCAAGCAGTAAATTTTTTTGCTTCTTTTTATATAATACCTGATTTATCTGATAATACACTCTTCAATTGAGCTTGAATTTTTTCCGAAGCATTATAAACGAAGTTATCCATTTCTTCTTCAGTTAAATAAATAAAATTTTCTTTTGTTTCATCATTTTTACCTAAATAATAATCAGTTATATACTTCACCCTTTTTTCAAATGCACCCTGAGGAAAATAATCAAGATAATCGGGTACCTTCTTTATATTTATAAACAAGGTATTAAATATACATTTTGGATGTTTGTCCAAATATAAATAATCAAGTCCGTACCAGTCCTTTTTTATAGTCCAAATAAAACCAGGATTCTTTTCTGACCATTCCTTATATAAAATATCCTTCTTCTTTTGCTCTATTAGTTTTAACCATTCAATATCCGTAAGCAAATGCACGTAATAGCCCATTTTAAAAGAGAAAGATTCATTGTTTTCATTTATCTCTCTACATTTCAAATACTTGTCCCAAAAACTCTGAGCATTTATTTTCTTATTTTCACCCAGCCAATGGGTAATTTTCTTGGGTGGATTAAAGCTGCTCCAGTCTTCACTTGGTACACCGGAATCCGGCCCAATGTTTCCTATTAAAAAAGCTTTTGGTTCAAATTCATATCCTTTTTTCAAAATATTTTCTGCTATTCTAAGATGAGTTATCCATGTTGCCATTTAAATCACTCCATTTAAAAATTACGCCAATTTATATCAATTATATCACATACCATATTAACCCATGTATGCTCATTTCATCAATTATTGCTCTGCTTACAAGTCCGCTTTCTCCTAAAACCAAAACGTTATGTATGATATCTATAACCCCATCTTTTTCTTAAGAACCGGCTCTATATATGGAGATTTAAATTCATTTGCCAAAATATCCATATATACATCATCATATTTATTCCCGCCTATTATTTTAGCTTCCCTTAGCCTGCCAGCTTCTTTAAAGCCCACCTTTTGATAGCATTTCAAAGCCGGGCTGTTATAGGAATAAGCCCTGAGGTGAATGCTGTTTAAATTAAGTATATTAAATCCGAAATCCAGCAGCAGATTTAGTGCCTCTCTGCCATAACCGTTTCCCCAATAATTTTTATCTCCAATAAATATGCCCACCTCAGCACTGCGGTTTATATAATCTATTGAAGGAAATCCAACATTTCCAATAGACTGATTCTTTTCATTATCAACAATTGCAAAGTTAAACTCACTTTTCGATAATCTTTCCAGTATGTTTTTCTCTGTTTCTTCATCAATCAGCTTACTGGGAAATATCATACCGATTCCAACTTCCATGTCATTTACCCACTCAGTATATTTTTGGTAATCATTTTTATCTATTGGTGACAGATAAACCTTATTTCCTATTAATTTTTTATAATACATATTTTCCACTCCTTATTACTTTATTAATTTTAATACAGTCTGTACAGCTTGGTCTTTATTTAAATCTTCATTTTTCTTAGCAGATATCTTAATGTCCGGTTCTGTCTTACTTTCGAAATTGCAGGAACCGTCTGAAGTCATTCCCATTTCCTGAGTAAACCTGAAAACAAATCCGCTGTTAGGTAAAGTACAAACTGCCGGATCAAAACCTATTCCGTCACCTCCGGTTCTTTCACCTACCAAAACAGCAAAGCCTGTACCCTTGCAAAATGCAGCAAATGCTTCTGATGAAGAAAAAACGCTGCCGTCAACAAGAAGATAAATTTCCCCTGTATAGTCTATAGAATCTTTGGGTTCAATATTTGTTTCGCTTACCGAATAATATTTAAAATCTTTCATAACCTCCGCCGGCAGGTTCTTTAAATTTTCCTTATTTATATTCTCAATAGGCTGGAGTTTTTCGTACCCAGTTTCGTACCTGCTTTTTAAAAACTCTTCAGTAAACTTTCCTCCCCTGTAAGCTATATATTCTTTATTACTTAACGTTTTATTTATCAGCATGGGTACAATATTATCTGACCAGTACCGGGAATCACCGCCGCCGTTTCCTCTTATATCAATAATAATTGCCCTGGTACTGACGATACTCTTTAAAAAGGGCTTAATTATCTTCATGTCGCTCTCAATATTAAAGGTGTTTAACATTTTTATGGACAAATATGCAGCTTTTCCGTTGTCAATTACTTCAGTTTTAACATTATCAGGAGTTTCACTGTCAGAAGAAATAGGAAACCCGACGCTAGCGCTTTTCATTCCTCCGTACCTTACAACTGCCTTAGGGTTATTTAATTGCTTAAGCCATTCTTCATTTGTTTTTGGCTGCATATTGTATGCCTTTTTAGCATAATCATAAAATATCTTATCCAGCATATCTGTATGCCCATTATTAAGATCAGACAAGATTTCCTGCAGCTTTTTATAAAATTCTTCGTCATTTTGAGTGGATTGTATCGCGTCAATATAATTTTCTTTATTAGAAAGCCAATCTAGTCCTCCATTTAATCGTTTATTAACTTCAAAATATGGATAGTTATCCTTAAGTATTTCATACATATAGTTAAAATCTGCTATTTTTTCTTCCTTAGTTAATGCAGTTTTCTTTGTATTACATCCACCTAATGTGATTATAAATAATAAAAGTATAAAAACAATAAATATTCTTTTCTTCATATTACTTGTCTCCTTTTAACTATTTAAATTTAAACACACTTATAAAATAATCTTCTTCAGGATAATCCCCCAGATATTTAAATCCGGCATTTTTATAGAAGCTTTTAAGTTTTTTATTTCCAGCCCAGCAGTCCAGATATATAGGCTTTTTAAGATTTTTTGAGTATTCAAATGCATACTTTACAATTTTATTTCCTAAATTTTCCCCCTTATACTCAGGAAGAATTGCAATTCTATATATATAATAGCTGCTTCTCTCAATTAAAAGAGAGGCTAAATTATCTATAATCTTAATTGAAAAAGTTCCAATAATTAAATCCTCCGCTGAAATTATATAAATATGTCCACTATTTATGTCTTCTTCTATTTTTTCACAATTCCAAGGGTAATCCCATTGATTAATTCCTTTTGTATGAAGATTAAGTGTTACTTTATTTAGTATATTAACAATACTATCTGCATCTTTTGTTTCTGCTAATCTGATTTGATTCATTTATTCCTGCTCCTTATAATGTAACTTATGCTTTATGCCTGCGTGAATGTAATTATTTCTTTCTAATAATTATATACCAATTTCAAAGCAACTAACAAATTTTGTTAGTTCAAATCAACATGTGTTTATAATTATTTTATAGATATATTGGTTTTTATTGAATAATAAATTCATAAAAATAAAGCATTTGATTTTATGTTTAATATTGAAACATATTTATCATTTATAATTCGAAGACGATTAGAAGTATATAAGCATGAACAGATTGTTAAATATTTATTTTTCTTTTATTATCCCTTGTATTTGATAATTTTGGTTGTTATACTATTAATTGTAATAACAAATAAATTTATTTTTAAGGAGTGATTTTATGGCATTAACAACATTTAAAGCAACAACCAGAAAAAAAGAAGGTTTAGCCTGTATAGGTGAAGCAAGAGATTTCAAGTTAAATATTGACGAACCGGTAGCCATAGGCGGATCTGATACTGGAATGAACCCGGTTGAAATGCTTCTTTGCTCTTTAGGCGGCTGTCAGACTATTTGTGCATCAGCCTTTGCCGGAAAAATGGGAATAAAACTGGAGGATTTTTGGGTAGAGCTTGAAGGAGATATAGATCTTGATGGATTTAAGGGTAAACCAGGTGTAAGACCGGGATACCAAAACATAAGATTTAATATGCACATAAAGAGTGATGCTTCAGAAGAAAAAGTAAAGGAATTTGTTGAATTCATTGAAAGGACATGCCCAATTGGAGACTCATTAATGAAAGGCGTTAAGTTAGAAGAAGCAAAAATTACAATAGAAAAGTAAATTACTTATAAAAGTGACTGCCAAAGTAAAATATTAATTTACTTTCCTGCAGTCACTTTTTTGCAATATATGGGAGGATAATATCATGATTATAGATGTAAAAAGTCCAACATTAGGTATAATAGGAAAAATTTTTATGAATGCGGGAGACAGTGTAACTAAAGGTGATGAGCTTTTATCCGTAGAAACAAATAAAGGAAATACAGTGGTTAAAGCAAAAAATCAGGGAATAATTGAAGAAATTTTAGTATCAGAAGGCTCAGAAGCAAAAGCCGGGGATATATTAATTAAAATAAAAGAAGAAGAAAAGGCTCAGGATACTTGTAAAATAGATAAGATCTGCCTGGAGGAAGAAAGTGATATCACTA
>JBAXYJ010000158.1:0-6904 GCA_041670885.1 Clostridiaceae bacterium
CTAATGTAACCGGATATATTAATCCAATATATAAGCTTGCAGAGCTGGCTCATAGGTACGGAGCTAAAATTCATGTGGATGCAGCTCAGCTTGTCTCTCATCAATGTATAGATATGAAGCCATCTGAATCAAATCAGCATATAGACTTCATATCCTTTTCAGCTCACAAGATGTATGCTCCCTTTGGTTCCGGCGTACTCATTGGGGCAAAAGCAGATTTTAATTATGGCATGCCCTATGCCCAGGGAGGCAGTGCCATAAATTTAGTTACTCATTCTAAAATAGACTGGAATGAGCCTCCTGAAAAGGATGAAGCCGGTACTCCTAACCTGATGGGAATAGTATCACTCCTTACATCAATAAAAACCTTTGCTTCTGTAGGTATAGAAAATATATCAAGATATGAAAAAAAGCTGTATTCATATGCCTATTCAGAGCTTAAGACTGTCCCTGATCTGATAATATACAGCAAATACCAGGATTCAGGTTCTGTAGGTATCATCCCATTTAATATGAAAGCAATTAATCATAATCTTTTGTCTGATATTCTGTCCAAGGAAGCCGGTATTGCAGTAAGATCTGGTTTTTTCTGTGCACATCCCTACTGCCAGAGGCTTCTGGGGTATACTGAAAAAGATATGGACTATTATTTTGAAAATAAAGACTCTGACCTTCCGGGGCTCACCCGTATAAGCCTGGGACTATATAATACTTATGAGGAAATTGATATCTTAATTCAAACACTTAAATTCATATCAGAGAATAAGAATTATTATATAAAAAAATACGAAAATCTGTAATTTAATATTGACTATAGCCCTGGGGATTGGATTAAACTTATACTAAGGGGTGATTAGATGAAGATTAACGATGTATGCAATGAAACAGGCTTGACCAAAAAGGCAGTTTCCTATTATGAAAATCAGGGTCTTATAAACCCTGAAAAAAGCAGCAATGGATATAGAAATTATACATCAGAGGATATAGGTCTTTTAAAGGAGGTTTTTCTATACAGAAAACTGGATATTTCTATTAAAGACATTAAAAATATAATAGAAACAGCAAATAAAAACAGTATCCTTTCAGATTTATTAAATGATAAAAAGAAACAGCAGCTTAAAATAGAGAGGCAGGAAAAATATCTAAAAATACTTTGTGAATCAGAATTCAGTCCTGATTTGATTAGTGATATCAGCAGTAAAATATCAGAAGAGGAAAATTTAAGGGGAGAGTATATAAAAAATGAGCTGAAAAGAGTGTTCCCAAATGGACTTGGAGCCTTTTTATCCTTCCATTTTGCAGCTTATTTAAATGAACCCATAGACACACCGGAAAAGATAAATGCCTGGAGAAATATAGTTGACTTCTTAGATAATATACAAGATATAAAATTTCCAAAGGAAGTATCTTCTTTATATGATTCCATCAGTGATACAGATATAGCATCTTTCCATAATTTATCAAATGAAAAGTTTACTGAGCTGCTGAATGCTGATGAAGAAAAGCTGGAAAAATATAAAAAAGAAATATCAGATTATGTGGAAAGGAAGGACGAAAACAAACTGCTTGATAAAATGGAGCCTTTCAATAAATACAAAAAAGCAATGGCGGAATTTTTTAAGACCAGCGGTTATTATGATACCTTTATTCCAAATTTGAAGGTACTAAGTAAATCTTATAAAGAGTACCAGGAAAAGCTGACTGCATTAAATGAAGGATTATGCTTCAATCTAAAGATTAAATATGATGCTGATATGAATATCGTAAAGGAAGAGTAAACAAACACCATTGCTCCAAGCAGTAACCCAGCTAAAATGTTAAAACAAATATGGAAATTACTTTGCATTTTCTGGTTGGTTTTATTTATATGTCACATGCTGAAATGGTACACAAGTAGATTAAATGCATAAAATATATCAGGAGCCAAATGAATTATACCAAGATACTTTATTCATTTGACCCAGAGCTTATGTCTACTATTTGTTGTCCTTTCTTGGTATTAATTCAGCTTACAATGAGAGAGTATTTCACAGGATATTTCTGTAAATGCTCTCTTTTTAGCAGGTTAAAAATATTTCCAATAGATAGAATAATTTTAATAATAATGTAAAAAATAAGTCTATACTATAAAATAATTTAGGCGGGGGGTGATTTGGATTTGAAGATGCTTTCACATTTTGATAATATTTCAAATTCAAAACCAATTTATACTCAAGTTTTGCCCAACAATCAGCAAGATATGCCTATAAGCCAGACTCTTTCTGATAATTTAAATACACTGCACAGTATATTTTTAAATTGTAATGATGTAATCTACCGGGAATTTATACTAGACTCATTTAAATGCCCTGCTTTACTGGTTTTCATAAGTGATCTTTCAAATATTACACTAATTAATGAAGAAATAATGCCATCACTTATGAATATAAAAGAAACGCCATCAGATAACCAGGCAGCTAGTAATGTTACTGTTATCGAAGCAGCCAAAAATTATTTTATTAAGTTTGCTGATATAAATGAAATATCAACCATTGGTGAAGCTATTGATGGAATTCTAAACGGCAACACTGTATTTTTAGTGGAAGGAAATATTAAAGCACTTAAACTAAAAACAACAGGCTTTAAAGATAGAAATATAACAGAACCAACTATAGAGAAACTTGTTAGAGGTCCTAAGGAAGGCTTCACAGAAAATATATATACCAGCATCTCCCTTATCAGAAGAAAAATCAAGTCTTCAGAACTAAAGTTTGAAGAATATATACTGGGAAGATCAACTCAAACAAAAATAGATATTTGCTATCTTCACGGAATAGCAGATGAAGGTATCATAAATGAAGTTAAAAAAAGAATCGAAAGAATTGATGTAGATTCTATATTAGAAAGCGGATATGTGGAGGAGCTTATAGAAGATACCCCCTTTTCACTATTTCCTCAGATTCAGCATACTGAAAGACCGGATAAGGCAGCAGCTGCTATTTTGGAGGGCAGAATAGCAATACTAATAGATGGTACTCCTTTTGTTTTAATCGTGCCTGCAACATTAATTCAATTTTTTCAATCCAGTGATGATTATTATGAAAGATACCCTGCTGCTGCTGCTATAAGGCTGATACGTTATATTTTTATTATGATTGCACTATTATTGCCAGCACTTTATGTAGCGGTTATTTCGTATCATAAAGAAATGATACCTACACACCTGCTTATCAGCATTGTAGGAGCAGCACACGGTGTTCCCTTCCCTATTTTTCTTGAAGCGCTTATTATGGAAATTACCTTTGAAGCACTTAGAGAAGCCGGAATACGTCTTCCTGGGCCTGCTAACCAGACCGTGGGTATTGTAGGTGTACTCGTTATAGGTGATGCTTCTGTTAAAGCCGGCATTATTTCTCCAACCATGGTTGTTATTATTGCTGTAACTGCAATATCTTCCTTTGGTATTCCATCATATGATATGGGTTATGCTGTCCGTATATTACGTTTTATGATGCTTGTTCTTGGGTCATTTTTAGGCTTATACGGAATTTTGCTGGGTATTCTTGTTCTTTTGATTCATCTATGCTCACTCAGATCTTTTAACATAGATTTTCTTTCACCTATAGCACCCTTAAATTTAAAAGACTTTAAAGATACTTTAGTAAGATTTCCCTGGTGGGCTATGGGTGAAAGGCCAAGCTTCACAAGTCCTCATAATAGAAGGCGTCAGAAGCATAATCTAAAACCCAATCCGCCATCAAAGTTTGATAATGATAGAAAGGGAAACTAAAAGATGAAAAAGAAGTTTAAAAAACAAATGATAATTCTTAATATTTTTATTTTTATTTTTTCTGCTTTATTCTCCGGCTGCTTTGATAAAAGCGAACTAAGCCAAATTTCAGTTGTAATTGGTATAGGCATTGATAAAGTATCCGGTGATGAGCCTATAGCTGTAACATTGGAGGTTGTTAAGACAACAGGTTTTAAAGGCAGCAGTGATGATTCCGAAAAAACCAGCGGTTCTGTTTTTGAAGTAAGTACCGGCAAATCTTTTTTTGATGCTCTACAGAATTTTTCAAAGGTCAGCCCAGTAGTAATGGACTTTACTCATGCTGAAGTAATTATTATATCAAGAGAATTATGTGAAGATGGAATTTCTCAGGTGATAGACTATCTGAACAGAAATCGTCAATTTCGAAGTATCAATTGGCTGCTGATATCAGATAAAACAGCCAAAGAGGTTTTAGAAACTACCATGCCTAATGAAGACATTTCTTCTGAAGGTATAGATGATATGATGACCAAATTAAAAAAAAATGCATCTATTATACCTGTTAACCTAAATAACTATACTATAAGAACAAACAGTGAATCAAGAACCAGCTTTATTCCTTTGGCTAGTATGGAAAAGTCCCAAAATAACTCTTTTGATAAAATTAAAATCGAAAAATTAGCTATTTTCAAAAATGATAAATTAGTGGGGATACTTTCAAATGAAGAATCCAAAAGTCTTATGTGGCTATCTGGTGATATGAAAGGCCACAATATTGTATTCCCTTTAAAATCGGAAAAAAATAATCAAAACATGTCCTTGGAGGTTTTTAAAAAATCTGCTGACATAATACCTTATATTACAGATGGCAGGGTCAAATTCAAAATAAATTGTACAGGATTGGCTGATATCAGAGAAGTTGACAATGCGTATTTAGATCCAATGATGATAGAGAAAATTCAATACAATACTCAGAAAACACTAGAAAAACAATTAAGCGAATTAATTGATAAATCACAAAAAACTTTCAATACGGATTTTATTGGTTTTTCTGAAAAAATATATGAAAATGATCCAAAAACCTGGCTTAAAGTCAAAGATAATTGGGATTCAATATTTCCAAATGTAGAATATGAAGTTAATTTCAAAATTAATATAACAAAAATAGGAATAATTAAGGATAATGCAGTGCCGGATAATAAGGAAGGGAAAAATTAATGACAATAATTTTGATTATTACAGCTTTACTTATATGTTTAATTGAAGGAGTGCCATTAATCAGAAAAGGGATGTGGAAGGAATTCACAACTATTAGTTTTTTGCTGTTTATAGCTTTGTTTATTCAAATCGGTGTAAAACTAGGTATGCCAACACCAATAGATTTAATAGAGAAATTGTTTATGCCCATTGGAAAAATGTTTTTGAAAAGATTATAATTTCAATTCGAGGTGATGCAGTATGAAAGAAAAGGGAGTTATCAGTACTAATCAATATATATGGCTGCTTTTTTGCATAATTACATCCTTTGCAACTCTGCACGTTCCCAGACTGTTAATTCTTCAAGGTGGGAGGGATGCATGGCTATCTGTCGTATTTGCCTGGTTTCTTGATGTACTTTTAGCTATCGTCTATGCTTACATGGGTATCCGTTTTCCGGGGCAAAATATGGTTGAGTACAGCACAACCATTCTTGGAAAAAAATTAGGTAAGATTGCCGGGCTCTTGTTTATTATTTTCTTTTTACTTGTTTCTGCTACTTTGCAGAAAGGACTTAGCCTTATTATTATTTCAGCATTTTTCCCTAATACTCCTGCAGAAGTAATCCTTATTACTTCTTATATAGTGGTTGGATATGCAGTATTAAAGGGGATAGAAGTAATTGGAAGGGTATGTGAAATTCTGGGTCCCATATATTTAGCCAGTTTAATTATTTTATTTTTGCTTGTTATACCTGAAATAAAAATAGATAGGCTTAAGCCACAGCTGGAGCTTGGTTTATATCCTTCTTTATCAGCTGTTCCGGTTATTTTATCATTTATCGGTGTGTGTATTATTATGGGAATGTATATCCCCATATGTAATCGTCCGGGAAATGGATTCATCGGAAAATTTATTGCTGTCTCTTTAGGTTCCTCTATGATTATTTTACTTACAATTAGCAGCATAGGAGTATTTAGCTGGCCACAATCAAAAAATATGATTGCTATCAGTCTTGAACTTGCAAGGCATATACATATAGGTGATTTTTTTCAGCGTGTTGAAGTTATCTGGCTGATGACTGCCAGCGGAGCAGCAATTATAACCTCAGCAAATTTGATTTGGGCTTTTAGTTCAGGCCTATCCCAAATTCTAGGGCTAAAAGCATATAAACCACTTGTAATTCCATCTATACTTGTATCATTTGTTATTGGCATTACATCATTTAGTAGTAGTTTAGATTTAGTCAATTTTGCTTTTTATTCATTACCTATTTTTGCTATTATTATTGAAACAGGTTTAGAAATGTTTTTATTCATTACAGCCTTGATTTTTAAAAAAAGCGGCTAACCTATGGTTTAAGTTTTGCTCCTTTATTTTTATATTTTTTGAATAAATGTTTTTGAAATAGATAAGTAACTAAGCTGCAGCATAAAATTATGCTTAATCCAATTGCTAGTGAAAATACATTATTAATACCTATACTTTCCATATCATATCACCTTCAAATAATATATTTCCCTGTATTTATGTTTTTACTCCAGCAAACTCAAGAAGGCAGCTTTAGATAGTTTATTTGCTATTATTTCTTTATATATATACTGTACTGCAAAAACCTTTCCAGTTCCCCGGTTATATCTATTAAATTTTCAAATTGATTTGTCATATAAATGGTGATTATTTAATAAGAAGTATGATATTATAATTTTATAACTAAAGAAAAGAAAGGATACTCTTATGTTTAAAGTTAAAAATAAATCACTGTTCATATTTTTTATTATTATAGCGCTTACATCTTTTGCCCTAGGACTCAGCAATGATGTTATATCTAACTATTTTAAGGATGCTTATAATGTAACTGCCTATCAAAGGGGGCTTATTGAATTTCCCAGAGAGCTTCCGGGGGTACTTGTTTTATTTATTGTTGCAGCTCTGTCTTCCTTTACGGATATCCGC
>JBAXYJ010000159.1:0-6901 GCA_041670885.1 Clostridiaceae bacterium
ACTTTTATACAAGATTAAAGAGCTAAAATATAGGGGGTGCGCTAAGCATGGCACAAAATTTAGTAATAGTAGAATCACCTGCTAAAGCAAAAACCATAGCAAAATATTTAGGAAAAAACTATAAAGTTGAGGCTTCCATGGGACACATAAGGGATCTTCCAAAATCTCAGCTGGGTGTTGATATAGAAAATAATTTTACTCCTAAGTATATTACTATAAGAGGAAAAGGTGATCTTCTCAAGAAGCTGAGATCTGAAGCTAAGAAAAGCGATAAAGTATATCTGGCAACCGACCCTGACAGAGAGGGGGAGGCTATTTCATGGCACCTGGCAAACCTTCTTAACTTAGATGAAAGCAAAGAAATAAGAATAGAATTTAACGAAATTACAAAGACAGCAGTTAAAAATGCAATAAAATCACAACGAAGATTAAATAATAATTTAATAGATGCGCAGCAGGCCAGAAGAGTATTAGACAGACTGGTTGGATATAAAATAAGTCCTATTCTCTGGCAAAAAGTTAAATGGGGCCTTAGTGCAGGAAGAGTTCAGTCTGTTGCCCTTAAGATGATATGCGACAGAGAAAAGGAAATAAATGGTTTTACACCAAAGGAATACTGGACAATTGACTGTGAACTTTCAAAGGAAAATGCAGTAAAAAGTTTTACCGGCAAATTAACTTCTTATAAAAGCAAAAAATTAGAGATTAAAAATGAAGAAGAAGCAGAAAAGATAGGCAAAGACCTAAAAGAAGGTACCTTTACAGTAAATTCTGTTAAAACGTACAGTAAGACAAAGAATCCTCTTCCTCCATTTACAACAAGTACACTTCAGCAGGAAGCTTACAAAAAGCTTAATTTCCCAACTAAAAAAACCATGATGTTAGCACAGCAGCTTTATGAAGGTGTAGAAATAAAAGGATATGGAACAGTTGGTCTTATAACATACATGAGGACGGACTCCTTCAGAATTTCCAGTGAAGCTCAGGATCTGGCAGCAAAATTTATTAAAGAAACCTACGGAGAAAAATATCTTCCTGAAGCTCCCAGAGTATATAAGGGAAAGAAAAACATTCAAGATGCCCACGAAGCAGTAAGACCAAGTATGATTGAAATAACACCTGTATTAGCTGAAGAAAACTTAAAAAGAGATCAATATAAGCTTTACAATCTTATTTATACCAGATTTGTTGCCAGCCAAATGGCTTCGTCACAGTTTCAGATTACATCAATAGACATAAAAAATGGAGACTATTCTCTTAAAACTACCGGATCGAAAGTAGCTTTTGATGGTTTTATGAAAGTATATGAATATAAAACTGACGAAGAAAAAGAGTCTCAGCCAATTCCATCTTTAAATCAGGGAGATGTACTAATAGAGAAAAATATTGATAAAAAGCAGCATTTTACTCTTCCTCCTGCCAGATACTCAGAGGCTTCTCTTGTAAAATCTCTTGAGGAAAACGGAATAGGAAGACCTAGTACCTATGCTCCTATAATATCTACTATATTAGACAGAAAATACATCGAAAGAGATAAAAAGACATTAAAACCAACAGAACTGGGTGGCATAGTAAACAATATTGTCAGCGAATACTTTAAACAGATAGTAGACATGGAGTTTACCGCTTCAATGGAGGATAAACTAGACTATATTGAAGAAGGCAAAGACAGCTGGACAGAAGTAGTTAAAACCTTCTATGAACCTCTTAAAGAATCCATTGAAATTGCTGAAAAAGAAGTTTCAAAGATAACAATTGAGGATAAAGTAACTGATATAAAATGTGATAAATGCGGAAGATTCATGGTTATTAAGGAAGGACGATTCGGCAGGTTCTTAGCATGCCCAGGCTACCCTGAATGTAAAAATACAAAGCCAATTGTAGAAGAACTTAATGTGCCATGTCCTAAATGCGGAGGCAAGGTATTAGTTAAAAGAAGTAAAAAAGGGAAGAAATTCTTTGGATGCAGCAATTATCCTGACTGTGATTTTGTTTCCTGGTATGAACCTACAGAAACAAAATGCCCGGTATGCGGCACATATATGTATAAAAAATACAATAAAACAAAAGGTGAATACCTGGAATGTTCAAACGAATCCTGCAAGAACAAAATATATCAAGGTGAAGAAATAAAAAATAAAAATTAGTTGAATATACCATTTAATTATGCTATTATGAAACGAGTTAAAGAAAATTCAAAATTTTTAAACAATTCACTTAAGATAAGGGGGAAATTTAATGACAACTTTACTTAACAAGACTAGGAAGTTAAATAAAATTCTACAAAAATCCGGTGCGGAGCCGGTTGTTTTTGATGATATATCTAAGTTGTTGAGCGAAGTTTTAGATTGTAATGCTTATATAGTAAGTAGAAAAGGGAAAGTTCTTGGATATAATCTTTTCCAAGGTTTTGAGTGCAGATTTGTAAAAGAAGAAATATTGGTTAAAATGAAATTTCCCGATTCATACAACGATAAACTTTTAGCTATACATGAAACACAGGAGAATCTGCCAAATGACGGTCTTTGTGTTTTTGACACAGAAAAAAACTGCAATGTTAAAAATAAATTATCTACTATCGTACCTGTAATTGGCAACAGAGAAAGATTAGGTACAGTTCTTCTTGCCAGATTTGATAACAATTTTAATGATGATGATTTAGTTCTGGCAGAGTACAGTGCCACAATTATTGGTATGGAGATTCTACGATCAAAGCAGGGAGAAATAGAAGAAGAGGTAAGAAAGAAGGCTGTAGTTCAGCTTGCTATCGGAACTTTATCTTATTCAGAGTTTGAAGCAGTAGAACATATATTCAATGAACTAGATGGAAACGAAGGACTTCTGGTTGCTTCCAAAATAGCAGACAAGGTTGGAATAACCAGATCTGTTATAGTAAATGCACTTAGAAAGTTTGAAAGTGCCGGTGTTATCGAGTCCAGATCCCTTGGTATGAAGGGAACACATATAAAGATCTTAAACGACAAGCTTTTAGAAGAATTAATCAAAGCAAAATAAAACACAGTGTGTTTTATTCAGACTGTTGACATATATATTATGTCAACAGTTTTTTTATGTATAAGAAAGTATAAAAATAATCAGGTGAAAGCAGGATGAAATTTGGCTTTCACCATTTTTTTTTGCAGCTGCAATCATATTAACACATTCAGTATGGACAAACTGCAGGTATAAATATTTAAAAATTGTTAAAAATTTAGTATTGTTTGATAATACCGAAAATTAGAACAATTTAGTTCTTAAGACTGGAAACGTTTTAATCTTTTGCTTTCAACAAAAAAATGCTAAGGTAACAATAGAAAGTAAAGTGATTTATGACTTTACTTAAGAAAATCATGCTGCGTTTTTAAGTAAATTTCCATAGAATTTTTAATTTAATAATATTTTATTGTAGTATATATTAGAATAATTTGTTTCTTGCAATTGGAAACGTTTCATTCTTTTATAATTCGACAATTTATGATAAAATATTATCAGGAAATATAAGTACTAAGGCAGGTGTTAGATATGTATAAAAGAACTTGTGAAATTATAAAAATCATATATGAAAGACCCAATAAGTTTGATATCAAGGAACTAGCACAAATCTTAGGTGTCAGCATAAAAACAGTACAGGGAGATATCCAGGAAATCAATGAATTTTTTAATTCTAAAGAAATTGCATCATTAGAAATAGTGGATAACAGGTTTTCTATAAAAAAAACTAATAAATCTATACATGAAACACTTAAAACACTAAGCTTTTATGATTATAAATTATCAAGGGATGAACGTTTAGTAATAGAAGCTCTTTTACTTATATTTACTCCTGAACATATCACTTTATGGAATATAGCTGAATTTATGTATGTATCTCGTTCAACAGTTATCGGTGATTTGAAATATTTGAATGATTATTTAAATATTTATGATATTTCAACATATGCACAGTCAAACACCGGGATTAGTATTAACGGTCAAGAAATCAATGTAAGGGAGTTATTTGTAAGTATTTTAATTAAATATGGATATTTGTACAGTTTGTTTTCCCATCAGGAAAGAACAAAAAATCTGAATGTTGGAGAAATGAAAGCTATTGCCAGAGAAAAAAACATAATTCTGCAAAACTTGACATCTGAAGCTGAAGGTTATGCAGAACTGCATTTAACAGAAGGCTCCTTCGATATGCTGGTGAATTATTTATGTTTGGTGATTTTTAGAATGAAATCAGGTAAACTTCTTAAAGACTTTGAACAAAAGAATACAGAGACCAACAGCAAATTGATCGACAGGTTATATAAACTTGTTTGTCAGCATTTTAATCTTGAATACAATGCAAGTGAACTGGCATATATGAAAAATTTTTCTTTGAATTTAACCTATTTAAAAAAGAACAACTGCACCGATGGCAGCAAGGAAATAGTTAAGATACAAACTATAACCAGATTATTTATTATGAATGTATCTAAGTCATTAAATCTTCCTTTATACAGAGATTATGAACTTTTTCAAAGCTTATCCAATCATTTAGAAAGGATATTTAATGATGGATTTACTAATTCCACTGAAAATGATGAGATTAATGTTATTCTGGAAAAATATGATGATATTAAAAAAGTTGTTACAGAAAACATTGAAACTTTAGAACAATATGTAAAAAGAACTATTACTTACGAAGAAATTTCATATATCGTTATATATATATGTGCCTCCATTGAAAAGATGAAGACTGAAACAAATATGTGTAATGTAATTTTAATATGTAATAGTGGTATTGGAACAAGTCAGCTGCTGAAATCAAAATTACTTGAAAGATTTGATTTCAACATACTAAATGTTATTCCTAAGCATAGATTAAGAGATTCATTAAGCAGTAAAGTAGACTTCGTTATTTCTACTGTGGACTTAGAGAGTATTGAGGTCCCATATATTAAAATTTCTCCTCAGGTAACTGACAGTGATTTTCTCAGAATGAGAAAAATGGTTGATGATTATGGCTGTATTAACCCTGTGAAAATTAATAAAAATGATTATTCAGATATTATTAGTAAAATAAAGCCTATTGTAAATAATGATGAGCTACTTGACGCAATTAAAGAAGGCTTGAATAATTACTTTACAAAAAAGAATAAGGTAGCTTTGAATCTTTCAAATCTATTAACAGAAGAGTTTATACAGACAGATGTGGAAGCAGATACATGGCAGCAGGCAATAGAAAAGGCTTCAGAAAATTTATTAAACAAAGGATATATAAATGACAATTATATAAAATCCATGATTAGAAATGTTGAGCAAAATGGTCCTTATATTGTAATTTCAGAAGGATTTGCAATCCCTCATTCAGCTATTGAGGAAGGGGGTATGAGACTAGGTTTTAATTTAATTAGGCTGAAAAATCCTGTGGTGTTTAATGCTGGAATCTTAGATCCTATTAAATATGTATGCGTTATAAATGCCGTAGATAATGAAAAACATTTAAATGCATTATTTAATTTAGTTAATTTACTTCAGATTTCCGAATTTAAAGAAGCTCTTAATAAGGCAGAGACTAGTAAAGATGTAGCAAAGGTAATAGAAATATTTGAAAGAAGAATACAATAAAAATTTGGAGGTATGTCATAATGTTTTTCAGTGAAGAAATTGCTTTCTTTAATCAACCCTGCAGTAGCAAGGAAGAAGCATTAAAAAAATTAGCAGACGAATTTATATCTAAAGGTCTTGTAAAAAATACATTTTACCAGGCTGTTATTGATAGAGAAAAGGTTTATCCAACCGGTTTAAGCATAAATGGTGTAGGTGTAGCTATTCCCCATACTGATGGAATTCATGTAATTACTCCTCAGATTGGATTTATGACACTGAAAGAACCGGTAATTTTCAAAGATATGGTTGATGACCAGCATGAAATAGAGGTAAGTACAATTTTTATGCTTGGACTTCTAAAATCAGAGCAGCAAATAGAAATGCTGCAGAAGCTTGTAGATTTATTTCAGGATGAAGAAATGTTAAAAAATGTTATAGCTTGTAAAAATATTAATGAGTTTAAGGACATAATGAAAAAAGCTAATATAGAATAATTATTGTTTAAGGAGATGATTTTTTGTTAGTTTCATCAAAAGAATTATTTAAGGCAGCGAGAAAAAATAATTTTGCCATACCAGCAACAAATTTTGTGGATCAGAATTCAATTAAAGCTTATATAGAAGTTGCCGAAAAATTAAATTTACCTGTTATTTTAGCCTTTGCAGAAGCACATAAGAACTATTTATCATTTGATGAGGCATTATTATTAGGTAAATACTATGGTGAAAAGGCAAAGGTTCCGGCAGTTTTACATTTAGATCATGGTACTACTAAAGAATTAATAATAAGAGCTATAGATGAAGGTTTTAATTCTGTAATGTTAGATGCTTCCATGGATTCCTTTGAGGATAATGTTAAAAGGACAAAAGAAATTGTAGACTATGCTCACCTGAGAGGAGTAGTTGTAGAAGCTGAAATAGGACATGTTGGCGGCGGAGAAGATTATAAAAGTAAAGATGACAGCGACAGTATATATACTACTGCTGAGGAAGCAAAAAAATTTGTTGAACTTACAAATGTAGATTCTCTTGCAGTATCTATTGGAACTGCTCATGGAGCTTATAAAGGAACACCTGTTATTGATTTTGACAGATTAAAAGAAATCAGAAATGCTATAGATACTCCTTTGGTACTTCACGGTGGTTCATCAACAGGAGATGATAATCTTGAAAGATGCGCTCTTAATGGAATAAGCAAAATAAATATATACACAGATTTCGTAACAGCTGCACTTAAAAAATCACAAAGTGCAAAATTCAGTGATTATTATGACTTAAGAGATGCACTAAGTGAAGGCATGAAAGAATGCTTAGAACACTATTAT
>JBAXYJ010000160.1:0-6888 GCA_041670885.1 Clostridiaceae bacterium
AATTGATTTACAAAATTCTTTATAATCTTCTCCGACAACCAGGTTCATTGATTTATTTTCAATTTGTGCCTGAAGCATCATATCCATTACCTGCTGAAGTATTTCTTCCTTTTCAATTGTCCTCAGGTAACTGTTTTGTATATATGAAGTTATACTTTTGTATAAATTTAAATTAGAATCATTTAACTTTTTCTGCTGTTTAAATCTGATTTGTTTAAGCTGAAATTTTGCTGCTTATATTAATGATAAAAAAAACTCTTTAAGCATAAAACTGTTCCGGTTATCATTAGCAGCGCAGCTGTAGATTTTTTTACTGCATCATCATTCATATTTGAATCAGCCTTCACTCCAATAATCATCCCTATGAAAACCCCTGGTGTCAGAAATAAAGTCATAATGAATATTTCCTTATTTAATATTCCGGTATATAAATATAAGAAAAACCTGAATATGTTATCTGCTAAAAAAACACAGCAGATATTTCCACGAAACTCACTTTTATTATTTGTAGTTCTGCTGATATATGCAACTAGTAGTGCCCCAATCCCGTAAAGTCCAGCCAAAACACCTGATAATATACCAATCAGTATAAGAAACAAAGGATTCGTTTTCGCTGAAGAGCTTTTATCAGGTTTTCTTGTCATCATTTCTATTGCAAGTCCAACAATTATTACACCTAATACAGCTTTCAATATCCAGTCGCTGCCTACCTTTAATAAAAATGTACCAGGTATAATACCTGTCAGCAGCATAAGTGATAAAGGAATGACAATTTTCATGGAGATATTTTTTCTTTCCCTCCATACAATATAGATATTCGTTGGGATGCTTAAAATTAGGTCTATAGGTGTAGTCAGCCTATTTGATACCATAAAGGAAAATAAAGTACCCATCACCAGGGTATTTCCAAATCCAGTTATACCTTTAACAAAATATGCAAATAAAGCTGAAATAAAAAGAAAAACATTTTGCATCTTAACCTCCGCCAGTCCAATTACTATTTCTCAAATACAAGTTTAATAATAAATTCAGCAATTAACAATAGACTTATAAGAATTGCTATTTATTCTTTTGTTTATATTTTTTAAATGAGTAATAAAATATATCACATAATGTTATACCAACTGCTATTCCTATACCTTGTCCTACCCTAATTATTTTAAAATAACCTGCTATTAGAGATAAGATTACCAGAAATAAAAATTTAAAACTTATTTCATTAATACTGTTCATTTATAACAAATCCTTTCATATACAAAATTAACTGCACTAATGGTATTCCCCTAACATCTTTACTTAATAAATCTATAATTACTTTTTTAGTAATAGCCTGTATAACTTTGTAAACACTGATGTAATACTTATTTTTAAATGCCTATTACTCTCTCCTTGCTTTTAATTTTCTATATGCTGATAATCTACTTTATTACTTCATACTTTAATCTTATATATGAGTCTTCTAATTTTTCACATTCCAGCAGCCTCATTGCCTTCAGCTTATTTAATTCTTCCACTTTCATTATAGCCCTACCATCAATCAATGTATTAGTTTCTTTTCCTCCTACCAAAATTGGAGCAATAACTATGTTAACGAAATCAATCAGATTTTCTCTTAAAAATTCTCCATTAAGGGTTCCTCCTGACTGAATGGTTACTTTTTCAGCACCATATTTTTCTTTCATATCAGTAAGCATTCTTTCAAGGTCAATGCCATCTTCATAATATAAAATTTCCAGGTTTTCATACTTTTCTTTGACTTTAAAGGCGGGATGATCTTTATTGTCAGTAACTAAAAATAATCTGTCTACCCATTTACACAGATATTCAACTCCGCTTTCTGTTAAATTTGGTCTTCTGTCTACTATTATAAATCTTACAGGGATCTTTTCTTTTGGCTCCTTTTTATCATTAACTCCTATTTTAGCCATTACTCTTCCTGTATTTAAAGAATAAAAATCTGTAGTTTGTTCTATTTCATAATATTGATGTAATCCTTCTTTTACACCTTCAATTTTTTGCCAATCCTTGTCCACATCTAATTCATCGCTTGCTCCGCTGTTAATTTTCCCATCTAATGACATAAGCAAAAATAATGTTGTAACTGGTCTGCTGTTCATAATATCTCTTCCTTTACCATCAAAAATTATCTTTTAATATTTTAACAATAGTATATATTACCAAACACTGTCTGTGAAATTTCCGGTAGAATTATTTATAGAGGGAATTTATAGCAGCTATACCGTCTTCGCATGCGTTTTAATAGCAGCTCCAGTGGAGCCCGCACTCTCCCCGGACTATACCCACTGAAACATACTGAAGTACCATGGAAGTTAAATTTGTCACTATCACTTCAAAGACATGAGCCTTTTACAATATATATTTTAGTGAAAAATCTTCACCGCTTATCTTTTTAAATAACTCCGGATACTTGTATAAACCTGAAGAGTTGATTACATTATCCATTAAGAATTTGCTAAATTCAATAGGCTTATCCATTATAGTAATACAGCTGTTACTGTGGCAGAATACTTTTTTAAGCATCTCACAGGTCACATCCCCCATGAAATAATTGTGGAGGTATATTGGGCACTCTGTATGGTGAATTCTATATCCCCATGGATATTCATCGCCAAAAGGCTCCTCATTAAGCACCTCCTTCTGATTCTTAAATGCAAGCTCGTTTATATCTTGAAGCGAGTTTATTTCGTTTCTATAAAGCTCCTGGTCGAATAAGATAGTGTCAATTGCCCGCAGTGCATTAATTTTAGAATACTTTTTAATTTCAGCGAACTCATTTTTTACACAATCTTTTTGACCAAAGAAATCCTTATAGAATATTTCTTCATATATCAAACCACCGAAAAGGTTCGCAATGCCTTCGGATATTATGCCGCTTACACCGTAATTTAAAATTATTTCTTTTGGATCAAGAAGATAAGAATGAACAGCATGTCCTGTTTCATGCATCAACACATTATATTCTTTGTAGAGGTTCTTTACATTTGCTAATATCCTTGTATCTTTTCCTGTTGAAATTTGAAAATTGTACCCCCACTCAGACTTATTTGCTCTTGAGAAAACATCATAAGTAATATTGAATTTGCTGATATCTATTCCAAATTTCATAAAAATATTTTTGATTATGGAATAATAGGATAACATATCAACCTTTGTATTTAATGATGGTGCTATCTTTGATGATATGTATGATTCATCCCATGGCATTATCCTAGAATCGTTTATATACTTTTCAGCTGCCTTCTGCCTTGCGTCCTTCATTGCAGGAAGTGCCTTATGTACCTGCTTTTTCCAGCCATTAAAAATATCAGGGCTTAAGCCATCATCTTTGAGTCTCATTTCCACAAAATCATGGAAGCCTCTTTTATCAGCATACTCTTTCCTTAGTTTTACAAGTTCACAAAACCCTCCATCAACCAATGGCTTATTTACCTGAGCTCTTGCAAAATATGCTTTCTTTCTCTTTTCCCTGTCGTCATCCGCACTAAGTATTTGTCCGATATCAACAGAAGATATTTCCACCCCGTCTATTTTGCTTCTGTGTGTATTCAGAATTTGGGAAAGCTGTGTCGTAAGCTTTTGAATCTGGATAGAAAGCTCATTAGCCTCCTTTGAAAGATGATATGGCTGAAACCAGTTATACATGATTTCAGCTTTCCTTTTTTCAGCCAGGTCTGTTGATGATTCATTATATTCTTTCTCTACAATTTCAAAATTCTCTTTTGATGAAAGCTCACCAAGTATTTTGTTATATGCTTCACTTGTACCAAAGTCATATCCCGTAGTGTATTGGGACCAGGATAACCGATTATACTGCTGATCAAGTTCATACAGTTTCTCTGCTATTTCATAAATGTTTTTCATATCTTAAATATCTCCTTTTGATATAGAATAATTTTAGTCCAGCAGAGCTGCGCTCTCCCGGACTATACCCCCATGTACTTAGTCCAAAATGGCATCCACCAGACTGGAATTGCAATAGACATTAGCTTAATTAGCTCTAACCAAATCTATACTAACAAATATACCATTCAACAATAACAGTGTGAATTCCTGCATAGTTTTCCAAAATTATTTTTATTATCAATATACAAATGACCTTTAGTTCTAATGAAAAATTCCCTCAAAATACCTGTTAAGATTTGAAATCGCCAATTTGTTATGATAGAATATAATTCTAATGGTTATTTATTACATATATAATAGTTTTAGTTAATTTATTTCTATAAATATAAAAGAAAGGAAGTTATATTGTGAAAGTCAAAGGCATAAAGAGAGGACTTAGTTTCTTATGCACCGTTGTATTAACAATAAGTATTTTATCAGGATGCCAAAACACACTAGACATAAAGTTCAATGTGAAAAAGGGCGACAAATACAAAGTAGTCGTTACCAGTGTTCAAAAGATATCTGAGGAAATAAGTGGTCAAAAGATGAACATAGATCAAACCTTGAAAACCAGTTATTTATATAATGTAACAGACGTAGACAGTAATGGCACTGCCACAGTCAGTATTAAATATGATGCAGTTTCTGTTAAAATGGCAACCGGAAACCAAACCTACGAATTTGATTCATCTAAACCAAATGATAAAACAGATGTCCAGGGATCAGCTTATAAAGCTTTAGTAGGGCAATCTTTCACAGTAAAAATTTCTCAAGATGGCAGCATTCAGGAAATAAAAGGTATTGATAAACTATTTACAAACATAATAGATAAACTTGAGATTTCAGATCAAAATATAAAAGATACATTAATAGATACACTAAAACAAAGTTTCGGAGACGATGCCATGAAACAAAGCCTTGGATCAATGACAGAAATGTACCCGAAAAATAAGAAAATTAAGGTAGGAGACTCATGGGAAGATAAACAAACTATATCTGTGGGATATCCCATGACCATAAACAATAAATGGACTTTGAAAGCAGATGAAGGGGATATACTAACATTGGACGCAGACTCCAGTATTGATGCAAATAACTCATCAGAGCCAATGGATTTAATGGGTGTAAAAGTTAAATATGCTCTAAAAGGAACTCAAACGGGAACTATGAAATTGACTAAATCAAACGGATTTATTCAAAGCGGTGAAGTAAATCAGAACATTACCGGAACAATGACTATGGAGGCAAATGATATATTACCAAATGGAATGTCTGTACCTATGACTATGGAAGGCAAGACAACCTATGAAGTAACAAAGCAATAGAATAAATTAAGACTTGCGGCGGATCTGGTTTAAATCAGAACCCAACAAGTCTTTTTTTCAGCAGCGGACTAATTAGCTTTTTATACTTTCCCTGGATTTTTTCTATTGGCCTCAGCTTTTTCAGTAATACCACTTCATAATCTAAGATTGTAAATGTACATATTTGTAATTTTCTTAACTAAAAACTATTTACATTTATTTAAGTTTATTGTAAAATACAGTTAAAGTTTAACAAATGGAGGAAGTAAGTTATGACACCATCAAATTGCTAACATCACTATTAATTTTATTTTAAATTAATATTTTAAAGGGTATTGCTCTAACCTATTTTAGATAGGTTTGTTTATTGTACTCTTTAATGAATTTAGCAATTAGAAAGTAACTTACTTTACTAAAATACATTTATTTAGTTAACCAAAATTTTTATATAAATTTTCTGCTTGGTCTAGGGTATTATTAAAGTACCTGTTTAGTGCTGATTGTATTTATATATTTGGGATTTTGTTAATTATAAATATTTTTATACCGTAAGAAGATACTTCTTACGGTATTTTTGTTTCAATGAATTATTTTCAATCATCTGTTTTATACAAGAAAAAATACTGTGTACTGCAAGTTACTAAGCTGCTTTTTAATTGCTTTACAAAAAAACTAAAAGAAATGAGGGATTATGATGATTGAATTAACAGTTTATCATATAATGAAACGCTTTGGAGATAACTTAGTGTTAAATAATATTACTTTTACAATATATGATAAAGAAAGAGCTGCCATAGTAGGAGCAAATGGATGTGGGAAGAGCACCCTTCTTAAGCTGATAGCTGGTATTGAACCTCTTGACAGAGATGACAGGGAAGATAATTGCTATTGCAGAGACAAAGGATGGATTAAGATACCTAAAGGCTTGTCAGTTGGATACCTGGACCAGCTGCCAAGTTATCCTGAGGGTTTAAAAGTAATTGATATTTTAAAATCCGCATTTGAAGAAATTTATTCTATTGAAGATGAGCTTAGAATTCTTGAAAACAATATGGCTCATTTACAGGGAGAAAACCTGGAAAAAACATTAAAGAAGTACAGCAATCTGCAGCAAACTTATGAGATTAAAGGCGGCTATGATTTAGAGGAAAAGTTAAGTAAAATATGCAAAGGTCTTAAATTTGATGATTCTTTTTTAAACAACGACTTCAATATATTAAGCGGCGGTGAAAAAACAACTGTATGTCTTGGGAAAATTCTTTTGGAGAGTCCTGATATCCTGCTCCTTGACGAACCTACAAATCACCTGGACATGGATTCTGTGGAGTGGCTTGAAGGCTACCTTAAGAGTTACAATGGAATGGTAATTATAGTATCCCATGACAGATATTTTTTAGATAATGTAGTTACAAAAATTATTGAAATTGAAGATAAGCACAATAAAATTTACAAAGGAAATTATTCTGAGTATGTTAAACAAAAAGAAGAAAATATGCTACAGCAGCTAAAAGATTACAGGCTGCAGCAAACTCAAATAAAAACTATGGAAAATTCTATTAAAAATCTAAGAAATTGGAATCTCTACACAAGAGCTGTCAGCATACAAAAAAAACTGGATAAGCTGGAGGTAATATCAAGACCTGTCTTTGAGAAGGAGAATATGAAATTTAACTTTGCA
>JBAXYJ010000161.1:0-6880 GCA_041670885.1 Clostridiaceae bacterium
ATTTATATTATTAACGGTAATATTTATAATTCTTCTATTATGCAGTATTTTTATAATGTTTAAATTGATAAACATAAATGTATTAAAACCAGTTATAGAGCTGCAGAAGGATATGTCGAAAATTGCTGATGGTAAGCTGGATGTAAATGTGGATATTTCAAGTAAAAATGAAATAGGCGAATTAGCAGGGAATATTAACAAGATGGTAGTTAATTTAAGACAGCATCAGCAAAAATTAGATGAAAACGAAAAAATGGTGGCATTGGGAAATCTGGTAGCTGGTGTTGCTCACGAAATAAATACTCCTTTAGGCATAGGAGTGACTACCTCTTCCTATATGCAGAAAATTAATAATCAAAGCAGAAAGGCTCTTGTTGAAGGAACATTTTCAAAAAAGGACCTTGTAAATTATATGGAGGACATGGATGAAAGTCTTAATCTGCTTGAAGATAATTTGGGAAGAGCTTCTGAAATAATACAAAGTTTCAAGAAGATAGCCGTAGATGAAACAAATGAAACTCTGGAGGAATTTAATGTTAGCCAATACATTCATAACATAATTATAAGCTTGAAGCATGAATATAAAAAACATAATCATAGTTTTAATATTCAGTGTGATGAAGAACTTACAATTAAAGGTTATCCCGGTATATTGGCTCAGATATTAACTAATTTTATTATGAATTCCATAATTCATGGTTTTGCTGAAATAGAAAATGGGAATATAGAGATAATTGCTTTTAAGGAGAATAATATTTTTAACCTTCAATATTCAGACAATGGCTGTGGAATAAGCAAGGAAAATATCAGTAAAATTTTCAATCCGTTTTTTACAACTAAAAAAAATGTTGGAGGAAGTGGATTGGGTTTAAATATTGTATATAATCTGGTGACAAAAAAGTTAAATGGGTATATATCTGTTACCAGCATAGTAGGACAAGGTACAACTTTTGTTATAAAGATTCCAATTTAGGAGGCTGGTTATGGCAAATAAAGATTTTGTTAATATTAATGAGGAGAACTTAAAAATTGACTTTTTAGATTCAGTAGTACCAAAAGCTGCTGAAGATATAGTCAGACCACATAATTTCTACAAGATTCTTATAGTAGATGATGAAGAGGAAGTTCATAAAATGACGAAGATGGTTTTGAAAAGTTTTGAGCTTGAAGGTGATAAACTTGAATTTTATGATACATATTCCTGTAAAGAAACTATAGAATTTTTGAACGAAAATAATGATATTGCAATAATACTTCTTGATGTAGTAATGGAGGATGATGAAGCAGGACTTAGGGTAGTTAAATATCTTCGGGAAAATTTGAAAAATAATATTACCCGTATTGTACTTCGAACCGGGCAGCCTGGCAAAGCACCTGAGAATAAGATAATAGTTGAATATGAAATCGATGATTATAAATCTAAAACTGAATTAACAGTACAAAAATTGTTCAGTACAATGTATGTATGCCTTCGTGCACATAAAAATATTAAAAGTTTAAATAGACAAAAGCTTGGCTTAAACAAAATTATTAATGCATCTCAGGATTTATTTAAATATCATTCTTTTACTGAATTCATTAATGGTATGCTCATACAGGTAATGTCCTTATATGATATTGAGGGTGATTCTATTTATGTAAGAGATGAAGATAGAAACTTTGATGGAATGGCCTTTGTTCAAATTATGGATTCAGCAAAGATATTAGCAGCAACCGGAAAATATGAACACTTAATTGGAGAAACTCTTAATATTGACAATTGTCATGAAGATATAAAGAAAATTGTAAAACAAATTCAAGAAAGCAAGGAAGACGGATTATTGCTGCGTCAAGGTGATTTTATAGCAATTTATAAGCAGAGCAAAGATAAACTAATTAAAAATTATATTATTTTAGAGACAAAATTAAATTCAGATAATATTGATATAATTAAAATATTTTTGAATAACTTTTCACTGGCTATTGATAATTTTATGATTAACAAGAATATAAGAGAGACTCAAAATGAAATTATCTATAGAATCACTGAGATTGTGGAAAATAGAAATAACTCTACAGGAGCTCATTCCCGCAGGGTTTCAGAGATAACAAGAGTATTAGCTGAAAAGATGGGCTATAGTGAGGAGGAGGGTGAAACTATATCCAAGGCAAGTGTGTTACATGACATAGGGAAAATTGGAATAGGGGATAATATATTATTAAAACCCGGAAAACTTACAATAGAAGAATTTGAGAAAATAAAAAAACATACAACTGTAGGCTATAATATTTTAAAAGATTCAAAATTACCAATGCTTAAAATTGCAGCAGATATAGCCCATTATCATCATGAAAGATATTATGGAAAGGGTTATCCAGAAGGTAAAAAAGGCGGGGAGATACCAAAAGCCTGTGAAATTGTACAAGTAGCAGATGTATTTGAAGCCCTTGGTTCAAGACGCTGCTATAAAGAACCCTGGAGCAGAGAAAGAATAATTCAGTATTATAAAGAAAATAGCGGAACCCAATTTGCACCGGATGTGGTTGAAGCCTTATTGAAAAATGAAGAGGAAGTTTTTAATGTATTACTTGCATTCCCTCATTAAATATTGGAGGTGGTATATTTGAAAAGAACAACTAAGGTTATATGTTTAGTATTGACCTTTTTCATTGTTGTAACTTTATCCGGCTGCAGCAAAAATCAAAATATAGTTACAATAAAATATGCCGCCTGGAATTTAGATATAAAAGAGAATAATAGTGTAGAAAGGCAAATGATAGATGCCTTTAATAAAAATCATGCTAATATTAAAGTTGAAATAGATGAAAGCTTCGTGAAAAACTACGATGCTGCTATTAATGAAGCAGCTAAAAATAAGGCATTACCGGATATATTTATGTATGCAAGTAATCCACAAGCAGATACAAATGGCTGGTGTGCAGACATTACAAATATTGTTAGTGAAGATAGTGAATGGGAGAACATACCTAAAGCTTTAAAAGAGGCAGTTCAAATAAAGGGCAAGGTTATTGCTGTACCTACAAGTATGTATTTAGATGGTTATTTTTATAATGAAGATCTTTTTATAAAACAGAAGGTAAATTTACCAAGCAGTAATTTATCTGTGAATGAGTTTAAAACTATTGTAGAGAAAATGACAAATATTAATAATGGCAGCATTGGACTAGCTGATGAAAGCAGTATTATTGATTGGTACCCGGCTGCAGTTAATAAGGAATTTGGCTGGTATACCTGGGATGG
The DNA here is from genome assembly GCA_041670885.1 of Clostridiaceae bacterium. Lineage (GTDB taxonomy): Bacteria > Bacillota > Clostridia > Clostridiales > Clostridiaceae > JAJBWD01. The sequence continues at coordinate 3,242 of JBAXYJ010000161.1, forward strand.
AGGGAAATTCAATCTTAATTCAAGTGAATTTAAAGCAGGAGTAAATTTAGCAAAAACTATTTATACTAGTAAACAGACCTATGCTAATCTTTCCAAGCAGGATAAGAAAAAACTGCAGGGAAATAATGATTGGGAAGCTTGGAACGCAGGAACTGTGGCTTTGAAGTTTGATGGATCCTGGGTCTCAGGGGATTATTCAAAACTTCCTTTCAAGGTAGGTTTTACTGGAATTCCAGGAAGTCGTACTTGTATTGTACCCGACTTTCTTATCATATCAAAGGATTCCAAACACCCTAGAGAAGCCTACGAATTTGCTAAGTATATGTCTGCATATTCCTTAGAAGGCTTTACTAAACGCATGGAGATATCCCAAAAGGATAATACAATAGTATCTTCCTTACCTATGGTTAAAGATAAAAAAATTATTAATGACTATTTCTCAAATATTAAAATTGAAGGCCTAAAAACAGAGTATAATAGAATCGAAAATGATAATTATATTGAGGGAGTCAAAATTTTACCGGGATATGCTCAGGCTCGCTGGAATTATATAACAAATATAAAAATTGGAAACAAAGATGCAAAAATAGGTGATATTTTAACAAATACTTATAGAGGTAATATGAAAATAGAAGATATTGCAGCACAACTTAATTTAAACGCTAATGAATCTATTCAACTTTTCCCAAGGCAATCTGAAAATTGATTTGGGACGGTTCTAAAATATTTTATATAAATGAATATTGTACTTTAGTCCTAGTAAGATTAGTAGCTAAAAATAAAAATTACTACAAGAGTTTTCTCCCATAGTAATTTCCATAAAATTAATCATATATACTCTAATTTAAACAATCTGTGTAAATTATCTGCTAAATTTCAAGATTATCCTTATTTTCTTTAATAGCTTCAATGAAAGCAGCTGCAATTTCCGGGTCAAACTGACTTCCTCTGCATTTTTTAAGCTCTTCAATAGCTTCCAGATAGGTTTTCCTTTTATTGTATGGCCTGTTTGAAGTCATAGCATCGAAACTGTCTACTACAGTTAATGCTCTTGCCAGATAAGGTATGTCCTCTCCTTTTAGATTTGCGGGGTATCCTTTTCCGTCATATCTTTCATGATGGTGCAGTATCATAGGAATTAAATTATTAAGTGATTTAACAGGCTTTATAATTTCCACCCCATCTGCAGAATGCTGCTTTAAAATCTCCCATTCTTCTTTTGTTAAAGGCATTTTTTTAAGTAATACATCTTTAGATATATTTATTTTGCCTATATCATGCATGTAAGCACCATAAATAAAGTTTTTCTTATCTTCTTCACTTAGCTTAAGCTTACTCGCCAGCAGTTTGCAGTAAAACACAACTCTTTCAACATGCCCATAGGTGTATCTGTCTTTTGCATTAATTACACTTATTAAAGTTTTTATTGATGTAACCAAATCAATATGTTCTTCATCTATATCTTTCTTTAATTCATCAAGAATAGAAGTATAGGTTTCTATTCTGTTTTTATTGAAAAACTTTGCTCTGTATAGTGCATCATCGGCACTTTTTATAAGTTCAACATCATTTTTTGCTTTATTCGGATATACAGAAATTCCTATTGAAACAGTAATTTTACCGTTAGGCTGATTCTCCTCGCCCTCAAAATAGGTTTCTTCTACATTTTTTCTTATATTTTCTGCTATTATAATTGCATCTTTCTCTGATGTATCCGGTAAAAGTATAGCAAATTCTTCTCCGCCATACCTTGCCACTATATCATCTTTTCCTCCGGAATTTTTAAGCAGACCTCCGATAATTCTCAGCACCTTGTCTCCGCTTTGATGACCATAAAGATCATTATAATTTTTAAAATAATCAATATCTATAAATATCATTGAAATAGAAGTCATATTCTTTTCACAAGATATAATTTTTTCTTTTAAAGCGTCGTGAAAGAACCTGTGATTATATAGTCCGGTGAGACCATCCTCATTTGCCAGATTCTTAAGTTCCTCAATATGTTCATTAGCAATTTTTACGTAAAAACCTAATGGCCAGGCAGTAAGTATAAAAATACCCGCCATAATCAAATCATTTTGAAAATACTGATTTACAGCTGAATTTGGTGCATAATAAAGGTCCATTGCTAAAATACAAAAGGAAGAGAAACAGGCTATAATCATTCCCTGCTTCATACCGGACTGTATTGTAGTCGTAATTATAATAAATAAAAATAGGAACTTAAATTCACTTGTATGAGCGCCTGAGACGAGTATAACTATAAAAAATATTAAAACGATTATAAAGTTTTCTGCTGTTTGTACATAGTGAATATTCTTCTTGCTGATTTTATTAACTGCAGTAAATGCCCAGGTACAGTAAATTAAAGTCAATATTAAAATTGACGAAATAATTATTTCTATATAAAATAAATTATTTGGTTCAGGAATAATTTTGTTAATATTTAAAAAGTATTCCCAAAATCCCATACCAGAGAATAATAATGAAGATAATTTTACTACTGAAAGAATATCATTTATTTGTTTTGTCTTATTTGATCCAATTTTATTCATCTTCTCACTACCCTAATCATTTGTTCATTTTTTAACTAATTAAATGCAAAGTGCTTAAGATCGTCAAAAGCGACCTTAAGCATTTTTTACCTAAAGCCTACTCTTCTCTTAAGCATTTAGGCTCTTCTGGCTGATATATAAGCCAGAAACATGCGGATGAAGCAACAGTAGCTGCAACAAGAGTTGTAACGGCTGCAACTAATGTAAATAACTTCTTTTTCATATTATTTTCGCCTCCTTATAAAATTTAAAAATTTATGAATAAAAGTATCTATTTGCTGTATTGTTATATGCCCACCATGGGTAAGCGTAAAACTTTGCCATATTGAACCTCCATAGATGCATAGAGAATAAGTTAAAAATCTTATCTCACCAGTATGGAGATACATAATACTGCTTAGTAATACAATTACCACATAGACCCATAAAATGAATATAGATGCTTTTTTCATTCTTTGTCTCTTCTTTATGGTTTTTATAGGCTTAGCAGCACTATCCACTGGACATAATTTATATATTATGTAGTAAGACCATGAGAAGGATAGTAAACCTAAAATTATAACTATTTTAAAGCTTATTAATGGGGTAATTATAAAAACTATTAATAAAGCTTGTCCTACAGCTACCACTGCGCTGACAACCGCACAAATTCCTGGTGAGCTAGCGTGGATACCTCCTGAGTATTTTCTAAGTATAATTATGGTAAAGGAAACTATTAAAGTCTCGGTTAGAACACCAAATGAATATCCTGTTATGACTGTAACAGCTATGGAAAGCAATGTTTGTAATATGGCAAATGTACCATAGGCAATTACCTCTTTGCCATCTTTATCAAGACCTAGCTCTGAACCTATTTTTTCTGCAATATTATTCGTTAATTTTTCCATACTAAATATATTTCAGCTCTTTTCGTTTTAATAGTCTGTTATAATATGCTATAACAAAAATTCCAAATAAAATAATTGATGGCAATCCATATAAAGTTTTTAAAATAGGATTATTCATCATAATATTTAAATCTATTTTAAATATGAACTGAATTAAAAAAAGATTTATTCCTTCAAATACAAATTCCAGAATA